>JABUUA010000032.1:8161-22042 GCA_021443405.1 Bacteroidaceae bacterium
ACGGGGTTATCCACTTTGTCATCGGTAGAATATGGCACTTTCTTGTTGCTGCCATATACCGATGATGAAGAGGCATAGACGAGGTGACGAACTCCCTCTGCCCCACCGTCGTAACTGTGGCGGCACGCCTCGAGGATGTTGTAGAATCCTATCAGGTTTGCCTCGATGTAGGCGTCGGGGTTGGTGATGCTGTAGCGGACTCCCGCCTGGGCAGCCAGATTTACCACCAGCGACGGGCGGTAAGTAGCAAAGGTGTCTGTAATCAGCGCTTTGTCGGCGATGGAACCTTTGATGAAAATGAAGCGGTCGCCGAACTGCGCGAGACGGTCGAGACGCCAGTGCTTGATGTTTACGTCATAGTAGTCGTTGAGATTGTCGATGCCGATGACCTTAGCCTCGGCGTCGTCTTTCAGCAGTCGCTCGCATAGGTTACTGCCGATAAATCCGGCGGCTCCAGTTATTAAAATGGTGGTCATGGTCTATTCTCCGTAGATTCGTTTTGCTTCTTCGTAGGTGTCCAGACTGCCGATGTCGAATCGGTTGCCCTTCATCACATAAGCGTGGATGGGCACAAGTTGGCAGAGATAGCGGAGCAAGTTGCCCGGCGCATCGAATCCGCAGCCGTGATTCATGCAGTCGCGGATGAGCGGCATATCGTTCTTGTGATAGATATAGAAGGGCGGCGTTGACCAATGGCTCTTTGGTTCGGCCGGTTTCTCCTCCATACCGATGACCCGCTGATGGTCGTCCAATTCCACCACACCGCTGCGGTGCAGACGTTCCAAACTGGGCTGGTGGTGACACATGCATACGCTGGTCCCCTTTTGCAAGAAGAAATCGACGTAGTCGCGCAAGGAAAAGTCCAGCAGATTATCGGCGGCCAGCACCATTATATCGTCGTCCACCTGACAAGTTTCGATGGCGAGCAGCAAGTCGCGTACGGCTCCCAGTCGGGTTTCGTTGGTAGAGGTGCCGTCGTCAATGATGCGCACGGGCTTGGCGAAAGTTTCTGTGGCCGCCCACGCTTCGAAGATGTGGGCAAACTTATGGTTGGTGACGATGATGTGCTCGTCAACCTCGGGGAAGGTGTCCACGTCGTGCATCATCCGTCCCAGTATTGTGCTGCCTCCCACCTTGAGAAGAGGTTTGGGGAAGTTCTCGGTGAGCGGATAGAGGCGTGTGGCGTATCCGGCTGCAATAACTATATTTTTCATCTTATTCTTCTTGTTAGATGAACAGGTTCTCAGTCGCTTTCCACGAAGCGGGCGCCGTCGCTCGACTCGCAGATAAAGGTCTGATACGTCTTCTCGTATTGAGGATATTGCGCAAGATATTCCTCGCGGATGGCTTTTTCAATGTTGTCGGCCTTTGATGGATCGATGATGGCGATGCAAGCGCCCTTGAATCCCGCGCCAGAGAATCGGCCGCCATAGACGCCGTCCGTCTTTCTCATGGCTTGATAAATAGCATTCAGCTCGGGCGACCCGCACTCCCAGTTGTGCAGCGACGACTCGCAACTCTCGAAACTTAATCGGCCGAACCACGTCAGGTCGCCGTTTTCCCAAGCAGTCACCGCCTCGCGGACGCGCTTATATTCCGAGAAGAAGTGCTCGGCGCGGCGGGCAAATCGTGCAGGCATCTGGTCTTTGTATTTCAAGTATTTCTCGCGAGGGACGTCGCGCATGAATGTTCGGTCAAACGACTTTATAGGAGCGTCGTCATAGGCCATAATGTTCCACGCCGCCACCTTGCATTCCTGCACGCGGAGATTGAAATCGCTGTTCACCAACGACCGCGTGAGACCAGAGAAGAAGACCGCAAGTTTGAAGGGCAGTCCGCCCTTGTCCGACTTCCTTCCACCGAAGGGAATGAGCCGGTAATCGTTGCTGTCGCAGTCGAACATCAGCAGGTGATCTTTCTTGCCCAGCGCGATGCAAGCCTGGTCCATTATACCATTGTTCAGTCCGATATACTCGCGCTCGGCCACAGAAGCGGTCTGCGCCACTTCGAAGGGTGTGAGCGTGATGTCGTTGGCCTTGGCGTAAGCCATCACATAAGCAATCAGCACGGCTGCCGACGACGATAGTCCGCCCACGGGCATCGAGCCCTGCAGCACACCGCGTATGCCGTGCTTCAGTTCGAATTTCTTGCGAAGTGCGTATTTTGCGCCGCGGGCATAGTCGCCCCAATTGCCTTGCTTGATGAGCGTCTCCTCTTGAATGTTGAATGATATCTTTCCGTCGAACGTCCGCGACTCCAAGTCCACAGTGCCGTCCGCCGTGATGTCGAACCAAAGGTCGATACCTTTGTCCAGCGCAAAGCCGCTGATAAGACCGTGCTGATGGTCGGAATGAGCCCCAACAGTGCAGATGCGGTAAGGCGAGAAGATATGGTATTGCATAGATGATTTAGGTTTTCGGATGATTTGATTAGAGCTTACAGCTGAGAGCTTATAGTTTTTAGCTTATAGCTTATAACTGAGAGTTGAGAAATAATGAAACCTTTCATCTCTAAGCTATCATCTCTCAACTCCAAACTATGTGTTCATCGAACGATGACTTCCTTGAGGCAGTCCACGATGTAGCGGACATCGTCGTCCGAGACACACGGTCCGGCGGGAAGGCAGAAGCCAACCTTGAAGATGGATTCGCTCACGCCGTTGACGTAGGCTGGCGACCCGGCATAGACGGGCTGCTTATGCATGGGCTTCCACACGGGGCGAACCTCCACCATTTTCTCAAGCATCGCCACGCGCAGCGCCTCAACATTGTCGTTGGGCTGGCAGTCGGTGGTGGCCGAATCTACTGACTTGATGACGCCGGCCGCGCCACCCACGGCGGTGGTTATTACTTCCTTGTAGGCATTTTCCTGGCCCATCACCTTCACGTCGGCGTCGATGGTGGCTGTGCACAACCAGTAGTTCGAGTCGTAGCGCGGGTCGGCTGGCTGCTTGTGAAGGTGGATGCCGGGAACATCGGCTAAAAGTTCCTCGTAAAGTGCCTGCACATGTTTGTGGTGGGCTATGTGGGCGTCGGCCACCGTCATCTGTCCGCGGCCGATGCCTGCGCAGACGTTGCTCATGCGGTAATTGTAGCCGATGGTCGTGTGCTCGTAATAGGGATAGGCGTCACGTGCTTGCGTGGCATACCACATGGCGGTATTCTTTTCCTCAGCGTTCTGGCAGATCAAAGCGCCGCCGCCCGAGGTTGTAATCATTTTATTGCCGTTGAACGACAGGACGCCGAATCGTCCGAACGTGCCCAACATTTTGCCGTCGAAGCGCGAGCCGAAACCTTCGGCGGCGTCCTCTATCACGGGAATCCCGTAGCGGGCGGCAATGGCCATGATTTTCTCGCAGTCGTAGGGCATTCCATACAGCGCCACCGGCACGATGGCCTTAGGTTTTTGGCCCGTCACGGCGACGCGGTCCTCGATAGCTGCTTCCAGCAGGGAGGGGTCCATATTCCAAGTCTCGGGTTCCGAATCGACGAACACAGGCGTGGCACCCAGATATTTCACGGGGTTTGCCGAAGCGCAGAACGTGAAGCTCTGCACAATCACCTCGTCGCCCGGTTGCACGCCGCACGCAATCAGCGCAAGATGCACGGCCGATGTGCCCGTGGCAAGAGCCACAACTGCCCGCTGCTGGCCCACAAACTTCTCAAGTTCTGCCTCGAACGCGTCCACGTTGGGCCCGAGAGGTACTACCCAATTGGTGTCGAAAGCCTCTTGTATGTATTTTTGTTCCTCGCCGCTTTCGCTCATGTGTGCGAGGCAGAGGTTAATCATTTTATTTGGTCTGTATCCCATACTGCAGATGTTGCGGGTTTCTTGTGCTATTTTTTTGTTTCCTGTCGTAAGTTCGCAATGATTTAACTGACTTTATAATTGTTAGTTATAGGGGGGGGGTATCGCCCGCAGCAACTAAACAATTGTGTCAGTGTAATCATTCGTCACATTATCAACATGCAAAGATACAAAATAAATCTTTATGATGTACTTGTTTTCATCTTTTTTTGTGTTTTGTGACTCAACGCGGGAACGTCAGCAAGAGATGCAGAGGACAGAAAAAAGGGGTTCAGACGGTTGGTTTCAGACATGCGTATGTTTGGGCTTAGACGTCCTTATGTTTGAGCTCACACGTCCTTATGTGTGAGGCCAGACAATAGGACGTCTTTTTCGGCACCTCCTAATGATTGTTTTGTGCTATGGGGTCGCCTTGATTTGGTTGACGGCTTTTTCAATCATATCCGGCGTGCCGCTTCCGTCGCGAACATAGCGGATGACCATGTTGGCGTAGCGACGAGCGTCGTCATTGATGCTTCGGTTGCTGTGCAGAAGTGCTTCGAGTTCAGCCAAATCCTCGGGCTCGGCGAGATGGCTCGGGCGCATGCTGTTCAGGGTCATGTTCAGTTCTGCTGTGAGCGCGTCGATATCGCGTTGCACCTTGGCCGTGCTCCCTTGTCGGGCAGCGTCGTAAGCCGTCTGCATTTTCTTCAGCCCGTGCGGCGCCCAACGTTGTGGCGTAGCGAGGCGCTCCTCGGCCAGTTGCAGCGCCGTCGCCAGGGCAGTGCGGTCGAGATGTGCTTTCCTTTGTTTCTTCTTGTTGCCGTCAACGTGCAGTCGCAAATAGTGGGTGCTGGGGGTGGAAAAGCTATAGTCGGGGTAGAAATGCTTGCCTGCCACCGTGAGCGTCACCAGTCCTTCGCTGTCGTCTGCCCGCTTAATGTCCGATAAATCAGTGCGAACGGTGATTTCCGTCTCCTCCCATGTGGTGGCGTCGGGCGTAGCCATAGCCAGAGGTCCGCACATGAGAGTTCCCAACCATTCGGCGGGGAAGCTGCGACGCCCGCCACGTTCGTCCGTGGCCGCGATATCCATCTTGTCGGGACCAAAGTTCACATGCACGGTGAAGGGCATATCTATGCTGATGCGGTCGCCCTCCTCCCATCGGCGGGCCGGTATGGTGAAGTAGCTGCTGGGCTGAGGATGCTCGCAAAGCGTCCGGCCGTTGAGTCGAATCGTAAAGCCGTCGGTGGCCCAATAAGGGACGCGCAGTTTGACGGCGACGGGACATTCGGACCGAAGGAATGTGATTTCCGAGTGCTCAGCCGGCCACGAACAAGTCTGGGTGAAAGCAAGTTGCTGGGTGTTCACCTCGGTGGGCAGATACAGCGATACCCACAAACAAGTGTCGTTGGCCAGATAGGCCGCCTCTTGGTATTTGACGTGGTTCTCCACGCCAGTGCCGCCGCAGCAAGTGCTCTGCGGAGTCTCGTTGCCAAACGGCTTTTGACCGTGCAGTCCGACTGCGTATTGGTAGGTGCAAGCCCAGGCGGTAGGGTGGAGCGAACCTATGATTTGATTGTACAGAACGCGCTCATAATAGTCCATAAGACCGGCGTCGTCGGGCGTGAAACAAGCCAAGTCTTTGGTGAGTTTGGCCAGATTGTAGGCGCAGCACGTCTCGTTGATGTCGGCGTTGGGATGCGTCGTCATGCTCAGCATCTGTGTATAAGGCTGGCGAAACATTTCGCCGTTGCCCACGCCGCCCGTGCTATAAACGTAGCGACTCTGCACCATGTCCCAGAAGTTACGTGCTATGGAGTAGTAGTAAGGGTTGCGCCCGACTCGGTACTCACGTAAGGCACCTGTAATCATGGGGATATGTTGATTGGCATGACGGGTGCGTATATCGTCGATGTTGTGAGCCAACGGTTCGAAGAAGGCCGGTGCATCGAAGTAGCCGGACGCCTCGAGCAGACGCTCCGCTTTCGCCGAGTCGTCGCGGTTCATCTCGGCCAGACGCGCCAGCGATTCGCTCATGCCGCCCACTTCGCCCGCGATGTACATGTTCCACATCTCGTAACGATTGCCGGGCCGTGCGCGCCGTTCCTCCTGCGAACCCGTCGTTGTCACGTAGGTTCGGTAGTGCAGACGGTTCCACACCCATAAGCCCATGTCGGTGGCGATGAGTTTGGCTTTCGCGGCAATCGACGGGTCGTCAATCAGCAGGGCTATGTCGATGAGCCCGGCCAACTGCTTGTGAATGGTGTAGTAAGGTGCCCACACCCAAGCCTCGTTGTTATAGGCTCGGTACATTTCTATAAGGACAGGGTGCTGGGCGGGAATCGCATTCAGGTAGCCATAACCATAGTTCGTCCAGTCTTGTTTGTAGTGGTCAAACGCCTCCCACGTGCCTTTCAAGAGCGGCAGTTCCGCCTCGGGAGCCAAATCACGCGCCTCACGATAGCGGCCCAGCGTCGGGTCATAGATGAAGGTTCGTTCTTGGCAAAGCCGCAGTTCGTCCACAATTCGGCAGATGCGCGAGCGCAGACTGTCGCGCTGCCAAGCCTTTGTGGCGCTGGCAAAGCCCATGGCGAGTGCCGACATATAATGGCCAGTACCGTGCCCCTTTAGCTTAGTGGTGGGCGAGTCCCAGCCGTCGCTTTCGGTGTAGCCCGCCGTGGGCAGACCGTAGGTGTCGCGGTAATTGTAGAGCTGCTGGGTGATGTCCAGTGCCAACAATGCCTCGATGTCGCGGTCGCGGTTGCGGGAAAGGAGCGTGTTCCCCGTTATGTGCACGGCGTTCAGTGGTAATGTGTTGGCCACCAGGTCAGGTGCTTTCGCTGGTTGGTCCACTACTTTCACCGCCGCTTCTATGGGGAAACCTTGCGCCTGCGTGTTATCGCCTAAGATGAAACCTTGTATGGTGTACTGTGTGCCGACGGGTCGTTGGGCCAGTTCTTGTTCGGTCTGTGGCTGTGCATTGTTCCATCGAGTTTGCCGCCATTCGCAGTGGCCGTCGTTGTAAGTTACCCACACACGCCATGGCAACGAGGGAACATTTCCCTTCGTTACCGTTATGTTGATGGGCGAAACATGCTTTATCTGTCGTGTCTTTGCCGTGATGGGCAGGGTCAACAGACAGAGCAAAAAGGTCAGGACTCGCGCGCGCATACTATATTATATAAGGTAAGGACGACTATTTCTTGCTAATCTTGTAGAGCGCACTTGCATGGGGAGCGAGGCTCACCTTGCATTGGTCGTTGGCGAAGGTGCCCATTTCCTCGCCGCTCCAAAGGTCGGTGAACGTCCATTCCTCACCGTCGGCGATGCCCAGCTGGCGGAGGTCAACGGGGATAGCTGCGCTTGCCGGAGCCTCGACGTGCTCCGTGGCGTCGTGGTCGAACACCATGAATTCGCAACTTGATTTCGAGCCTCCGTCCTTGATGCCCGAATCATTGATGCCGGCTATGCACGAGAATCGGACGGCGCCCTTGGGCAGATTGACGAGAATGACGGAATTACTGTGGGTGCCAAATCCTTTCGCATACGGTTTTCCGTCGATACGTAAGGGGTTGCCGTATAGGTCGGTATTGGTGTGCACGGAGTTCCATCCGGCCGTTTTCTTCAGCAGAGGAAGCGTCGTAAGATCTATTGTCTTGCCGTTCTTGAGCGTAACTGTGGGGTTGCACCAGTCGGCGTGGTCCCAGTTGTTTCCGTCGCCTCCGTCGGTGACGACGAGAGCCAGTTGGCGACACTTCTTCGGCAGTTTCACATCCACGTTCGTTTGATAGCCCGTGGTCAAATAGGAGATAGTGCCGCTTCGATAGAGCGCCTTCTTCGTGTTGGCGTATTCTTGGCCGCGGGTGTTAAAGACGGCAACGTACTTGTTGCCGTTGCGTGTGTCGTCGGCCGACCAGACAATGAGGCCGTTGTCATTGCTTATGGGGCGGTTGTTCGTGCTATAGCGATGGACGTCGAGAACCCTTCGATTGGTGAGCAACGAAAGGGTGAATGCGTCGTTCTGAGGCAAGTCGCCGCCAAACATGAGCGGACTTCGGAAGATGGTCCAAAGGTTCATGACGGTGTATTGCTCGTCGTGTGTGAACTTCGTCATGCGCTCTTCTCCGCGCTCGCCTCGGATGCTCAGCTTGCCCAGCGGCAGCATGTCAGCGTCGGGCCACGTGCCGGGTGCGATGTAAGGTGCCCACTTCTCGCAGACTCTGAACTGATATTGCAGTTGATCCCAGTTATCCCAGAAGTCATCGACTGTGCGCCACATGTTGGCATGCGTCACTACGTGATTCATGGCATTCAAGGGTGTTTCGCCCGGAGAGAGCGAGAGAACGATGGGCCGTCCCGTTTGGTCTATGGCCTTACGTATCATTTCTATCTCGCCCGTGTGGTAGGGACGGCTAAGGTCATCTATCTTCACGTAGTCCACGCCCCAGGCAGCATACATGTCAAAGCAACTATTATAATAGGTTTGCGCGCCTGCACGCGTGCATACTACTTTATAGTTGTCCCGCAACCAAGTACAGGCGGAATCGTTGCTGCATATCTGGTCGCATGTGATTCCGTCCGCGCCCTTGATGGGAAGTTTGCGCGCAGCAGCTTGCTTGGGAAGTCCGCGCATGAGGTGGATGCCGAACTTAAGTCCGAGGCTGTGGATATAGTCGGCCAGAGGCTTGAAACCTTTGCCATCGGCGGCCGAGGGGAAACGATTCACGGCAGGTGTATAGCGGCCGTATTCGTCGATGACGTAACGTGGGTCGGTCTGATTATAGCCGCCGGCCTTGTCGTTCTCCACAAACCAGCGGATATCCACCACTACGTATTCCCAACCATATTCTTTCAGGTACTTTGCCATGTAGTCGGCATTGGCCTTCACCTCGTCCTCGGTGACGGTCGGACCATAGCAGTCCCAGGAGTTCCAGCCCATAGGCGGCGTCTGTGCCCACTGGCGGAAGGTGAGGTCTTGTGCTGACGTTGCAAGAGAAAGACTCAGACAAATGAATACAAAAATGGGTTTCATGGCGGCCATAGATAGTGAGTTAAAAATCATATCACAAAGATAAGAAATATTATGCTTAACGACATTCTTTCACCTTATTTTATAGAAAATATGGCAATTATTGCAGTTTTTTTTCTGATTTGTTTGGTGATTCGGAAATTTCCCCTTACTTTTGTCGTGCAATGTGGAACTACATATATTAACTTATTAAACTATAAATTATGAACAAGACTGAATTGATCGCAAAGGTTGCTGAGGCCGCTGGTATGAGCAAGGTAGATTCTAAGAAGGCAATCGACGCTGCCATTGCTGCTGTTAAAGACGCTCTGAAGGCTGGTGAGAAGGTACAAATCCCCGGTATCATCACTTTGAGTGTTGTTGAGCGTGCCGAGCGCAACGGTAAGAACCCCTCTACTGGTGAGGCCATGGTTATCCCCGCTAAGAAGGTGGTGAAGGCAAAGGTTGGTGCAGAGCTCGAGGCAGCTATCTAATCTCTTGCTTACAGCAAACACATAAAATAAGGGTCGCTACAAAATAGCGACCTTTTTTCGTGGGTTTGACATCGCTATTTAACGGATTTTTTGTAACTTTGTGAGTGAAATTTCGTGCCTGTCAGGCAGGTTTCGTTTAAGGTATTAAAAAAAAGAAAGTTACATCACCATGGGAGGTTTCTTTGGTACAGTTCAGCAAGTCGAGTGCTCGACCGATTTATTTTACGGCACCGACTACCAGTCACATTTAGGAACACGCAGAGGCGGCATGGCCACGTATGATGAGGGACGTGGGTTCTACCGTGCCATCCACAATCTTGAGAACACCTATTTCCGTACGCGCTTCGAGCCCGAGTTGGACAAATTTGTGGGTAAAAGCGGTATTGGAGTCATCAGCGATACTGACGCGCAGCCTTTGCTGATGAACTGTCATCTGGGGCGTTTCGCCATTGTGACTGTGGCAAAAATCAATAATATCGAGGAACTGGCCGAGGAACTTCTGGCCGAGAACATGCACTTGAGTGAATTCTCGTCTGGCAAGATAAATCCCACGGAAATCATAAGCCTGCTCATCATCAAGGGCAAGACCTACGTCGAAGGCATAGAGAATGTGTATCGTCGCGTGAAGGGGTCTTGCTCGTTGCTTCTGCTCACCGAAGACGGAATCATTGCGGCTCGCGACCGTTGGGGGCGCACACCCATTGTAGTGGGAACCAAAGAAGGCGCCATGGCCGCCACGAGCGAGAGCACCGCGTTCCCGAATCTTGGGTTCGAGACGTCGTATTATGTGGGTCCGGGCGAAGTGGTGCGGCTGCGCCCGGAAGGCATGGAACAGCTGCGAAAGCCCGAGGAAGAGATGCAGATATGTTCTTTCCTCTGGATTTACTACGGCTTTCCCACCTCGTGCTACGAAGGGAAGAATGTGGAGGACATGCGCTTTGAAACGGGCCGAGTCATGGGCGAAAGCGACGAGACAGATATAGACTGTGTGGGTGGCATCCCCGATTCGGGCGTGGCCATGGCCCACGGCTATGCGGCCGGACATAACGTTCATTATCAGCGAGGCATAGCGAAATACACCCCGACGTGGCCGCGCTCGTTCATGCCCGCCCGCCAGGAAATGCGCAATCTCGTTGCGAAGATGAAGCTCATCCCTAACCGCGACATGTTGCGCGGCAAGCGTTGTTTGTTCTGCGACGACTCTATCGTCCGCGGCACACAATTGCGCGAGAATACCAAGATTCTTAAGGAACTGGGGGCCAAGGAAGTGCACATGCGCATTGCGTGCCCGCCATTGATTTACGCTTGTCCCTTTGTGAATTTCTCCGCTTCTAAGAGCGAATTGGAACTGATAACACGTCGAGTCATCAAGGACTTCGAGACGGGTAGTGCCAAGGCGACCATGCTTGCCGATGCACACACGGCCGACAATGTGGATGTTTCTGAGGAGAAACTGAAGGCCTATGCCACTACGGGAAGTCCCGAATATCAGGCCATGGTGGCTGAGATAGCCCGTCGTCTGAACCTCGACAGCCTGAAGTTCTCCACCTTGGAAACTATCATCAAGGCTATCGGGTTACCGAAATGCAAGGTCTGCACCCACTGCTTCGACGGAAGTTCCTGCCACACGCTTAAATAAACAATCTAATATGAAGCCCAGAAGTTCCCATACTTTTGGGCTTTATAATTGCACAACGATGGGAGTGTGATGGATGGCGGGCAGAATCTTCTCGGTAAGATCCTTCAACTTTAATCGCAGGCTTGAGGTGTTGATGCACGGATGAAACCCTATGAGTTCACTGCGGAAAATGTCCTGGTCAATCAGTAGTTGAACGGCATTGTCGTGGTCGTTCATCAGGCCCATTACCGAGGCGGAGCCCGGCGTGACGTCTAAATACTTCAGCATGTCCTCTTCGCCGGCGAAGGAAAGTCGGGCCGAATTGATTTGGGCCGACAAATCTTTGGTGAGAAACTTCTTGTCGCCCGGAATCATCAGTAAGTAGAACTTGGTCCGCTGACGGTTACAGAGAAACAAATTCTTGCAGATGATGGGGTGCCGACCTGCGGAGTCGGCGGCGCTTTCCTTGAATGCTTCGAGGGGAAGTCGCTCGAAAGCCGCGTCAATCTGTGCGCACACCTCCATGGTCATGGCCGGCTCGTGGTCGAGGCGTTCATAGGAGATTCCGAGTTGGTCGAGCAAATCATAGACGCGAATTTCCCGCTCCATGCGGTTGTCACCCTGGGTCGGTCGGCCCTGAAAGATAGTAAGCATGGCGTCTTATTCTTTGGAAAAAGCGATGGCACGATTGATGAAATCGAGGAACGGCTTTGTTCCCTTGAAATCACTGATAAGGCGGTCGGCCACATCGGCTGACTGCATGTAACGGTTATCTACGGTGCGGCAGAGGCAGAAGGCCTTGAGGCGCAGATAGTCGGAATAGGGCTGGTCGGAAGGGAAGCCCGCCGGCGTCTTCTTGAGCGACCATTCATCGTCGAGCTCGAATCCCTTGGCTTGCAGCAAGGTATCCTCGAAAGTGCGGGGCTCGTTGCAGATGTCTTCGCGCAAAATCCGGAGCGCCGCGGGCTCGCAGCAATAATTCCCGGTCGCCAACAAACAGCCGCCTGGATAGCCGCAATCGTTCCGCGCGCCCACTTGGAAGTAATACCCCGAGTAACCCGACTTCTTGCCGCCCGGAACAATAAAGGCGCCCATGTGCGTCTTGTAGGGAGTTTTGTCGGCAGAGAACCGCGTGTCGCGGTAGATGCGATAGGTGCAATCCTTTGCCTTCAAGTCTTTTATCGACTCATCGAACTCGGCGATTCCGGCGATGACTCGTTCCGTGAGTTCCTCGAAGCGTGCTTTACACCGGTTATATTCTTCTTTGTGAGCCAAGAACCATTCGCGGTTGTTGTGCTCGCTGAGCTGTTGCAGAAATTGGATGATGCGTTTCATGATGCACAAAGTTAGTGATTTTGTGGGGAAGATGTACTGAAATCACGGCATTTTTTGTATCTTTGAGAGCAAATAACGTAATTACGATGAAAAAGTTTTATTGCACGCTCCTGCTTCTCATGTCCGCAGCCGTTGCCTCGGCTCAGCTGACGAAGGTGTATGACGAACAGGTCGCCCCCCTGCAACAAATAGAAGAAGCTGTCGCAAAGGCGCGGAGCGAGGGGCACTTTGTCGTGTGTCAAGTGGGCGGAAACTGGTGTCCTTGGTGTCTGAAACTGGCGGCGTTTGTGGAGAAAGATTCCCTCGTCAGGGAGGTCATCGCGCAGAACTTTGAGTACATTCATGTGAATTACCCCCGTCGTGACGCCGCGCCGGCCTTGATGCAACGACTGCACAATCCCGGTCGGTTCGGCTATCCCGCCTTAGTGGTGCTCGACGGCGATGGGCAGGTGCTTCATATTCAGGACAGCAGTTTCTTGGAAGAAGGCAGCGGATACGATGCGGCAAAAGTGCTGCGATTTCTGAAGGGTTGGACGCCGGCCGCCGTAAAAAACTAATAAGTGGAAACGATGAAACACTGGTTGTTACCCGTTCTTTTCTGCTGCTTGTGCGGTGGTCTGTGGGCACAGACCGGCGACTATCAGTTAGTTTGGCACGACGAGTTCGACGGTTCCGGCCCTTACGACGACACGGTCTGGCAGGCGGAACAAGGCTTTGTTAGGAACGAAGAATACCAATGGTATCAGTCGGCCAACGCCTACCGTCAGCACGGCGTGTTAGTGTTGGAAGCACGTCGCGACAGTGTTCCCAACCCCAATTACCGCGAAGGAGCGCGCGACTGGCGTCGGAGTCGCCCTTATGCCCGCTATTCCTCGGCCAGCGTGACCACCCGGCAATCGTTTCACTTCCAGTACGGCCGCTTGGAAGTGAGGGCACGCATACCGGCGGTCATGGGCGCGTGGCCCGCTATCTGGACCCTGGGAGTGCAGGGAGAATGGCCCAGTAATGGTGAGGTGGACGTCATGGAGTTCTATCATATTAAGGGCAAACCTCATATTCTTGCCAATGCGGCGTGGGGAGACGACCGCCGCTATCATGCGGTGTGGAACACCAAGACGACCGCTTACGACCACTTCCTCGAGCGCGACCCTTATTGGGGGGAGAAGTTTCACACATGGGTGATGGACTGGACGGAAGACTACATTCGTATCTATCTTGATGGCGAATTACTTAACGAGGTGGATTTAACCGTCACTATAAATGGTTCGATAGGTAGGCACACCAATCCTTTCCACCAAGCTCATTACATCTTGCTCGACCTTGCCATCGGCGGACAGAATGGCGGTGAACCCAGCAACGACTCGTTTCCTATGCGGTATGAAATTGATTACGTTCGCGTGTATCAACGAAAGTAATCGTCCGGAATCTACTTATCTTTCAGCTCCGTGATGGAGAGAACGGTGAGCACATCACCCGTCACGGTGAACTTGACCTCCAGACCTGCGAACTCCATCGCATAGACGCGGTCGGGGTCGCTCTGGTAATGTGGCCGAGGGTCCTGCGCGAGCACCTGCTCGAGACATGCTATTGTCTGAGCCGAAACGTCCTTATGTTTGAGCTCACACATAAGGACGTGT
>JABUUA010000033.1 GCA_021443405.1 Bacteroidaceae bacterium
GCCGGTAACAAGCAGAAGGTGGGCATCATCGCCGCCATGCTGCTGCAGCCCAAGGTGCTCATCCTCGACGAGCCCTTCAACTTCCTCGACCCCAGTTCACAGCACGCCATCAAACATCTGCTGCAGGAATACAACAAAACAACAGGCGCCACCATCCTCGTTTCGAGCCATAACCTCAACCACACCGTGGACATCTGCCCGCGCATCGCCCTGCTCGAGCAAGGCGTCATCCTGCGCGATATCGACAATGCCGACGGCTCCGCTCAAAAGGAACTGGAAGACTACTTCGAGATAAAGGAATAATTTATCCCCAGTTTTGCAGCCTAACAAGCACTTTTTAACGAGAAAATTGCACAAATTAAAAGAAAATGTGTATCTTTGCGCCTTGTTAGACATAATACATTATTTATATAATATAGAAATATGAGTTTGAACATTGTTGTGCTTGCCAAGCAAGTACCCGACACACGCAATGTGGGACCCGACGCTATGACGCCCGAAGGCACCGTCAATCGTTCCGCACTGCCTGCCATCTTCAACCCCGAGGATCTGAACGCGCTGGAACAGGCGCTCCGACTGAAAGATCAGAACCCTGGCACCACCGTCACCGTGATTACCATGGGTCCTGGCCGTGCCGCTGAAGTGATACGCGAAGCCATGTACCGCGGCGCTGACGGCGGCTATCTGCTCACCGACCGCGCTTTCGCCGGTGCCGACACGCTGGCCACCAGCTACGCCCTGAGCACCGCCATCAAATATGTGGTTCCCAACGCCGACCTCATCATCGGCGGACGTCAGGCCATCGACGGCGACACCGCACAGGTGGGCCCGCAGGTGGCAGAGAAACTGGGTCTGAACCAGATTACCTACACCGAGGAGATTCTGGACTGTAAGGACGGACACATCACAGTGAAGCGTCACATCGACGGTGGCGTAGAGACCGTGGAGAGCCCTCTGCCTTGTGTGCTGACCGTGAATGGCAGCGCTGCTCCTTGCCGCCCCCGCAATATAAAACTGGTAATGAAGTTCAAGCGCGCCCTGGCTCCCATGGAGTTGGCCCCCGGCACCACATTCGCCGACCTTCCCTACGCCGAGCAGTATGAGCAAAAGCCTTACCTCACCATCGGTCAGTTGAGCTGCGCCGACGTGAACGCTGACCTGCAGCAGTGCGGTCTGGCTGGCAGCCCTACCAAGGTGAAAGCCGTGGAGAACATCGTGTTCAAGGCCAAGGAGAGCAAGACACTCACCGGCAGCGACGAGGACATCAATGGCCTCGTGCAGGAACTGCTGGCCAGCCATACCATCGGTTAACCAGCCAAAGAGAGAGATGCATTTTATTCTGCGAAACTCGAACAACTAAGAAAGAACAATGAACAACGTATTTGTATATTGCGAGCTGGAAGGCACCAAAGTGGCCGAAGTGAGCCAAGAGTTGCTGACCAAGGGTCGCAAGCTGGCCGACACGCTGGGCGTGAAGCTCGAAGCTGTCGCTGCTGGCAGCGGAATCACCGGCAACATAGAAAAACAGATTCTTCCCTATGGCGTGGACAAGTTGCACATCTTCGATGCAGAAGGTCTCGCCCCCTACACTTCGAAACCTCACACTGCTGTGCTGGTGAACCTGTTCAAGCAGGAGCAACCGCAAATCTGCCTCATGGGCGCCGACGTGGTGGGTCGTGACCTCGGTCCGCGCGTAAGTTCTGCCCTGCACAGCGGCCTGACTGCCGACTGCACCAGTCTGGAAATCGGTCCTCACGACGATAAAAAGGTCGGCAAACACTACGACAACCTGCTCTATCAGATTCGCCCCGCATTTGGCGGTAACATCGTGGCCACCATCGTGAACCCCGAGAACCGCCCGCAGATGGCAACCGTGCGCAGCGGCGTGATGAAGGCTGAAGTGTTGGACGACAACTATCCCGGCGAAGTGATCATTGAGGACGTGGCCAAGTTTGTGCCCGAGGCTGAGTATGTCACCAAGGTCATCGACCGCCATGTGCAAGCCGCCAAGAACAACTTGAAGGGCGCGCCCATAATCGTGGCAGGCGGCTACGGAGTGGGTTCGAAGGAAGGTTTCGACCAACTCTACGAACTGGCCCGCGTGCTGCACGCCGAAGTAGGCGCCAGCCGTGCCGCCGTGGACGCCGGTTTCTGCGACCACGACATGCAGATTGGCCAGACCGGTGTGACCGTTCGCCCCAAGGTATATATCGCCTGCGGCATCAGCGGTGCTATCCAGCACGTGGCCGGCATGAAGGAGAGCGGCATCATCATCAGCATCAACAGCGACGAAAACGCCCCCATCAACCAAATCGCCGACTATGTCATCAACGGCACCGTGGAGGAGGTCGTTCCCAAATTGATTAAGTATTACAAGCAAAACAGTAAGTAAGCCATGGCTAATTTCTATACAGACATCCCCGAGATTAAGTTCGAGCTAGAAAACAGTTCGCTGATGCCCCGCATTGTGGAGCTCAAAGAACGCGGATTCGCCGACAAAGACACCTACGCCGAGGCTCCTCAGGACTACGCTGACGCCATCGACAACTATGAGCACATGCTCGAAATCGTGGGCGACATCACCGCCAACACCGTGGCCGTGAATGCCGAGGCAGTGGACGCCGAAGGTCCTCACTGCGAGAACGGTCGCGTGCGCTACGCAGAAAAAACCTATGAGAATCTGGCGGCCATGAACAAGGCCGGCCTCAACGGCATGACCATGCCCCGCCGCTATAACGGTCTCAACCTGCCCGTGGTGGCTTACACGGCCGCTAACGAAATCGTTTCGACGGGCGATGCCAGCTTCGAGAACATCTGGAGCTTGCAGGATTGCATCGAGACACTCTACTGCTTCGGTAACGAGGAACAGCGTCAGAAATATGTACCCCGCGTGTGTGCCGGAGAGACTATGTCAATGGACCTCACCGAGCCCGACGCTGGTTCCGACCTGCAGAGCGTGATGCTGAAAGCCACCTACGACGAGGAGAACAAGTGCTGGCGCCTCAACGGTTCCAAGCGCTTCATCACGAACGGCGACTCTGACATTCACTTGGTGCTGGCCCGTTCGGAGGCTGGCACCCGCGACGGTCGCGGTCTGTCGATGTTCATCTACGACAAGCGTGACGGCGGTGTGAATGTTCGTCGCATCGAGAACAAGCTGGGTATCCACGGAAGTCCTACCTGCGAGCTCGTGTACAAAAACGCCAAGTGCGAACTGTGCGGCGACACGAAGTTAGGTCTTATCAAATATGTTATGTCGCTGATGAACGGCGCCCGTCTGGGTATTGCCGCCCAGAGTGTCGGTCTGTCACAGGCTGCTTACAACGAGGCCATCGCTTATGCCCGCGACCGCAAGCAGTTCGGCAAGGCCATCATCGAGTTCCCTGCCGTGCAAGAACTTATCGCCAACATCAAGGCACGCCTCGACGCTGGTCGTGCACTGCTCTATCAGACAGCTCGCTACGTGGACATCTACAAGGCACTGGAGGACATTTCACGCGAGCGTAAGCTGACGCCCGAGGAGCGCCAAGAGTTGAAGGCCTTCAACCGTCTGGCCGACTCGTTCACGCCCCTTGCCAAAGGTATGAACTCGGAATATGCCAACCAGAACGGCTACGACTGCATCCAAGTGCACGGCGGTAGCGGCTTCATGGTGGAGTATGCCTGCCAGCGCATCTACCGCGACGCACGCATCACCAGCATCTACGAGGGAACCACTCAGCTGCAGGTGGTGGCCGCCATCCGCTACGTGACCAACGGCCAATACGCCAACGTCATCGCCGACATGGAGAAGGAAACAGTTCGCCCCGAGTACGAGCCCATCATGGCACGTCTGAAGGAAATGGCTGTGAAATTCAACGAATGCACCGCCAAGGTAAAGGAGGCTGCCGACAATGACTTCCATGACTTGTGCGCCCGTCACCTTTACGATATGGTGAGCAACATCATCATGAGTCACCTGCTCCTGCAGAACGCCTCAAAGGCACCCGAGCTCTTCGGCAAGAGTCTGCAGGTGTATGTCAACTTGGCTGAGGCTGAAATCGAGAAGCACTACCGCTGGATTAGCAACCTCACACCTGCTCAGTTGGAGAACTACAAGCAAGCATAAACTATGCCGCCCCTCGTGCATTGGCAATGAGGGGCGGCGTATCTTTAGTGGGAAGTCCCACCAACAATGATAGACAGAGCGACGATAGAAAAAATTACGGAGGCGGCCACCATCATGGAGGTGGTCAGCGACTTCGTATCCCTGAAGCGGGCGGGTGCCAACTACAAAGGTCTTTGTCCGTTCCACGACGACCGCAGTCCCTCGTTCATCGTCTCGCCAGCCAAGAACTTCTGTCATTGTTTCGCTTGTGGTGAAGGCGGCAACCCCGTCACCTTCATCATGAAGCATGAGCAGTTGTCCTACCCCGACGCGCTACGCTATCTGGCAAAAAAATACGGCATCTCCATTCAAGAGAAGGAACAGAGCGCCGAGGACCTGCAACACAAGAACGACTACGAGAGTATGCTCATCGTCAACGAGTGGGCGCTCAAGTGGTTTCGTCAGCAACTGACCGACACGCAAGAAGGACGCTCCATCGGCATGGCGTACTTCCGCAGTCGAGGTTTCCGCGACGATATTATTGAGAAATTCCAGTTGGGCTACTGCCCCAACTCCCGCACCACCTCCATGGCCGACGAGGCTTTGAAGGCGGGATACCAAGCGAAATATCTTTGTTCCGACCCCGACACCAACGTGGGCACCGGTCTCTGCTTCCGCAAGGAGGGCAGCGACCAACTGCGCGACCGCTTCTTCGGCCGCGTCATCTTCCCCATTTTCTCCATCAGCGGCAAGGTGGTCGGTTTTGGAGGTCGCGTGCTCGACGCCGCCACCAAGGGCGTGAACATCAAGTACCAGAACTCGCCTGAAAGCATTGTTTACAACAAACGTAAGGAACTCTACGGCCTCTTCCAAGCCCGCAATGCCATTCGCAAGCAGGACTGCTGCTTCCTGGTGGAGGGTTACACCGACGTGATGGCCATGCACCAAAACGGGGTGGAGAACGTGGTGGCCTCGTCAGGAACAGCGCTCACCGACGATCAAATCCGCCTGATTCACCGTCTGACCGACAACATCGTGGTGATTTACGATGGTGACGAGGCAGGCATCAAGGCCTCACAACGAGGAATCGACCTACTGCTGGCCCAAGGCATGAACGTAAAACTGCTGTTGTTGCCCGACGGTGACGACCCCGACAGTTTCGGACACAAACACTCGGCGCAGGAATATCAGCAGTACATGCTCACGCATCAGGTGGACTTCATCAAGTTCAAGACGAACCTGCTGAAGAAAGAAGCCGAGGGCGACCCCATCGCCACCACAAAGTTGGTCACGAATATGGTGGAGAGCATTGCGGTGATTCCTGACGAAATCGCCCGTGCCGTCTATATCAAGGAGACGGCAGAAACCATGCAGATGAAGGAGTCGCTCATCTTTTCTGCGGTAAACAAGAAACTGAAGGAACTGCAACTCAAGCGCGAGAAGGAACGCAACCAACGCCATCTCCCCACAGCCCTCGACGTGCCACCGCCATCGAACGACGAATTTGTGCCACCGACTGTGGACGAGAACGGAGAGGTGGTCGGCACGGAGTCGGCCATGCCCGAAAGCGATGGTCTGGAGACGCTGCGCACACAACTCGCCACGACCGCACAGAACCGCTTCTACAAGAAGGAGGAAGAACTGGCGCGCGCCATCGTTCGCTATGGAGAAGTGCCTATTTCGGTAGAGGAAGAAGAGGGAACTCGCTTGCTGTCAGTCATTGAATACATAAAAACGGCACTGGAGAATGACGAGCAAGAATTACGCACGCCCGAGTTTCGCCAACTCCTGCAACTGGGTATGGAGCACTACGCAACGGAAGGTTTCAAGGCCGAGCGCTTCTTCCTCAACTTCCCCGACCCGCAAATCAGCGACTTGGCATACCGTCTTTCTTTCACACAGGAAGAACTGAGCAAGATACATTTACCCAAGACTTCCAACGTCTATCAAGTGGTAAATGGAGAGGACGAAGCACGTATGAAAGCTGAGGAAAAAGCTCGACTCAAGGCGGAGGAAGAACATCTCAACAAGGTGGGCGAGATTGTCGCGCACCTTTATGCGGAATATCAGATAGAGATTGTCAAGGAACAGAAAAACAAACTCATCCAACAATTGAGTGCTCCAGACTTATCGTTAGTGGAAAAGACCGAGCTACTGCAACAATTTAAGCAGATAAAAGACACCGAAAGGGCGTTGGCACGCCTATGCGGCGACCGTGTCATTGGATGACGACGGCTGTAGCAGTCCCTTCTATCCTGAGGACGTTTTATAGTTTCTGAGCCGATAAACTACCACCATCGACCAGACATCACCGCCAAAACTAATAACCGATTGGGGTGGAAATCGTAGTTGAATCCTCCCACAAAGGCACATTCACTTTACATTTTACGATGATGGCCTCGGGGAATTTCTTAGTTTCCCTTAATTCAGACAATAGGACGGCCGCCTCCTCACGCGTGCGGAAATCGCCCACGTGGCAAATCCAACGAGGATTCACGAACCGCGTATAGATAGCATACTCCGGATAACAACGTCGCATCAGCGCCTCTGCTTGATACGCCTTGCTCTTGGCATTGCGCGTGTTGCCGCCCGCATACACTTGCACACGATAGCCTGTTACACGCACTTTCTTCACCGCAGGCATGAAAGGCATCCACATTGTAGTTACCGTGTCCTGCACCTGTTGCACCTGATGTGAGACGGGCGTCACAGTGACAACCGGTGTAGCGACTGCCTTGCCACAAGCATCACAGCCCATCGAAGCACCACCGTCTTGTTCCACACATGCGGGACTGTACTGATGTTCTTGAAGCGAAGCGGTGCAATGGTTTTGTGCCGTACCCAGCACCGACACCACTGAAAGCAAGAGTAGAATAAACTGTCGCATGTACTATTACTTATAGATAAAGGCAAGAGCCGATGCCGGTGACGACATCGGCTCTTGCTATAAGGTTGGAAAGACAGATTAGTTCCAAGCGTCAATGATACCCTTGAAATCAGCAGCCTTCAACGAGGCACCACCAATCAATCCACCATCAATGTCGGGTTTGGCAAACAACTCAGGAGCGTTGCTGGCCTTGCAAGAACCACCATACAGGATGCTGGTCTCATCGGCAACAGTGGCGCCATACACCTCAGCCACGCAGCTGCGGATGTAAGCGTGAATCTCCTCAGCCTGCTCGCTGGTAGCGGTCTTGCCGGTACCGATGGCCCATATGGGCTCGTAGGCAATCACCACATTCTTCCACTGCTCAGCAGTCAGATGGAACACGCTGCCAGCCAGTTCTGCCTTGCAGACGGCCTCCTGCTGATTGGCCTCGCGCTCAGCAAGACTCTCACCGATGCAGAAGATTACCTTCAGACCGTTGGCCAGGGCCAAATCCACCTTCTCCTTCAGAATCTCGGGAGTCTCGTGATAATACTCGCGACGCTCGCTGTGACCAAGGATGACATACTCTGCACCGGTGCTCTGTACCATGGCAGCGCTCACCTCACCCGTGTAAGCACCGCTCTCCTTATTGGCGCAGTTCTCTGCACTTACAGCAATCACACTATCCTTGAGCAGCTCGCTCACCGTAGCCAGATGAATGAAGGGAGTGCCGATGATAACCTCACAGTTAGGCTTCTCGGTGGCCAACATGTCCTTCAACTCGGTAGCCAGCGCTACGCCTTCCTGGAGAGTCTTGTTCATCTTCCAGTTACCTGCAACAATTTTCTTTCTCATTGTCAGTACGTTTAATTTGGTTATTAATATATTTTCTTATACGATATCTTCGATAATACTTCGTGCCCACCCAGATGCCGTCGGCTATGGCAAACAAAACAATAGGGAGAACATACCAGAGTAACAAGTTCACCCATACCTGCATGGCGGGCAACGGAGGCGTCATCAGCTCCGTCTGTTCCTCCATCGGCAAACTCTCATCCGTCAGCACAGGCAGGTCGTTCACCGCCCACTTATGGGCAACCACGCCATCGCGCAACATCACCAGACCCGGGTTACTGCGGACCACCGTCTTGAGCGCCACCCCGTCGGTCATGGCAAAGGGATATTCTGCACCCGTCATCTCGCTCCACTGGTTGATGGCTTCGTCGGTGCTACTGGTCAGACACAGGAAGGGCATCTTCTGTTGTTCGCAGTACTCATAGAGCGCGTTGATGCGTTCCATGGTGCCGTCGTCAGCCTGTTCCATATAGGGCGCCACCAGCAAGAACTTGTAGCCGGGTTGCGACAACCAGTCCATGGTGAGGTCGTCACCGTCCTCGGAATAGATGCTAAAATCTGCATAGTGCGCTGTTTCCCCCTTCTCCCACTCCTCTGCAATCGCCGCCGGTAGGTCGGTGCCCACGCTGTAGGGGCGGAAATCGACAACAGGCAAGTGGTAAAGATTGTAGAGTGCCAGCACAAAGGCAAACACAATCGAATAGAGACTGATGGCCCATTGGTTGCGTTCCGAGATGAAACGAGTCATCCACCGAGGTCTCCATATAATGGCGACGGAAGCCAGCAACAGCACTACATTCTTCCAGAAGGTCTGCCAATTGGTCAGCACCACCGCATCGCCGAAGCATCCGCAATCCTGCACAGGATTCTCAATCGCCAAGTAAAGCGTGAGGGGCGTCAGCACCAACAGCATCACCAACGAGAGCAGCGAAGCAAAGCGTCTGCGGATGCCAAAGAACAAATAAATGCCCAGGCAGAACTCTACAATAGCCAGCAAAACCGCCAGTCCCAGGGCCACCATATCGGGCATCCATGCCGAGACATGGAAGGCAGCCGCGTAATCCTCCAGTTTGTACTCCGTGCCTCGTGGATCGATAAGCTTTACCAAGCCCGAGAACACAAACGTGCACGCAAGCAGCATGCGGCAGACGTTAATGCCAGACCAGCGCCACCTGCTTTTGCGTTTACTCACCGAAAGTCAATTTTATCAGTCCGAAGACTGCATAGTTCATCATGTCCATATAGTTGGCATCGATGCCTTCAGACACCAACGTCTCTCCGCCGAGAGCTTCTATCTGTTTCGTTCGGAATATCTTCATTAAAATAAGATCGGTATAGCTGCTGACGAGCATGCCACGCCACGCCTCGTCGTAGTCGTGGTTTTTACGGAGCATGAGCTCAAGCGAACTTTGGGCATGCTTGTCATAAGCGGCCAGCGCCTCCTCCTGCGACATATCGTCCACCACCTCTGCAAAGCCACGTTCCAACTGTATCAAGCCCACGATGGCGTAGTTGACTATAGCTATAAACTCCGACCTGATGCCTTCATTCACCATTGACACGCCTTTGGTCTCAATGCTACGGATACGATTGGCCTTGATGTATATTTGGTCCGTGACGCTACTGGGGCGCATGATGCGCCACGCAGCGCCGTAATCGTGCAATTTCTTCGCGAAAAGCGAGCGGCACTCGTCCATCACCTGTCGGAATTGTTCTTCTGTCTTCATCCTCTCTTATGTTCATAGAAGCCCGAAGTCACGTGGCTTCGGGCTTTAGTATTTCCAGTTATGCTACTATCTTTTTCAAGAGCATTTGATTATCTGTCCTGGGCGCAGCGTCTTGTTTTTCGAGATGTGGTTCATCGAGCAAAGCTTGCTGACCGTGGTGTGATACTTGCGAGCAATGGTTGAAAGGGTCTCACCCTTCTTAACTTTATGCACCATAGAACGATTGGCACGCTCCTTACGCTGTTGCTGGAATGCCTGTGACTCAGCTGTCTTTTCTGTCTCTTCCACCTCGGCCACGTCCTCACCACCTACGATGGTACGCTCGTTCACCAGGGCACCCTTGCCGCTGGAACGGAATATATAATAGTCGCCACGGACATCTTGAGACTCGAAAGCAAACAATTTCTCGGGGTTGATGAACTCCCCTAAGAAGCGCGTTTCAAAGTGAAGATGCGGACCTGTGCTGCGGCCTGTGCTACCACCCAATCCGATGGGGTCGCCTGCCTTCACCGTCATGTTCTCTTTGATGAGATGCTTCGACAAGTGGCCATACACCGTTTCCAAGCCATTCGCGTGACGAATGATGATGTATTTGCCGTATCCCGTATAGCGGCCTTGGTCTGCCACCACGCGAATCTTACCGCTGAAAGCGGCGCGAATGGTGTCGCCCACATAGACTTTGATGTCCGTGCCATAGTGGTTTCTGCGGAAACTTCTGCGGTAGCCATAATGGGAAGTAACCACACGACTGTCGCAAGGCATGTGGAACCTGCGCAGGTCAATCTTGTACTCCTTAGGCTTGCTGATATCGTAATGAACATACGCGTTCGTCCAACTTTGATACAAGTCGCCAGCTGGATCCTCGAGGGACTCCACCTGTTTCATACGCATCAGGGCGAGAGAGTCAACAGTTCGGAGTTTTTTATCAATCTTGGGAGCGTTGACCATAAGGTCCTGCGCCTGGGCCGTCAGGGTAGTGAGGCCCAATGCCAAGAAGGTTATTCGTATAGTCTTTCTAAATTGCATCTATAGTTTGTTTTGGTAAAAAAGAATTCGATGGTATTAGTTATCGTTGTGTCAGTCCACTTCGTCCACGGCGTAGAGCGAACGGAGGTTGAGGTCTCCGAGGTCGAACACCTCGTCCACTTCAAAGAAACGGGCGATTTCCTCCTTGGCGACACGAGGACCGTCGCTCGCATGCACCACGTTCTGCTGGTTACTCATGCTATAGTCGCCACGGATGGTACCGATAGCCGCATCGCGACCGTTCGTTACGCCCGCCATGGCACGCACCACTCGAACAGCCTCGACACCCTCGATACACATGGCCACCACGGGCGTCATCTGCATGGAGGCCTTCAGATTGGGGAAGAAGGGGCGCTCTACGAGATGAGAGTAATGCTCAGCAAGCAGCTCGTCGCTCAACTGCATCATCTTCATGCCACAAATTCTCAATCCTTTGCGCTCAAAGCGAGAAATAATCTCGCCCATCAGGCCGCGCATTACTATGCAAGGTTTCAGTAAAACCAGTGTTCTTTCCATGTTGCAAATTTGCTTATAGATAATATCGCGATACAAAAGTACAAAAAAAATCCGGAAAAGCCTACGGATTTCTCAGTTTTTCTGCCTTTTTATAGGGTTTTACGTGCGAAACGACCTGCCGACACGCCCTTGGATTGCCTCCAAATCATGAAATTTGAGACCAATCCATCGGGTTGGGATTGAGTTCGCGCAAGCGTTGCCACAGGACGGTGTTCTCTGCAGCGGGGCACACGGACTCGCGTGCCAAGACCTCCTTGGCCACGTCTCGCGCCTGCTGCACGATTTGGCCGTCCTTGCCGAGGTTGGCAATGTGCAGTTCGAAAGCAATGCCACTCTGCTGCGTTCCCTCCAAATCTCCCGGTCCGCGCAGTTTCATATCCTCCTCGGCAATCTCAAAACCGTCGCAGGTTTCCGTCATGATTTGGATGCGCCGCCGGGTGTCCTGACCGAGATTGTAGCCTGTCACTAAAATACAATAAGACTGGTCGGCGCCACGTCCCACGCGCCCTCGAAGCTGATGCAGTTGTGCCAGACCAAAGCGGTCGGCGTTTTCGATAATCATCACGCTGGCGTTCGGTACATTCACGCCCACTTCAATCACGGTGGTCGCCACCAGAATCTGAGTTTCTCCCGAGGCAAAGAGGCGCATTTGCTCATCCTTCTCCGAGGGTTTCATCTTGCCATGCACCTTGCTTATCCGCAAGTCGGGGAACGCTTGCCGCAGTTGTTCGTATCCGTCCTCCAGATTCTTCAGGTCAATGCGTTCACTCTCTTTGATAAGCGGATAGACGACGTAAGCTTGCCGCCCTTGTCCTATCTGCGTGCGCAACTCGTGATAGAGAGAATTTCTCCGTTCGTCGTATTGATGGAGCGTTTTGACGGGCTTTCTCCCCGGGGGTAACTCGTCGATGACCGACACGTCCAGGTCGCCATACACCGTCATGGCGAGGGTCCGGGGGATGGGTGTCGCCGTCATCACGAGTACATGCGGCGGCATGTCATAGCCGCTCCAGAGCTTTCCGCGCTGGGCCACGCCGAAGCGATGTTGCTCGTCGATAATGGCCAGTCCCAAACGCTTGAATTTTACATTATCCTCTATCACGGCATGCGTGCCCACGAGGATGTGGACATCGCCCGCTTCCAGTCCTTCCAACACAGCCTTTCGCCTTTTTCCCTTCACCGTACCCGTGAGCAGTTCCACCCGCACCGGCATGTCGCCGAGCAACTGCTGGAAGGTGGCCAAGTGCTGTTCTGCAAGAATCTCAGTAGGGGCCATAATGACCGCCTGAAAGCCGTTGTCCAAAGCGATGAGTATGGTCATCAGCGCCACCATGGTCTTGCCACTGCCCACATCGCCCTGCAGCAAACGGTTCATCTGCCGGCCCGTCTTCATGTCGCCGTGCATCTCACGAATCACGCGTTTCTGGGCTTCCGTCAGGGGGAAAGGCAGGTGATGGTAGTAAAAGTCGTTGAACAATTGTCCCACCCGACTGAACAGATAGCCGCTGACACGCTTCTGTCGCTCCTGCGTGGTCTTGAGGATGTTGAGTTGCACAAAGAACAACTCCTCAAACTTGAGTCTGTACGTGGCCTGCGAGAGTTGCTGGGCCGACTTCGGATAGTGCATCGCCCGTATGGCTTCGTCGCGCGACATCAGTCCGAAGCGCCCGATGATACTGGGCGATAACGTCTCTGGCAACGCCTCTTTCAGCATGCCAAACAGGTTGTTCGTCAGGTGTTCGAGGGTGCGAGAGTTAATGCCTCGCTTCTTCACCTTATCAGGCACGGAGTAATACGGCTGCATGCCCATCGTGCTCAGCATAAGCGAATCGGCCGGGTCGATGTCGGGATGCGTGATGTTGAAGCGGCCGCCGAAGAACGTAGGCTTGCCAAAGACGATGTAGTCCACATGCTCCCGATAGTTCCTTCGGGTGTAGTCGATGCCGTTGAACCACACCAAATCCACCACCTCATGCCCGTCTGTGAAGTGGCCCACCAGGCGGCGTTTGCGCCCCACGCCCTCGACGGTGAAGCTCAGTATCTGTCCGCGAAGCTGCACGAAAGGCATATCGCCCGACAATTCGTAGGTGTGATAGACGCGAGAGCGGTCGATGTGCTTGTAGGGATAGTATAATAGCAAATCGCCCAAGGTACTGATGTTCATCTGCTCCTTGAGCAATTTCCCTCGCTGTGGGCCGACGCCCGGCAGGAATTTTATGTCTGCGTTCAAATCGATTCCCGGCATAGGAACTCGGCGTACTTCAAGTCGCTCGGTGTTGTGATTTTGATGTTTTCATTAG
>JABUUA010000034.1:0-7460 GCA_021443405.1 Bacteroidaceae bacterium
CACCACCTCGTCGTCGGCATACCAGAAGGCGGAACGTATGCCCCACGGGTCGCGAACGGCAAAGGTTTCGCCGCTGCCCGTCAGACCACACATCACATAGCCGCCGTCCCAGAGCGGACTGCTCGAGCGCAAGACGTTGGCCATATCCATGCGGTCCTCGATGCTGTGCGTGAGGTCCAGCCCCGCAAGTCCTTCGGCCTTGCAGAGTCCGTACACGCGCTCCACCTCACGGTCGAGGCGGTGTCCCACCTGCTCCAGCATGATGTGTGTGTCGGCATACTTGCGCGGATGCTGACCGTTGGCCACAATCGTGGAGAAAACTTCGTCCACGTTGGTCAGGTTGAAGTTGCCGCACAGTGCCAAGTTCTTAGCGCGCCAGTTGTTGCGTCGCAGGAAAGGATGCACATAGTCAAGGCCACTGCGCCCCGTAGTCGAGTAACGCAAGTGGCCCATGAATATGGAGCATGACTCCCAACCTCCCGACGGCTGGGTCGTTGCGTCCGCATCCGTCTGAGGATGCTGGCCGTTGGTGCGGTTGAAAATCTCGGTGATGGCCGAGGCGCCCTCGGCACGTTCGCGGAACATATATTCCTCGCCGGGCTGCGCACCCAGTTTCACGCAAGCGATGCCGGCGCCTTCCTGACCGCGGTTGTGCTGCTTCTCCATGAGCAGATACAACTTGTTCAGCGCCCAGCGGTCGGTGCCGTACTTCTTTTTATAATAGGTGAGTGGCTTGAGGAGACGAATCATCGCCACGCCACATTCGTGTTTCAGAGGTTCCATTGTTCCATTCTTTTCATTGCTTCATCACAATCCTCGCGCCGACCGAAAGCGGTCAGTCGCACGAACCCCTCGCCCGACGGACCAAAGCCGACGCCGGGTGTGGTGACCAGACTCAGTTCGTTCAGCAGGCGGTCAAAGAAGGCCCACGAACCCATGTCCTCGGGACAGCGCAGCCAGATGTAGGGAGCGTCCTCGCCGCCCCGTGCTTCATAACCCAGCGCGGCCAGTCGACTGCGCATGCGGTCGGCATTGCCCATGTAATAATCTATGGTGCGGCGCACTTGCTCCTGCCCTTCCGGGGTGTAGATGGCCTCGGCGGCGCGCTGCGTGACATACGACGTGCCATTGAACTTCGTGCATTGACGGCGGTTCCACAACTGGTTGAGTCCCACCTCACGACCGCCGACACTGGCCTTCAGCGCCTTGGGAACGATGGTGCAACCACAGCGGATGCCCGTGAAGCCGGCCGTTTTCGAGAAGCTGCGCAACTCGATGGCGCACTCCTTGGCTCCGGGTATTTCGTAGATGGTGTGGGGAATGTCGGCATGACGGATATAGGCTTCGTACGCCGCGTCGTAGAGGATGACGCTGTGCTCGCGCCGGGCATAATCGACCCACTTCTGCAGTTCCTCCCGCCCGATGACCATACCTGTGGGGTTGTTGGGATAGCAGAGGTAGATGATGTCGATGTGATGTTCGGGCACTTGCGGCACGAAGCCGTTGGCCGCCGTTACGGGCAGATAAGTGATGTTGGCGCCGCGACCGCCCATCACATTACTGTCAACATACACGGGATATACGGGGTCGGTCATGCCCACGGTGCAGTCGGCACGGAACAAGTCGCCGATGTTGCCGCAGTCACTCTTGGCGCCGTCGCTGATGAACACCTCGTCCATGTCCAGCGCCACGCCGCGGGGTGCAAAGTCGTGACGGATAATG
Organism: Bacteroidaceae bacterium; assembly: GCA_021443405.1. Taxonomy (GTDB): domain Bacteria; phylum Bacteroidota; class Bacteroidia; order Bacteroidales; family Bacteroidaceae; genus Physcousia. Next base: position 1,723 of record JABUUA010000034.1, read on the forward strand.
GCCTCGCGCAGAAAGTCGTAACCCTGCTCGGGTCCGTAGCCGCGGAAGGTCTCGGCACAGCCCATCTCGTCCACGGCACGGTGCATGGCCTCGATGCACGCCTGCGGAAGCGGTTGCGTGACATCGCCTATGCCCAGACTGATGACACGTCGTTCGGGGTGCGCCGCCTTGTAGTCCCTTACTTTCTTGGCAATGGCCGAGAACAGGTAACTATCGCTCAGTTGCAGAAAATTCTCGTTAATCATTTGTGTGTTATCTTATGTTTGGTTGTTATCGACTGGTTGAAGCGACCGTGTCGAGCAGAGGTTCCTCCGTCAGCACATAGCCCTCGAAACTGGTTTCGGCAGGGCCCGTCATATACACGTGCCCGTCTTTCTCGTCCCATCGGATGTGGAGGTCGCCGCCGTCCATGCGCACCACCGACTCCCGGCCGGCATGTCCCGTGAGACTCGCCGCCACAGCGGTGGCGCAAGCGCCGGTTCCGCAGGCCTGGGTGACGCCAGAGCCGCGTTCCCACACCCGCATTCGCAGGGAGCCGTCGGGCAACGGTTGCACAAATTCTATGTTGGCCCGCTCGGGGAACAACGGGTGAAATTCCAGTTGGCGGCCCAATGTCTGCAAGGCGGCGGTGGAGAGCGTGTCGCCAGCCGACTGGCCCGTGGCGGCGGCTTCCAAGGCGGCCAAGTCGTCGATGAACACGACGCAGTGCGGATTGCCCATGCAGACGTAGGTGGCGTGCAACTCCAGTCCGCTCGCGGTGAGCCGATTTCCCTCCAACGTTCCGTCGGCAGTAGCCACCTGACGCGGGTTCGCCAGCAGGGGAGCGCCCATATCCACGGTGGCGCCCACCACCTCACCGTCGGTCAGTTGCAGGCGGATGCGCTTGATGCCGGCCAGTGTGTCCAGCGTGATGTCCGTCTTGTCGGTCAGTCCTTTGTCATACACCCACTTGCCCACACAACGACTTCCGTTGCCACACATCAGGGCTTCGGTGCCGTCGGCATTAAAGATGCGCATGGCGAAATCGGCCACTTGGCTGCGGCGAATCATGATGAGTCCGTCGCTGCCTATGCCCGTGTGCGGCTGGCTCCAGCGAATGGAGAACGCTGCCGGGTCGGCAATGGGGAAACGGTCTGCGTCCACGTAGATGTAGTCGTTGCCCAGACCGTTCATCTTTGTAAAGTCAATACGCTTTTTCATGTACTCCTTTCACGGCTCGACCGCTGGGGTCATTCATATTCTTAAAGGCGGCGTCCCACTCCAGGGCCACGGCTGTGGAACAAGCCACCGAGGCCTCGTGGGGGACGCTTCGCGCCGCGCTCTCCGAGGGGAAGTGTTCCTCGAAGATGGAGCGGTAGTAATATTCCTCCTTGCACAAGGGTGTGTTGATGGGGAAACGCTCGGCCGCGTGCTCCATCTGCTCGTCGGTCACGGCCTCGGCCGTAATTTGTTTGAGCGTGTCGATCCACGAATAGCCCACGCCGTCGCTGAACTGTTCCTTCTGTCGCCACGCCACCTCGGCGGGAAGCATGTCGGAAAAAGCCTCGCGAACCAGTCGTTTCTCCATGGTCGTCCCGGGACACATCTTGGCCGACGGATTCGTTCGCATGGCCACATCGAGAAATTCGGTGTCGAGGAACGGCACACGGCCTTCCACGCCCCAGGCCGACAAGCTCTTGTTGGCGCGGAGACAGTCGTATTGATGCAGTTTTTCTAACTTGCGAACCGTCTCTTTGTGGAACTCCTCGGCGTTGGGCGCCTTGTGAAAATAGAGATAACCGCCGAAGATTTCATCGGCTCCCTCGCCCGAGAGAACCATTTTTATGCCCATCGACTTAATGACGCGGGCGAGCAAATACATGGGTGTGGAGGCGCGGACAGTGGTCACGTCGTAGGTCTCGATGAAGTAAATCACGTCGCGAATGGCATCGAGTCCTTCCTGAATCGTGTAATTAATCTCGTGATGCACCGTGCCGATGTGGTCGGCCACCAAGCGCGCCTTGGCCAAGTCGGGGGCCCCTTTCAGTCCCACGGCAAAGGAGTGGAGGCGCGGCCACCAGGCTTTTGTCTGCCCGCCGTCCTCGATTCGGTTTTCGGCGTAACGTTCCGTGATGGCGGAAATCACGCTGGAGTCCAGTCCGCCCGAGAGCAACACGCCGTAGGGGACATCGCTCATCATCTGCCGCTTCACGGCGGCGCGCAGGGCCTGACGGATGTCCTCGCTCGAGGCGGCGTTGTCCTTCACCGCCGAGTAGTCCATCCAGTCGCGACTGTACCAGCGCTTCATGCCCGGGTCGCCGCTCCAATAGTAGTGGCCCGGCAGGAAGGGTTCGTAGCGGTCGCACTGACCCTCGAGGGCTTTCAACTCGCTGGCCACATAGACGGTTCCGTCAGCGTCGAAGCCGATGTACAGAGGAATCACGCCGATGGGGTCGCGACCGATGAGGAACTCACCGCGCGCCTCGTCGTAAAGACAGAAGGCGTAGATGCCGTTGAGCTGCTCGAAGAGCCACGTGAAATCGGTCTTGTCCTGCTGGACGTGCAGGTGCTGCCACAAGGCCAGCACCACCTCGCAGTCGCTTCCCGTCTGGAAAGCGTAGTCGGCGCCCAGTCGCTGGCGGATGTCCTGATGGTTATATATCTCGCCGTTGACGGCCAAAATTACCTTCCGGTCGGGCGAGAACAAGGGTTGCCGACCGCTCTCGGGGTCCACGATGCTCAGTCGTTCGTGGGCCAGGATGGCGGTCTTCCCGCAGTAGATGCCGCTCCAATCGGGGCCGCGGTGGCGGATTTTCTGACTCATGCGCAAGGCCTTGTCGCGCAGGGCGGCCGATTGTTGCCGCACATTCAAGATAGATACTATTCCACACATGGTTGTTCGTGCTGTGAGTTTTAGTTAATAATCAGAGTTTACAAACGCGGCCGAATGGCAAAACCCACCACGAGGTAGCCATGCTGACTGCACGGATTGGCGGTGAGAGAGGCATAGACGGGGAAGTCGATTTTCTCCTTCACCGCGAAGGTCTTGCAGGCTTTCAGCGTGATGTTGGTCACGGCAAAGCCCTTGGTCGCATAGAGGCTGGTGGCATAAGGAACGGCTCCCACAGTTGCAGTCCAGTCGCAAGTCACCCAACGGAACGGGGCCGACAGCTCGAAGTACGAGGAATAGGCTCGCCGACCGTTGTTGTTCAAGCCGTCGTTCCCCCCGAAGACGGTGAACCACTGCACCGAGAGGAAGCGGAAGTCATAGCCTGCATTGGCCTCGAACACGTGGTTGGTTCGGTGCGCTTGATAGAGGAAATAACGCCCACGAGGGTCTTGTCCCGCGCTGAACCAGTAGTCGCCCAGGCCCACGTTGAAGCCGCCAACCTTGTAACCCAACTGGAGATCGAGCTCGCGTGTATCGCTGGGGCGCGACAGTCCCACGCTTCCCCAGGCGATGAGGCTCAGCCCCTTCCATGCCACTCCCAAGGTGGGTTGGAGCGAGACAGCGCCCAACGACTGGCCACGCCATATATACTGGCTCACGAAGTCGGCCGACAAGATGCCTTCCGCACCCTCACCGGCCCGAGCCGTGAGCGCGGTGACCAGCATTACTATATATATAATGTATCGTTTCATTCGATTATGTTTCGTTCCTGCTAATTGTAACATGTTTCGCCGTGCTCATACACGTCGAGTCCTTCTTCCTCGATGCGCCGGTCGCAACGCAGGCCGCAGAGCTTCTTGATGACCGAGAACAGCGTGAAGCCCGCTCCGAAAGCGAAGACCGCCACCACGCCGGCACCCAGCGCCTGCACGCCCACATTCACCTCCACACCATACTTCGGATTGGCCAACACACCCGCGAGGATAGTGCCTAAGAGTCCGCCCACGCCGTGAACCGACACGGCACCCACGGGGTCGTCCACCTTCAGCGTCTTGTCCACGAAGCTTACGGAGAAGCACATGGCCACCGACACCACCACGCCGATGAGCGCCGCTGCCCAGATGTCCACGCAGTCGCAGCCCGCCGTAATGCCCACCAATCCGGCCAACACACCGTTGCACAACATGGAGAGCGACGGCTTGCCGTCCACCACCCACGTATAGACCATGGCGGCGATTCCGCCCGTGGCGGCCGACATATTCGTGGTCACGAACACGTGGGCCATGCACACTGCGTTGGCATATCCCGTGGCGGCCACAGTGGAACAAGGATTGAACCCGAACCACCCAAGCCAGAGGCAGAACACACCCAACGAACACAAAACAAGGTTATGGCCAGGGATGGCGCGTGACTTGCCGTTCTTGTCGTATTTCCCGATGCGGGGGCCTAGGACGATAGCGCCCGCCAATGCTAAGGCTCCACCACACAAATGAACAACCGTAGAACCAGCAAAGTCGTGGAAACCGAGCGCCGACAGCCAGCCGCCACCCCATGACCAATGACCTTCTATTGGGTATATCAAGGCAGATATCAATAAAGAATACAGTACATACATCGAGAATTTCGTGCGCTCGGCCATAGCTCCCGACACGATGGTGGCCGTGGTGGCGCAGAACACCGTCTGGAACACAAAGGAGCATTCGGCGGGCACATTGCTGTCCGCGCCTATGAAACCGAAGCCCTCCCACCCGAAGAAGGCGTTGCCGGCTCCGTACATCAGCGAGAAACCAAGCACCCAAAAGAGCACCGACCCCATCATGAAATCCACAAAGTTCTTCATGAGTATGTTGGCCGTGTTCTTCGACTGGGTCAGACCCGCCTCGACAAGCGCGAAGCCCGGCTGCATCCAGAACACCAGCATGGCGCCCAACAAGACCCAGAGCGTGTCCAGACCGTTCACAAAATCCTTCGATTCCTCCATCACCGCCGCTGCGGCAAGAGGTGACATCATTATCGTCTTCATCATCATTTTTCCAGTAGTTGAGGTTTGTAGTTAAGGGGATAGTTACTTCTTGTCGCGCAACACCGTGTCGCCGTTCTCGCCCGTCCGGATGCTCCAGCAGTCGATGACATCGGAAACGAAAATGCGCCCGTCTCCTACTTCGCCCGTATGCGCCACCTTCAGAATCACGTTCACCGTGGGTTGCACAAACTGTTCGCGGCAAACGATGGTCAGTTGCATGCGCTCAATCACATCGGTGCTGTACTGTACCCCACGGTACACGCGCTCCTGCCTGCTCTGTCCGATGCCGTGCACCGGGTGGTATTCAAACCAATCAATGTCGCTCGCCAGCAGCGCATCTTTCAGTTCCTCAAACTTCGTCTTGCGGATGATCGCCTCTATCCTTTTCATTACACTTTGGTTTAGTTCTGCGTGTGTTTTCTTACTTTTTGCTATCTCTTTCCGAGAATCACGTTGCAAAATTACAATCTTATCTTGGTTCATGCAAACATTTTGCTATATATTTTATCAATTTTATATAAAAATGTTTCTTTTTACACCGTAATGCTTACAAAATAATACCACGGTGTGTCGAAATGGTATCTTTATGTATTCATCCGCGTGCAGGCAGGCGGCAAAAGAAATAGCTGGGGTCTTGTGACAAGGGACGATTAGATTTCAAGTTTCACTGAACTGTTATGTGTCATATGTCCCACAGCTCATTCAGTATACCGCTTCTATATATGGAAAGATATAAATATAATTATTGCTGTCCGGTAAAACTTTTTTGATGGCATAAATTTAGGGTTGACACTTCTGACGAGGTATCAGCCCTTTTGATTATCTTTGTTTGTGCAAATAAACATT
>JABUUA010000034.1:8729-21994 GCA_021443405.1 Bacteroidaceae bacterium
TTACTGGGCTTCGGGGCAACGAATTGTGCTGTTTTGAGTTTTACCGGACAGCAATATTTTCAATTGGGGTCTAATTGTATATTGTTACCTTAACAAATGGGACTGCACGCTCTATGTTTATCCGTCGGCTATCGACAACTATCAAGCGGCCGAGCAGTGGAAGGATTTTTTCTTTATAGAAGGCTCAGATAATCCCGATGGGATCGGTACAGTTGCTGCAGACAACTGTATGTTAAAGCTTCGAAAGTCAGACTGCGGACTGTGCTTGTCAGGAACCCAGCAAGGAATGGCTGTCGCAGTATATTCACTTGATGGAAAATGCCTTGGCAGCACTGTTGCAGAGGATGGCGAGACCCGTCTGTCCTTCCCCGTAGCAGACGGCAGTATGGTCATTGTGAAATACGGTGACAAGGCCATGAAATATCGTTTGTAAGACACCACAGACCCGCTCGCGCCTACTGCGGGGCGTTGACCGCCATGCGCTAAACATTCCCGACAGAACAACCTTTGGGCTGACTGTCGGGAATGCTTCGTTTTGTGGTTTTTAGTCCGAACTTACTTCACCACCTTCTTGCGACCTTTGATGTACACGCCTTTTGCGGGTGCGGTGATGCGGCGGCCTTGTAAGTCGTAGAGGATTTGGTCGGTCTGTTGTGTTGCGGGCGTGGTGATGGCGCTGATGATGTCGCTCAGCGTGGCGCGCTGTGTGGCTTTCTCCGATAGGGGGGTGCGGGCGGCATTGACGATGAGACCGCTGGCGGCATCCAGTACGAAGGCGGTCAGCATGCATTGTTCGCGGCAGATGGCTGTCGAAACAAGTTCGCCGTTGTGCTTATACTCTTTGTCGGGGATGTCGAGACAGTAGCTAAAAGTGTAGTTTTCACAGGCAGCCATGTCGGCAGGCAGGGATTTCTTGGCCCCTTCGAGATGAGAGATGGCGCGGGCCACATCGTGGAAACGCATGTTCATGACGTAGGGCTTGGCTGTGCTCCAGCCACCCATGGGAGCGTTGAGGTGCGATTGTCCGCCTTCGGCAAAGTAGTTGTGCTGTACCCAATACGGGCTTCCGTCGAGATGCACATTGTTCTCCGTCAGGATGAAGCCCACTTTGTAATCCACATTCGTCAGGGCGAGGGCGGGGCGGAACGTGGCCTTGCAATCGATGGCCGTGGTATCGCTGCCCGAAATGACCCATTGTCCCTCGACGGTTAGGTCGCCGTAAGCAAACTTTTGCTGTGCCAGTTGTACCTTGTGAGCGAAAGAATTGGGGTCCGACGGCTGGTAGTTGGCGTCGTAGAGGCCGCTGAAGCCGACGGGCGTCTGGCGGTCGATGCTGGCTTTGGGCACGCCGTTGAAGTTCATGTAAGCCTCGTAACTCTCCAACTCCATCCAGTCGGTGGGCGAACCTGCCACGTGAATGCTGACGGGAATGACCTTGTCGCCCAGCTCGGGGTCGTCGAGAAGCGACTCTATGTTGTAGATGCCGATGGGACAGTTGCCGCACCATGAGCCGGTCCCTTCCTCGATAAGCATGCGTTTTGTGGGCGTGAAGGGCAGGACAGGGTCAACTTTGCTGGCCACTTTCACGCGGTCGATGCAGAGCAGGTCGCAGTCGTAATTCTGATTGACAAAGCAGATGAAGATGGTCTTGCCCGCATACGCGTCCAGTGAGTAGGTGTAGCGCGTCCACTCGTCGGTGGTTACGTCGGGCGTGTCACCCGCGGGCACTTGCTCCCACACTTTGGTGGGCGTCGTGGGCAGGTTGGTGGGGTCGGGCTTTTCTTCCAATATAAAGAGCGAGAGGTCGCTCAACTTTCCGTTCTTGCGAATAATGGCCGATTGCGCGTCGAACGATAGTTCGAAACCGGTGCTGGGGATGATGACAGGCACGGAAATCAGCCAATCGTCGCTTTTCCCTGGCTGTGTGTACCACGAGTGCGAGCCCATGAACGCATCAGAGGCACCTTTCGTCTCTCGCAATACCCACCACGGTTGTGCATTGCCTGTGGCAGCTGAGGTAAAGAGCGAAATAATGCTCTGGTTGGGGTCGAGGGCGTCGTGGTCGATGACGTAGGCAAACGACTTGGAATAGTTGGTGTCGAAGTCCTCCTCGAGCAGCACCGTCTCGGCAGTGGCGCTCAGACTAATAGCCAGCATAAGGAGCAGAAAAGTAACGTGTTTCATGATTGTCTGAAGATTTTTCCGTTGTGAATATACAGGCCGCGCTGGGGATGCTGGATGCGTCGCCCTTGCAGGTCGTAGTAGTGAGCGGGTTGTGTGGCGCGGATGGGGCTGATGCCGTCCTCGTCGTGACAAGTCACGCGGCAGCAGTTGAGCACTTCGCCCGTGGTGGGATGTTGCACTATGGCCACCAGCGTGAGCGGCGTGTCGGCCGGCAGGTCGGCGGGGCGTTGCACGGTGGCAGCGCCGTCCGTGGCCTCGACCACCGCCACGGGCACGTTGCGGTAAGTGCTCATCTCGGGCAGAATGGCGCCAGGTTGGTAGTAGTATTCCTCCCACGAATAACTACTGGGGGCGTTGCGCTGCACATAAGTGCTCTCAAGCGCGTCGGTGTGGAGGTCGGCCAGCAGAAGGTAACGCACCACGCCGTCGGTGGTGCCTTCCAGATGACATACAGCTTGATAACTACCATCGTCGTTCAAGGTTGCTCGGGCCGAGATGCCGACCTCAGCGGGTTGCGACATGGCGGCCGTGAAGCCGTCGGTCTTGATACTGCTGGGCAAATGGTTGACCACGAGTTTGGGAATGTCGAAGACAAACTCCTTCGTGTAGTAATAGTCGGCGAGCATGAAGGCGTCGTTGATGTGTTGTTCCACTATCAAGACTTCGTCGCCGAACTGTTGTTCCAAGCGTGCCACCTCGATGGCTTCCAGCGGACAGTTGTTGCACCACGTGCCCGTGCAGCGGTCGATGAGCATCACGCGCTTGGCGGCGCCCGCTACCACGAAGTCGGTCGCCAGCGTCTCACGCGTTCCGTCGGGCGTTGTGGCTATCAGTTCGTAGTCGGTGCGGCCCGTGGCCACGGGGATGGGGAGGTCGATGGTCAGCGATTGTCCGATGGCGAGCGGCGGCACAGCCTTTCGCGCTACCTCGCTACCTTCCACCTCGACCACCAGATGGTCCCAGACGGTGGTCGTGCCGAAGTTGGTGAGACGTCCGCACACGTGGGCTGATTCGTCCGCACAAATGTAGTGAGACGTGCGGTTGTCTAAGGCGAAACGTGCTTTCGTGGGAATGCCTACCTCTATATTGTCGATGGCAAGGGCAAAGCCGTTGCAGGTGGTGGCTACGAACGCAACCTGCACGTCGTGCCCGGCGAAGTCGGCCAGCGATGCGTGGTGCAACTGCCATTGTCCGCGGTCGGCCTCGGCCTCACAGAGCGTCACCCACGTGTCCGTGCCCGCCACTTTCGCTTCCACGCGGTAAGTCTCGGCTATCTGGTGGTGGACACTGCGTGCTTCCCACACCACGTGTGCGTCGGCGCTGCCGATGGTGACGGCGGGAAGAGTCAGGCGATTCTCCTCGGGCCGACTGGCGTCGGTGCTGCGGGTCGGGGAGAATGCCGTGTAACCATGGTCGGGCAGACGGCAGGCTTGCCACGCTTTTTGCAGGTCGATGTTCTTGTAAATGTCGCCGCGCAACTCCATGCCGTCGGCGTTTTCCAAAGCAAACGTTGTGGGCAGACCTGCAGAGAAGTCCACCCACAAATAGTCGTTAGCCTTGGCGACGCTCGTCAGCAAGACCAGTAAGAGGGTCGCGTGCGCGCGCATTCCTTATTTATTTACTACTTTGCGAACCTTATCACCTTCGCGGACGATGTGGATGCCACGCTGCTTTTCGGCGGCACGGCGACCGGCAAGGTCGAAGGTCTGACGCAGGGTTGTCGCGGCTTCCACCACGTTTTCTACGGGCGTCAGCGAGTCGTCGATGAGAAGCATGGGCGACTCCATAGAGTCTTCCATATACGTGAAGTTATAGCAACCGGCCACGGCCTTGAGGTCCTTCTTGATGTCGTACACGCCTTCGATGGCCTTGAGACCCTGACAACCCAAGTAAGCGTTCGTGGCTTTCTGACCGCTGGGCGTCCATACCTTGGTGCCGAAGGCCAGTTTGTCGTCGATGCCGCAGGCAAATGCGCCAAGGCGGGCAACGTCGGTGAACTCGTCGGTCTCCATATTATAGATGGTGGCGTAGTAGTTGTAAGTGCCACTTCCATCCTCGTAGTTGGGGTTGGTGACTACGGTGCGGTAGCCATAGGCATACTTATCATTGATATAAGTAAAGCCACCTTCGTAATATTCGCCATAGGCACCGTCTGCCAATCCGTTGACATAATAGTTGTCAAAATATAAAATAGAGTCTTTATACTGGAAGGGCTCGTTGTATCTAGTTTCCCATGTGTCCCATACTTTGACCTTACCATTAACTAACAATGTTTGGAGATGCGAACCTGCAGCGACAGCCATCGTACCACCTAGAACTTGTCCATCAGGCGACATGTCCCAAACATAGAATCCTAACTGACCTTCGGCAATGCCAACTTCAGGGCCATTGTAGCATGTGGGAATATAACTCTGCGTGGCTTCGTCCCAGTCCCATACCACAGGATAATTCTTGTTTCCCGTCTCCACGTCGGAGGCGTGGCAATAGGCATAACCAGCAATGCGCTTGCCGTCCGGTGTAACTGACATGGCAAACGAACGCCGACGGCAATCCTCGGGCTCGGGCAGGCGCGTCCACACACCGTCTCTCCAGATGGCGGCATGCTCATACTTGGCCTCGCCTTCCACGGTGAAGTGTGTGCCTACCACCATGCCATCGTCTGCTACGTCGTAGAATTCTCCCTCGTTGGTGAAGTAATATAGTTCAGCGGGATTGGTGGTGTCCACGATGTAAGACCCAGACTGCAGGTCGTAGTCGCCGCCCACCAGCCAGCGTCCGTTATCCGAAAAACGGCGGAAATGCCCCATCAAGTTCAGCGACGGCTCGGTAGGGTCGGTGTAAGTAAATGATTTGTACTCTGCGAAAGCGCTTGCCGAGCAGGCTGCTACGAGCAAGGCTGTGGTGAGTAAACGTAGTTTCATAGGCTTTTGTTCTAAAAAATTCGTTGTCTTGACTACAAAGTTACGTAAAAAATCGTAATTTTGTATGCTTTATCACTACAAAACTGAAACAATGAAACGATATTATCTTCTTTTCATCACCCTTTTAGGGATGACGGTGAGCTTTGCTCAAACGTTCAACAAAGCCGGCTATTACGCCGCTGCCGACGGCCAGAAGGGAGCTGCCCTCAAGACCGCCCTCGCCAGTTGTATCAGCAGTCACACCACCATTTCCTATAATAGTTTGTGCGACGCCTACGTGACCACCGACACGCGCCCCGACGGCAAGGTGTGGGACATGTACAGTTGCACCACCAACTTCGTGCACAACCAGGACAACAAGGGCAACTATTCCAAGGAGGGCGACATGTACAATCGTGAGCATTCCTTCCCCAAGAGCTGGTTCGACAACGCTTCGCCCATGAGCAGCGACCTGGTGCACGTGATTCCGACGGACGGCTACGTCAACAACCGCCGCTCCAACTATCCCTTCGGTGAAGTGGGCAGCATCACCTATCAGAGCAACGAAGGCTTCTCAAAACTCGGCGAAAGCAAGACCCCGGGCTACAGCGGCAAGGTGTTCGAGCCCAACGACGAATACAAGGGCGACTTTGCGCGCATCTATTTTTATATGGTCACCTGCTATGAGAGCCGCGTGGCCAGTTGGTCGAGCGAAATGCTGGCGGGCAACAAATATCCTGCTTTCTCGCAGTGGGCACTCGACATGCTGTTGCGCTGGGCCAAGGAAGACCCCGTCAGCCAAAAGGAGATAGACCGTAACAACGGCGTCTATAAGTTGCAGAAGAATCGCAATCCCTTTGTCGATTTCCCCGGTCTTGAGCAATATGTATGGGGCACGCGGAAGGACATCGCCTTCGACCTCGACAACTATCAATCGACCATCGACGACGACACACCCGTTGACGCCGATGTGAAAAAGCCGGTATTCTCGCCCGCCGGCGGCGTGGTGGCCAAGGGCTCCACCGTCACCATCACCTCGCCCACGGAAGGCTGCTACATCTATTACAGCGTGAACGGCGGCGATTACCAGTGCCTGTATCCGCCCGTGGAAGTGACCATCAACGAGAACACCCTCGTCACGGCCTATGCTTGGCTGAACAACACGGCCAAGAGCGAGACCGCACAGGCCTACTACACCGTGCAGACAGGTGGCTCCGACGACACCGACACGCCCGGCGACCCTAATACTTTCGACCTCGTCACCTCAGCCGCCGACCTCGAGTTGGGCGCCAGTTACCTCATCGTCAGCACCGAGGCCAATCAGGCCATGGGCGATGACTGGGAGGGGAAATACGTTCGTAATACCGCCAACGTGAGCGTCAGTGGCAGCAAAGTAACCACGCCCACCAACACTGCAGGCCGGCCTTACACCTTCACCATCACGAAAGCCGAGGGCGGTTACTACATCTACGCCGAGGCCGAACAAGTATATCTGGCCTATGAGGGCGACGGTAACAAGTTGCAGAGCATCGCCTCACCGGAGAAGACCGCTATCTGGGCCATCACGTTTGACAAGGGCAACGCCGTCATCGAATCCACGGTGGCCGAGGGGCGCACCATCCAATACAACGCCGCATCGCCGCGCTTCGCTACTTACACCAGCGCGCAGACGCCCGTACAATTGTTTCGTCGTCAGGCAGCGCCCACCGCAGTCGAGAGCGTGGAGACCGACCGTCAGCCCGTCGTCATCTTTGATCTCTCGGGTCGCCGAGTGCAGTGCCCCACGCGCGGCCTCTACATCGTGAACGGCAAGAAAGTGTGTGTGCAATAAACCTTTCGCCCCAGCCCTTCCCTGCGCGAAAGGGTGACCGAACCTGACAACTATGCAAATGTTTCGAACCATAAAGGACCTCGTACCCCCCTTTCCCGCGAGAGTTTGCTGGGGCGGGGCCCTTCTTTGTATTCTTTTCCTCTGGTGTTCCTGCTCCACGCAGCAGAAAACCACCGCAACGCAGCACCCTAACCGTATGATTGTACTCTATTTCTCTGCCACAGGGACCACGGCCCGAGTGGCACAACTCATTGGCGTGGCAACGGGCGCACCCGTAGCCGAGATTGCCCCCACGGTGGCGTACACCGCCGCCGACCTGGACTGGCGCAACAGCAAGAGCCGCAGCAGTGTGGAGATGGCCGATAGCACGTGCCGTCCCGCCATTAAGCCCATCGACCTTCACGACGCCAATGTCATCTACCTTGGCTATCCCATCTGGTGGGATTTGGCGCCGCGCCAGGTCTATACGTTCTTGGAAAACATCGACCTCGAGGGCAAGACCATCATTCCTTTCGCCACCTCGGGCAGCAGCACCATCAGTAACAGTGTGCGTGTGCTCCAGCAGACCTATCCCAAGGCCGTATGGAAAGAAGGCAAGTTGCTCAACGGAGCCACCGCCGCCACCGTTAATGCTTGGGTGAAATAGACCATGACCAATATGTTATCAAGATTCTCGTGGCTCGCCGTCGCCTGCGTGGCGAGTGCGGCTTTGTGGGCCGAAGAAACGCCCGACACCCTCTGTCCCGTGGTGGTGACGGGGGCGCAGACGGCCACTGCAGCGCGTGACCTGCCCTTCACCACCAGCGTGGTGGAGCGCGAACAACTTGTGGAGAATCACGAACCGAACCTCCTGCCCACGCTCACGGAGCAGGTGCCCGGCCTCTTTGTCACGCAGCGAGGCGTGATGGGCTACGGCGTCTCGGCGGGCGCGGCCGGCGGCATGTCGTTGCGCGGCATTGCGTCGGGCAGCGGACAACTGCTGGTGCTCATCGACGGCCTTCCGCAGTACAACGGCATCTACGGCCACAGTCTTGCCGATGCCTACCAGACGTTCCTGACCGAACGGGTGGAGGTGTTGCGCGGTCCAGCCTCGATGCTCTACGGCAGCAACGCCATGGGTGGCGTCGTCAACATCGTCACGCGTGCTCCTTTGCACGACGGTGTCCGCACGCATCTCGACGTGGGGGCGGGTTCTTACGGGACTGTGCAGACCGAGGTCACCAACCAAGTGACCAAGGGTCGCTTCCACAGTACCGTGGCGGCACAGTATTCACGGACCGACAACCACCGCCCCAATATGGGCTTCGAGCAGTACGGCGGCTTCGTGAAACTGGGCTACGACCTCTCGGACCACTGGAAAGCCTCGGCCGACTGCAACCTCACCCACTTCAACGCTTCCTACCCCGGCACCACGATGGCGCCTCTGCTCGAGGCCAACCAGTGGATTACGCGTGGGTTCGCCAGCCTTGCCGTGACCAACGATTACGGTTGGACCAGCGGTTGCATGAACCTGTATAGCAGTTTCGGCAGGCACAAAATCAACGACGGTTATGCCCCCGGCGCCACGCCACAGGAGCGCTTGTTCCGCTCGCGCGACGCGCTGACGGGGTTCCACTGGCACCAGCATCTTCCCCTGTGGGTGGGCTGCAGACTGACGGCGGGCGCCGACTATCAGCTTATCTACGGTCGTGCCTTCTACACCAGTCGTGCCACCGGCGAGGTGCTCGACACGCCCGACAAGCAGAGCGCCAAGGAACACATGCACGAGGTGGCGGGTTATCTCGACCTCTGCCAGCGCTTCACGGACTGGCTGACGGTGGACGTGGGCATGCGCTACGACTGGCACAACGTGATTCACGGCGAGAAGATTCCGCATTTCGGTGTGGTGACACGTCCGCTGTCCACGGCGGAAGCCCGGCTCACCATCGACAAAGGATTCCGTAATCCTACGCTGAAGGAGATGTATCTCTACCCGTCCTCCAACATCAACATGATACCCGAGCGCCTCTGGAACTACGAGGTGTCATGGTCGCAACGCTTGCTCGCTGGGCGGCTGTGCTACGGAGTGAACGCGTTTTTTATGAACGGCAGCAACATCATCCAGACCATCAATCGCAAGAACGTGAACGTGGGCCGCATTCAGAATGTGGGTGTGGAGGCCGAAGCGTCGTGGCGTGTGAACGACCATTGGTCGCTGACCACCAATCATTCTTACCTTCACATGAAGTATCATGTGGTGGCCGCTCCGCAATACAAAGGCTTTGCGGGGGCCTCGATGCACTACGGCCAATGGACGGCAACGGCAGGACTGATGCAAATCTGCGGGCTGTTCACGGCGGTGGGTACGGCCGACGACCCCACGGAATCGTGCACGCTGCTCTCCGCCACGCTGGGCTATCAGGCCTTTCCGTGGCTCCGTCTGTGGGCCAAGGGGCAGAACTTGCTGGCACAGCGCTATGAGTTCTACGCCGGTCACCCCATGCCCAAGGCCACTTTCATGGGGGGCGTGAGCGTCAACTTCTGACCCGCCTCTCCGACGCGGCGTTGCTTCCTATACTTTGTGTGTGCGCGTGTGCGCTCACGGAGAGCCTTGCGTGCTGCAGGATAAGCCGGAAACATCGATGTGTCATCAGCGTCCTTCTGCAAGGGCGCCGTGGTGACTGATTTTCGACGTCTGGAGGGAGGCCTGCGTTTTTCTAAGAAAAAACACAGATTTTCTTAGAAAAAAATAAAGTTTTCCTAAGAAAAAGAAATCCTTTTCGCCGGTGACGAAAAGGAGGTTTCTGCGTGACGGCTTTACAACAGCATGGTAACGACTTTCGAAGTACCAAAGACGTAAGATGGAACACGCCGCTCAAAGAGCGAAAAAGAAAAGTCGGTTCCATTCATCGTTCCAGTCGGAGCACGTCGGTGGCATGGTCGATGACGGAAGGACGGTGGGTGATGAAGAGCACGGTTTGCTGGGAAGTGTGCTGCGAGAGGTTGGCGAGCAGGCGTTGTTCCGTAGCGCTGTCGAGAGCCGAAGTAGCCTCATCGAGCAAGAGGATGCTGCCACGACGCAGGAGGGCGCGGGCGATGGCGATGCGCTGCGCCTGTCCTTCGCTCATGCCCTGCCCCATCTCGCCGCAGAGGGCATAGAGTGCTTCAGGACGCTCAAACACGAAATCGGCGCAGGCCAACTGCAAGGCGGTGCGCATTTCCTCGTCGGTGGCGTCGGGGTTACCGAGGAGCAGATTGTCGCGGATGGTGCCGCTGAACAAGGTGTTGCCCTGTGGCACGTACACCATGTTGCAGCGTGTAAGTGGACTTACGGCGGCTTCGCGACGACCATCTGCGCCGTAGATAGTGATGCTTCCTTGCGACGGCCGGAGCAATGCCAGCACGAGACGCATCAGCGTAGTCTTGCCCACCCCCGTCTCGCCTAAGATGGCCGTCACCGACCCTGGCTTGAAATCGTAGGAGATTTGCTGGAGCGTCTGGCGCTTGTTGCCCGCATAGGTGTAGCAGACGTCCGTGAAGCGGATGCCCGCCCCCTCGGCAAAGCGGATGGGTTCCCCCTCTATTTCCTGTGGAATGTCCTCCAGTTCCATCAGTCGTTCGCCCGCCGTGAAGGCAGAAATGATGATGGGCACGAAGCGCGTCATATCGCGGAAGGGTCCTTGTATCTGGCCGACGAGTTGGATGAACGCCGTCATCATACCATAGGTGATGAGACCGTTTTGCAGACTGTTCACGCCCCACAGGAAGGTGACCAGATAGCCTGTGGCAAAGCCCATGCGGACAACTGTGGCCGAGAACGACGAGAACAGCGTGCGGTGCCGCACCTGGTCGCGCAAGCGCTGCTGCGTGTGGTCGAGGCGTTCCACCATGGTGTCGGTGCGCTCGAGCGTCTTGAGCACCATACGGTGCTGGATGCTCTCCTGCAGAATGCTCTGTATGCAGCTGTCGGTGTCGCGGACGTCGCGGGTGATTTTGCGCATGCGGCGCACGTAGAGACGGCTGACCAGGATGAAGGCCGGGGCGATGACCACCATGAGACAGGCCAGCATGGGGTCCATGGAATAGAGCATCCAGAAGGCGCCCACAAAGCGCACCAGCACGCCCAAGGCGGCGGGCAACGTCTCCGTGACCACGCTCGTGACGTCCTGCACGTCCTGCTCCAAGCGGTTCAGCACGTCGCCGCTGTGGCGTAGGTCGCGCCCGTTCCACTCGCTCTGCAACAGGCGGCGGAAGAGTTGCAACTGCATGCGGTTCTGCGAGCGAACGCCCAGCAGGGCTGCAATCCAACGGCGGGCAAAGCCAATCGCTATCTGCCCACCGATGACGCCCACCAGCAAACTGGCGGCAAAAGTGAGCGAATGGGTGTTGTGTCCCGTGGCAATGTCGATGGCCAACTTGGTGAAATAGATGAAAGCGAAGTCGAGCCCCACCTGCACAATGCCGGTGACCGCATTGACGACCGCCTGCACGCGGAGCGTCTGGAACACGCCCCAGAACCAGCGGAATATGGTGATACTGCTTTTCATCTTGCGGAACGTGGGTGGATTAGCTTTCTATGCGGATGTCCGTCCCCCAGGCCAGTTTGTTGCGCAGCGTGCGGAAGAAACTGTTGTCGGGGCGGCGAAGGATGCGAATGTCGTGGGCGGCGCGAGTGACGCGCAGGCGTATGTTCTCGCTGCACGGCTCGCTGCGGCCGTCGATGGCCACGAGGAAGTTGCCGCTGCGGCTCGCCACGGTGAGGTCGATGACGGCGTCGTCGCAGAGCGTGATGGGACGCACGTTCAGACTGTGCGGCGCCACCGGCACAAGACCCAGCATACCGCCCAGCGGCGACATGATGGGGCCGCCCACGCTCAGTGCATAGCCCGTGGAGCCGGTGGGCGTGTTGATGATGAGACCGTCAGCCTGGTAGGTGGTCAGATATTCGCCGTTGATGTCCACGCGAATACTAATCATCGACGAGTTGTCGCGCTTCAGCACGGCGATTTCGTTGAGGGCGAAGGGCGAGGTGGCGGGCGCTCCCTGCGAGTATTCAAGGCGCAGCACGCTGCGCTTCTCCACGCAGCACGCCTCGTCGTAGATGTGTGCGATGGCTTGTTCGATTTCGTCGGCAGTCACATCGGCCAGGAAACCCATGCGCCCCATGTTGATGCCGAGCAAGGGGATGCCCTTGTCGCCCACGCGGCTTGCCGTTTCGAGGAACGTGCCGTCGCCGCCCATGGAAACCACGATGTCGGCTTCGAACAGATTATCTTCTATAAGACCCGTGGCGCGCACGCTGAGACGCAGGTTCTGCGTCAGGTATTCGTAGAACGAACGGTCGATGTAAAGCTCCGCCTCGCGCTGCTCGAGCAGGCAAAGCAACTTCTGCACCGCCACGGCTTTCTTGGGCTGGTACACGTTACCAAAGAGGGCAAATCGGAGTCGTCGCATAAACAAACTTATGGTTTTGAGTGCAAATATACGAAATTTTTCGTAACTTTGTCCAACAAGATTTAACTTAAAACTAATACGTATCATGGTATTTGTATTTCTTGCCACGGGCTTCGAGGATATCGAAGCGCTGGCTCCCATCGATATTTTGCGCCGCGGCGGCGTGGCCGTGACAACGGTCAGCATCACGGACGACCGCGTCGTGGAGAGCGCTCACGGCGTGGGTGTGGTGGCTGACGCCCTGCTGACCGACGTGAATCTGGCTGAGGCAGAACTGCTTGTACTTCCCGGCGGACTGCCCGGCAGACCTTCTTCACCGGAATCTTCGCATCCTCCCTGCAGGCATCGATCTCCTCCTGGCTGAACATGCGGAACAGCAGGATGTAATTCTGGGGCATCCTGATCTTATAGCTGCCCATGTACTCGAAGAAACCGGATGCCCTGCACAGGTCGATGGCGGCATTTGGCACCGAGCCATCAGCACTGGCGCAGGTCGGAACAAAGTAGGCCTTATGGTTTCCGTGAAATTTCGAGCTCAGAAGGAATTCCCGGAAGATAGCCGGGATGATGGATAAGTACACCGGAAAGACAAATACATAGGGTTTCACGCTGGTGAAGTCACCCGGCCTGTTCTCCCTGATGTACGTGTTGGCGCAGACCACCTCGTCCTCCAGTCCATCTGCGATGGCCCGGGCGATATACCGGCTGTTTCCTGTTCCTGTAAAATAAATGATCATGATGATTGTCCTTTACTGTTTTGCGATATACGATCTTCCCTTGATGTACGCCTTGAAGGATTTCTCTCCGATCTGGGTATCGCCGACGCAGTCGTGGGTCATCGTGAATTTGGAGAAGAGGATCACATCCCTCTTGCCCTCCTTCCGAATCTTGGGCAGGCAGGCCAGAATGCTCATGGC
>JABUUA010000035.1:0-13097 GCA_021443405.1 Bacteroidaceae bacterium
TTCGAACCCGAGACCCCATCATTAAAAGTGATGTGCTCTACCAACTGAGCTAGCGAGTCAGCCAAATGCTAATTTCTGATTAGCGAGTGCAAAGATACGAATAAGCGAGCGATTTTCCAAATTTATTTCTGGATTTTCGTTTGAAAGCGTGTTTAGGACGGTCGCGTGAGGGCTTAGTGAAGCAAGATGATAACCAGCGTGACCATACTGCGCTTTTGACATGGAAAAGGGCGAAAAGCGTGACAAATGTCCATCCTTTTCACCGAAATGAGAAAAAATAGGTTAGAAATGCGTAGTTATACGAAATAAAATTGTATCTTTGTAGTTACTTCGGAGAAATACACATACATAATAGATTAGATATACAGGAACAATGAAGCAACTTCTTCTGGGCGATGAGGCCATCGCATTGGGTGCCTTGCATGCAGGTCTGAGCGGCGTGTATGCTTATCCCGGCACGCCTTCCACAGAGATAACGGAATACATACAAGCGTCACCACTGGCGCGCGAACGGGGCGTTCACAGCCGCTGGTGCACGAACGAGAAGACCGCCATGGAGGCGGCACTCGGCATGTCGTATGCCGGCAAGCGCGCCCTGGTGTGCATGAAGCATGTGGGCATGAATGTCTGTGCCGACGCCTTCGTCAACAGCGCCATCACGGGCGTGAAGGGCGGTCTGGTGGTGCTGGCGGCCGACGACCCCTCGATGCACTCGAGTCAGAACGAGCAAGACTCGCGCTTCTATGCTAAGTTTGCCATGATTCCCGCCTTTGAGCCCTCGAACCAGCAGGAAGCTTTCGACCTCACAGCGGCCGCCTTCGACCTGAGCGAGGCGCTGCAAGTGCCCGTGATGCTCCGCATCGTGACCCGTCTGGCGCACAGTCGTGCCGCCGTGGAGGTGGGCGAGCCGAAGGCCGAGAATGCGCTGGAGCCCTCATGCGATTCGTGGGTGCTGCTGCCCGGCATTGCCCGTCGCAAGTATGTGGAGTTGCTGGAGAAACAAGTCAAGATGGTGGAAGCCAGCGACCGTGCGACGGAACTGCCTGCCAAGGGCGGCGCGCTCGGCATCGTGGCGTGCGGCATCGGCTACAACTATGTGCGCGAGGCGCTGGCCGGCGACACCGAAGTGCCCGTGCTGAAGATTACCCAATACCCACTGCCGAAGGACAAGGTGAAGGCCATGGCCGACGCCTGCCAAACCCTGCTGATTGTGGAGGACGGTCAGCCCGTAGTGGAGGAGGCCGTGCGGAACATCATCGGCGACAAGGCCGTCATCAAGGGCCGCCTGACCGGCGAACTGCCTCGCACCGGCGAACTCACGCCCGACTGCGTGGCCAAGACCGTGGCCCAGTGTGCAGCGGGAAAGGCCGTTGCCACATTTGCACCGCAATATGCTCCTGCCGTGAATCTCGCAGGTCGTCCGCCCCAGCTCTGCCAAGGTTGCGGTCATCGCGACGTATATACAGCATTGAACCAAGTGCTTGAAGCCTATCCCGAGCACCGCATCTTCGGCGACATCGGTTGTTACACCTTGGGAGCGCTGCCCCCGTTCAAGGCCCTGTCGTCGTGCGTCGATATGGGCGCTTCCATCACGATGGCGAAAGGCGCGGCCGACGCAGGGTTGTTCCCCGCCGTTGCCGTGATTGGCGACTCCACGTTCACCCATTCCGGCATGACGGGTCTGCTCGACGCCGTGAACGACCATTCGAACATCACGGTGGTGATTTCCGACAATCTGACCACCGGCATGACGGGCGGTCAGGACAGTGCCGGCACGAATAAGTTCGAGCAGATTTGCCTCGGCATCGGCGTGGCGCCCGACCACCTGCATGTGGTGGTTCCCCTGCCCAAGAACATGGAGGAAATCAAGCGCATCATCCAGCAAGAGATAGAATACAACGGCGTTTCCGTTATCATCCCACGTCGTGAGTGCATCCAGACAGCGGCACGCCACGCTCGTGAAGCCAGAAAAGCAAAGGAGGCAGAATAATGAAAAAAGACATCATCCTCTGCGGTGTGGGCGGACAAGGCATCCTCTCCATCGCCACCATCATAGGCGAAGCCGCCACCAAGGCCGGCGTGAACCTGAAGCAAGCCGAGGTGCACGGCATGAGCCAGCGCGGCGGCGACGTGCAGTCGAACCTGCGTCTCTCCACCAAGCAGATTTGGAGCGACCTGATTCCGCTGGGCGGTTGCGACCTGATTATCTCCATGGAACCGATGGAGGCGCTGCGCTATCTGCCCTACCTGTCGAAGGACGGCGTCATCGTGACCAGCAACAAACCCTTCGTCAACATCCCGAACTACCCCGAATCGGAAGCACTCTTCGCTGAGCTGAACGCCCTGCCCCATGTGGTGCAGCTCGACATCGAGCAGGTGGCGAAGGACTGCGGCACCCCTCGCAGCGCCAATGTAGTGTTGCTCGGCATGGCCGCCAAGTATCTGGAAATCGTGAGCCCCGAACAACTGCGCGAGGCCGTTGCCACCATTTTTGCCCGCAAGGGCGAGGCCGTGGTGGAGGCAAACCTGAAGGCTTTCGACGCCACCAACAATCCCTCGACTACTTGTTAGTCCCAATGAACCCGATAAAACGACACACACCATGAGCATAGATACAACCAAACAAGGCTCTTCCGTTCCTGTGACGGAGAAGACGGGGGAATACTTCAATCCGGAGTTTGAGACCCTGTCGCGCGCAGAACTGGAGGCATTGCAACTGAAACGACTGAAGGAGACGGTGCAGCACTGCATGAACTCGCCCTTCTACAAGAAACGATTCGAGGAGGCAGGTCTGACCGTTGACGACATCAAGACCCTCGACGACGTTCGCAAGATTCCCTTCACCACAAAGCAGGACTTGCGCGACACCTACCCATTCGGCATTGCATCCGTGCCCTTGGAGCAATGCACACGTCTGCATTCCTCCAGCGGAACGACGGGCAATCCCACGGTGATTCTGCACACGGCGCAGGACCTCGACGAGTGGGCCAACCAAGTGGCGCGCAATCTCTGGATGGTGGGTCTGCGCCCGACGGACGTGTTCCAGAACTCCAGCGGCTACGGCATGTTCACGGGAGGCCTCGGTTTCCAGTACGGCGCCGAGAAGATGGGCATGCTCACCGTGCCCGCGGCAGCCGGTAATTCGCTGCGACAGATTAAGTTCATCAAGGACTTCGGCACCACGGCCATCCACGCCGTTCCCTCGTATCTCACCCGACTGAAGGAGGTGATGGACCAAGAGGGTGTGGACCCGCGGCGCGATACAAAACTGAAAATCTTCGCCATCGGCGCCGAGCCTCATTCCGAGGAACAGCGCAAGCGCATCGAACAGATGTTTGGAGTGAAGGCTTACAACTCGTTCGGCATGAGCGAAATGTGCGGTCCCGGCGTTGGTTTTGAATGTAAGGAGCAGAACGGTCTGCACTTCTGGGAGGACTATTACATCGTGGAGATTGTGGACCCGGAGACGCTCGAGCCCGTTCCCGACGGCGAGATTGGCGAACTGGTGCTGACCACGCTTCGCCGCGAGGCCATGCCGCTGTTGCGCTACCGCACCCGCGACCTTACCCGCGTGCTGGGTCGCACATGTCCGTGTGGCCGTAACCACGTTCGCATTGACCGTATGAAGGGCCGTTCCGACGATATGATTGTGCTCAAGGGAGTGAACATCTTCCCCATCCAGATTGAGAAGATTCTGATGAACTTCCCCGAGCTCGCCAACAATTATCTTATCACGCTCACCACCGACGCCGATAACGACAACATGACGGTGGAGGTGGAGTTGGAGGAACTCTTTACCGACGACTATCAGCGACTCATTGCGCTGGAGAAGAACATCAAGCGCGCACTCAAGGACGAGATACTGCTCACGCCCCATGTTCGCCTCGTTCCCAAGGGAACATTGCCCGTGAGCGAGGGCAAGGCCGTGCGCGTGGTGGACAAGCGAACCGTGTATAATTAAGTTAGCGCCCGCGCGCTCACGCATAAAATTCAAGGAAACTTATGACAATCAAGCAACTTTCCATCTTCATAGAGAATAAGAGCGGCACGCTCATTCGCGTGCTCGACCTCTTGAGTCAGGCCAACATTCAGATTATCGCCTCGGCCGTGGCCGACACCAAGGACTACGGCATCTACCGTGTGCTATGCAACGAACCCGCCAAGGCTTATCTCATCCTGAAGGAAGCGGGCATCAATGTCCAACTCTCCGATGTGTTTGCCTTGACCATCGACGACCAGCCCGGGCGCGCCGCTGCGGCGGTGAAGTCGTTGAGCGAGGCCGGCGTCAGCATTCTTTATCTCTACTCTTTCCTATGGAAGGGCCGCGGCGTGCTGGCGTTCCGCGCCGATGCTCCCGACAAGGCGAAGGAGATAATCATGCTGAAGAAAATGATGTTCTTGACCGAAGAAGATTTCAAATGATGAGTCTGAACCGATTGTTAGCGCTTGCAGGACTGATTGTGGGCTTGTCGCTGTGGAGCCAAAATGTCTGCGCGGAGTCGGAGACCGAGACGACAGAACTGCCCGCCGCCGAGGAACCGCGCTACCAACCGACGTTGGTGGACGGCGCAGAGGGAATGACCTTAGCGGAACAGTTCAACATCAGCAAGACGGGCAACAAATCGACCGACTGGATGGCCGACGTGGCTTCGCGCCTTCAAGTTCATGGCTATGCCCAAGGCTGGTACACCTTCCAGCGGGCCGAGGGACGGAACACGAATAGTTTTCTGTGCAAGCGAACGTTGCTGTGGGTGAACGCTCAGATAACCAAGCGCTGGTCGTTCCTCTTCATGCACGACTTCAACAGCGTGGTGCAGGAATACTACACCGACTTTCGCGTGACGAAGAACAATCTGTTGACCGTGCGCTTCGGTCAGTTCAAGACGGGACTGACTTACGAGAATCCGCTCTCGCCCACGGCCTTAGAGACGATAGATGTCTGCGCCGAAGGCGTGACTTTCCTTGCGGGCTGCGGCACCGACCCCCTCAACGGCGTGCAGTATGGCCGCGACCAAGGAATCTCTCTCTATGGCGAAACCAACAACAAACTACTGCGTTACGAGGTGCAGGCCGTGAACGGCGCGGGCATTAACCGGAAGGACTACGACAATGCAAAGAACGTCATCGGCCGGTTGGAAGTTCGTCCCGTGAAGGGACTCAACCTGTGTGCCACGGGCCAACTGGGCCGCGGTCACGCTTTGGTGGCCAATCCGGTGTTCAATCCCACTATGCACTTTGGTCAGCGCTACAAGCGCAACCGCCTGACGGTGGGCGCCGACTACAAGTCGAAATGGGTGAATGTTCACGGCGAATACCTGCAAGGCTGGGACGGCGACGTCGTGAGTCGGGGCGGTTATGCCACGGGCAGCGTGGCCATTCTGCCGAAGACGCTCGATTTTGTGGCCAGTTACGACTATTTCAACTTCAACACCTCTCGCGACATGAACATGCACAAGGTAGTGGCCGGTTTCCAGTACTGGTTCTTCAAGCAATGCCGCTTCCAAGTGCAATACGTCTATAAGAACGCGAACACCGACTACAGCACCTACTTCCGTCGGGGCGACAATCACCAGATTATGTGCCAGATGCAGGTGCGTTTCAACTAAGGTAGAACACATAACACTCGCCATCGTATGTTTATAAAGATACTCTTGACTCTCATCTTCCTCGCCGTCACCGTGGGCGTGGGACTGTATTCCCGCAAGCAAGCCAGCAGCGTGGAAGGTTTTGTGTTGGGCGGTCGGAAAGTGGGCGGTTGGCTCACGGCCTTCGCCTACGGAACCAGTTACTTCTCGGCCGTCGTCTTTGTGGGTTATGCCGGACAATTCGGTTGGAAGTACGGACTGAGTTCCACGTGGATTGGAGTGGGCAACGCTGTCATCGGTTCGCTGTTGGCGTGGCTCGTGTTGGGTCGCCGCACGAAAGTGATGACGCAGCACATCAACAGCCGCACCATGCCCGATTTCTTCGGCACTCGCTATGGTTCTCAGCAGTTGCGCGTCGTGGCGAGCATCATCGCTTTTGTGTTCCTCATCCCCTACACCGCCGGAGTTTACAAGGGAATCAGCACGCTGTTCGAAATGGGATTCGGCATTCCTTACGAATACTGCGTAATTATCATGGCCGTGCTCACGGCGCTGTACGTCATCTTAGGCGGTTACCGCGCCACCGCCATCAACGACTTCATCCAAGGCATCATCATGCTCTTCGGCATTATCACTGTGATTGCCGCGGTGCTGGGAATTAAAGGAGGTTTGTCGAACGCCGTGGCAGAGATGGCTGCGTTGCCCGCCGACGACAATCCAGCAATGAACGGAGCCTTTGCCGACTGGCTTGGCCCCGACCCTTGGAATCTGTTCGGCGTGGTGGTGCTCACCTCGCTCGGAACGTGGGGTCTGCCCCAGATGGTGGGCAAGTTCTACAGCATCACCGACGAGGGAGCCATACGTCGCGGTTCCATCATCTCCACGCTGTTTGCTCTCGTCGTGGCCGGCGGTTGCTATTTCCTGGGCGGATTCGGCCGACTCTTCGGCATGCCGCCGACGCTTCCCAACGGTCGTCTCGACTTCGACTCCATCATTCCCTCCATGCTCACCACGCTGCCCGATGTGCTCATTGCGCTGGTCGTGCTGCTGGTGCTCTCGGCGTCCATGTCAACGCTGGCTTCGCTCGTGCTCACTTCGTCGTCCACCATGACGCTCGACCTCATCTATCGCGACAAAGTTTCGGAGCAAGGCGAGGTGGAAGACGGAGCCATTGACGATGCCGTGGCTGAGAAAATCGAACGTCGCAAGGTGGTGGTGCTCCGAACGCTCATCGTCTTCTTCATTGTCATTTCCCTGCTCATCGCCCTCAATCCGCCCACGTTCATCGCCCAGTTGATGGGCATTTCGTGGGGAGCACTGGCGGGCGCTTTCCTCGCTCCCTTCATGCTCGGCCTGTACTGGCGCGGCGTCACGCCCGCTTCGGTGTGGGCCTGCTTCGCTTGGGGCGTGGGCATCACGCTCGTCAACCTGATGATGGGCAATCCCATCAACCCCATCAACTGCGGCGCCATCGCCATGGTGGGCGGCTTTGTCGTGGTCGTGCTGGTCAGTCTGTGCACGCCCCGGATGGACAAGAAGTTGGTGGAGAACATCTTCAAGTGTTACAAATAATGTTGCATCGCCTATGAATCTACTGGATAAACTGAACCGCGACGACCGCTTTGCCCAGAGCATCGGGGCACGAATCACCGAACTTCGTGAAGGTTATGCCCGGACGGAGCTGACGGTGGAGGAGCGCCACCTCAACGGCGGCGGCGTGTGCCAGGGCGGCGTCATCTACACGCTGAGCGACCTTGCCTTTGCCGCGGTGACCAACAGTCACGGGCTGCTCTCGCTGGGAATCAGCAACACCACCACGTTTCTCCATTCGGCCCAGTTGGGCGAGACCCTTGTGGCCGAGTGCACAGAGACGTTCGACCATCACAAGTTGCCCTACTGCGACATCCGCGTCAGCAACGGGCAGGGCGAATTGATTGCCGTCATGACGGGGCTGGCCTACCGAACGAAGCAGGAAGTTCCGTTCGACACCTTGATGTAGAGAATCCGAAACGAACAAATAATAACCAATCATCCTATCACAGACGACTATGATATACAATCCTAAGATGGAGTGCATGCCGCGCGAAGAAATGCGCGAACTCCAAAGCCAGAGACTGAAAGATGTGGTCCGCACCTGCTACATGAAGTCGAAATTCTACCGTCGCAAGATGGCCGAGCTGGGCGTCACTCCCGACGACATCCAGTCCATCGACGACATTCACAAGCTCCCCTTCACTACGAAATACGACCTTCGTGACGAATATCCCTTCGGACTGATGGTGGTTCCGCCCACCGAAGTGGCCCGCATCCACGCCTCTTCCGGAACGACCGGCAAGCCCGTGGTGGACGTTTACACGAAGAACGACCTCGACATGTGGTCGGAAGGTGTGGCCCGCGTCATGGCGGCCGGCGGCGTAGGTCCCGGCGACACTGTTCAGGTGAGCTACGGCTACGGCCTGTTCACGGGCGGTCTGGGCGCTCACGACGGCGCTGCCCGACTCGGCGCCTGCCAGTTGCCCACCTCGGCCGGCAACACCGAAAAGCAGATTATGCTGATGGAAGACCTCCGCACCAACGTGTTGGCCTGCACTCCTTCCTACGCCATGCGCCTTGCCGAAGCCATCCAGAACTCCGACAAAGTGTCCATCAAGAACATGCACTTGCGCTGCGGATTCTTCGGCGCCGAGCCTTGGACCGAGGGAATGCGCCGCGAGCTGGAGGAAAAACTGCACATCAAGGCCTACGACATCTACGGACTCACGGAGATGTGCGGCCCCGGTGTGGGCGGCGAGTGCGAGTGCCAGAACGGAACGCACTTGTGGGAGGACATGTTCTACCCCGAGATTATCAACCCCGAGACGCTGGAGCCCGTGGCTCCCGGTGAGTTCGGCGAACTCGTGTTCACGTCGTTGTGCAAGGAGGCCATGCCCGTCTTGCGTTACCGCACCCGCGACCTCACCCGCCTTATCTACGAACCCTGCAAGTGCGGCCGCACCGCCGTGCGCATGGACCGCATTCTCGGTCGTTCCGACGACATGCTCATCGTTCGCGGCGTGAATGTCTTCCCCTCACAGATCGAGGCTTGCCTGACCGACTGCCCCGCCTTCCAGCCCTACTACTTCATCACGGTGGACCGAATCAACAACGAAGACACCTTCGACCTCGACGTCGAGCTGAAGCCCGAATACTTCCGCCGCAGTCCGGAGGGTCAGATGCCTTACATCCAGCCCCTCTACGACCGCATCCAGTCGATGGTCGGCATCAAGCCCAACATCCACATCCTCCCGCCCATGAGCATCGAGCGCTCGATGGGCAAGGCCAAGCATGTGAACGACAAGCGCAATTTCAAGGGTTGATATGCGACAGACGCCTTTAGACTACCAGACGGTGACGCAGGCCATTGACGAGATGGCGCTGGGCGACTTCTCCCAAGCCACCATTCGCGACATCCAGTCGCTCTCGCGAGTCCTCGAGCAGAAGACGGGGCAACCCTTCATCCACCTCGAGATGGGAGTGCCCGGTCTCCAGCCTTCCGACATCGCGCTGCAGGCCGAGATGAAGGCCCTCCAGGAGGGCTGCGCCACCATTTACCCGCCCAACGGCGGCATTCCGCGCATTAAGACGGCCGCGGCCGAGTTCGTGAAAGCGTTCGTCGGCGTGGATATCGACCCCCTGGGCTGCATCCCCACCACGGGCAGCATGCAGGGAACGTTCGCCACGTTCACGGCGCTGAAGCACGCTTGCGACGGGACGGTCCTGCTCCTGCAGCCCGGTTTCCCCGTGCAGACGACGCAGTGCGACGTGATTGGTCTGCGCCACGTGGGACTCGACATCCACGACTATCGCGGTCCGCAACTCATCGCGAAGTTGGAGGAGATGATCGTGAAGGAGAACGTCTGCGGCATGGTCTATTCCAACCCGAACAACCCCTCGTGGGTCTGCTTCAGCGAGGAAGAGCTGGAGGGAATCGGCGCCCTGGCCACGAAACACGACGTCATCGTGCTGGAGGACCTGGCTTACTTCGCCATGGACTTCCGCCGCGACCTCTCTCATCCCTACCAAGCGCCCTATCAGGCCACGGTGGCCCGCTACACCGACAACTACGTGCTGGCCATTTCGGGCTCGAAAGCCTTCTCCTATGCCGGTCAGCGCATCGGCGTGAGCTGCATCTCGAATGCGCTCTACCACCGCGTCTATCCGGCGCTGCAGGAGAAATTCGGTGTGGGCGCCTTCGGCGATTTCTTTGCCAACCGCCTGCTCTACACGTTTTCCAGCGGCACCACGCATTCCGTGCAGCACGCCATGGCGGCGCTCATGGAGGCGGCTTGTGCCGGGCAGTACAATTTCCTCGACGACGTTCGGGAGTACGGACGGCGCGCCCGCTTCATGAAGGACGTGCTGCTGGCCAATGGCTTCTACCTCGTCTATGACAACGACATGGGCGCTCCCCTGGCGGACGGTTTCTATTTCACCGTCCAATATCCCGGCATGACCGACCTGGAGCTGACGCGCGAGCTGATGTACTACGGCATTGCCGTCTATCCGCTCGACACGATGGGCTCGCTGCAGCAAGGCGTCCGCATCTGCACCTCGTTCTTTGCCGACGACCAGCACGAACTTTTCGCCCGCCGCATCGCCGCCTTCCACCAGGCGCGCGGATAACGCTTTTTGATTTTCCCAGGAAGTTAGGCGGTCGGGGAGATAGAGTTTTCCCGCTTTGCGGTCACGATGGAACTCCATCGTTTCCTCAAAGCGGGAAAATTGTAGATAATCCCTCTTCCCGGATTACTTCGCTGTAAGGCTGGTGACGGAGGTTGTTCCCTTGGCCGTGCTGCCGAGGAAAACGCCGTGGAACTGCTCCGCGCTGTCGGTGGGGGCGGAAGTACTGTATTTCAGTGTGTAAGAGTTGCCCTTGACCATTCCTTTCGCCGTGAAGAAACTGAGCGAGCTCTGCACCGAGGCGTCGAGGCAGTAGGTGATGAGATTGTTGCCTGAGGCGTCGGCGAGCGTGTAATAGCGACCCGCGGAGTAACTGATGCTCGACGTGGAGAAGACGTAACCTTGGCTGGCGCCGCTGATGGAACTGCTGCTCGAACCGCCGCCCTGGGCGCCGCCGGCGCTGATGCCGTAGCCCTGGCCCGTGATGCGGATGTAAGAGTTGTTGTCGCAGTCGAGTCCTTCCTCGGGCGAGCCTTTCGTGGTGTAGGCGAGCACCACGCCGTCGCCGATGGTGATGGCTCCCGAGCGGCCGTAGTTGGAATCCACGGCGTCGTTGCCGTTGGAATAGCAAACGGTGATGCCGCCGTCGAAGGTGATGGCTCCCGCCGCGTTGATGCAGTCGTCGCAGCACTTGAGGTAATGATGGCCGCCGGCTATGGTGACGCTCGTCTTCGACTCCAGTCCCTCGGCGCCGCTGGTGGCCGTCTGTATGAGGGTCTCGCCGCCGTAGAGAGTGGCTGCGCCCACGACCTTGATGGCCTTGGCCGACGAGCCTGCGGAGCTCTCGCCCGGGAAACCTCCCCCACCCCCGGGACGTCCGCCTCCTCCGGGACGACCGCCCGGCTGGTTGCCGCCCGGCTGAGAACCGCCGTCGCCGAACGAAGCGCCCGTGGTCTCCACGCTCAGCACGGGACCTTCGCCCGTGGCGGGGTCGCCCTGCTGGTAAGCGCCGTCCACTTTTATGCCCTTGCCGCCCGTCCCCGTCATGGCGATGGTGATGTTGCCGCCGGTGAGCGTCATGTTGCCGTCGGCGCTCAGGCCCTTGGCCGTCTCAGTGTCGCCGTCGATGGTGGCTCCGTTGCCGCTGTTGGTGAGGGCGATGGTTCCGCCCGTGACCACGAGGTCGGTGCCGCTCTTGACGCATTTGTCGGCCGCTCCCGTGGCGCTGATGGTGACCGTGCCGCCGCTGATGGTGAGCAGCGAGTCGCTTTTCAGTCCGGCCACGTCCTGCGCCGTCAGACCGATGGTCAGGTTGCCGCCCTTTATCAGCAGTTGTCCGTTGCATTCGTCGGCGGGGTTGTCGGTGGTTTCAGCCTGTATGCCGTCGCCGCCGATGCCTTGCAGCGTCACCGTGCCGCCGTTCATCTGGAAATACTGTCCGGCGTGGATGCCGTCGTTCACGGCAGAGCGGATGCGGAGTGTCCCGAAACTCTTTTTCAGCTGCAGATATTCTTTCGTGGCCAGCGCGTGGTTGGTGTTGCCCGTGAGCGTGAGGGAGCCGCTGCCCGAAAATTCGGGGTGGCCCTTGAAGTAGAGACAGGCCTTGTGAGTGCCCGAAGCGCCGTCGGTCAGTTCGTTGTCGCCGTTCACCGTCACGGCGATGCGCTTTCCGCAGAGCATGGCGATGGCCGCGCCGTCGGGGTTGGCCAGCCGCAGTCCGTCGAGCGAGAGCGAGCATTTGTAAACGCCGTTGTACGTCAGACTTCCGTCCGAGTGATTGCCGGAGAGCGAGAGGGTGATTTCCATGTCGTCGATGGGGTTGTCCACCGTCACGTGACCGCCGTCCACCGTCACCGTCACCCCGCGGTGGGCCAGTCCGTTGGTGAAGGTCACGCCCGCCGCCTCGTCGTAGTGGATGCTCAGTTGGCAGGCGTTGTCCGTCGTCGCGCCGCAGAAGCGGCCGACGGTCGTCACGGGCAGCGTGAGAGCGCCTTGGGGGGTGGTCACGGTCATGCGTCCGTCGTCGAAGGTGGTCGCGGTGATGTCGGCGTAGGGAATGTTGTAGGCGTTGCCGTCGGTGGTAGCGATGTGCAGCACGCGCACTTGCTGTGCGGTGGCGATGGCGGGGAGCAGGGTCAGCAGAGCGACCAGCAGGCAGTAATGTTTTCTCATCATCGTGCGGTCGGTTTAGCGTTTCACTTTCTCCACGGTTCCCCGACTCTTGACGAGATACACTCCCTTGGGGAGGTCGGTCAGTCGGAGCGCCTCGCGGCTGTCGGCTTGTCGGAGGCGAACGCCGCCCACGGTCCACAGCTCGGCGCTGCCCTCCGTGCTTGTCACGCTGCGGAGGCCGTCCTCGCCGGGGCCGTTGCCGGGGCCGAAGGTGGCCGTCCAGAGTTGTTGTTCGGCAAACGTGGTGGTGGCGCCGTCGCGGGTGGTGAGCGTCACCGTGCCGTCGCCGGCGTTGAAGGTCATGTGCCGTATGTCGTCGAGGAGGAAGGTGGCGGTCTGTGTGCCGCGGCTTGCCTCGGACCACGACATCACCAGGCTCTTGCGCTCTTGTGCGCCGGCCGACCATCCGATGGTCAGCGCCAGCAGGAATAGACAGATTCTCATGTGTTCGGTTTGCTGTCGTGCATTTTACAATTCTGCTGCAAAGTTACAACATATCAGCGACAAACACCCACTCCTTCGTCTTAAAGATTATTAAACCCAGAAAGTTCATTCGGATTTTGGGCCACATCATCTTGTCATCTCGAATTTCAGATTTCAGTGAAATCGACATAACATGCTCTAAAATAACTTATTATATTATTTTCCGTTGCTATATATATAAGCGGTATTGCTAATGAG
>JABUUA010000035.1:14842-23435 GCA_021443405.1 Bacteroidaceae bacterium
GCTCGCCGAATACGCTGCCGCGAGGGAAAGACTTTTTGACGGACAGACGTAATGTCTCAAGCAAAATGTGCCCCCTGCCTTCCGCTTCTCCGTTGGCGGTAGTTTCGCAACAGACTAAATCCCGTCACTTAACCGAGATGCAGTCGCCGAAATGCAGAGCAAAGAGTTTTCTTTGAACTCTACTGCCCTATCCTTGCGAATATAATATTTCGCATAAATGTGGATTTTATACCATTATTGCATTGCTGTCACGATATTTTTTGTAACTTTGTACTTATAATAGCGCAAAGAACCAAAAAATATGCAGACGACTATTGTCTTTTTCAACGAGAGAGAATTCAAAGTTACTACCAAAAGGGGTGAGGTGCTGGCCGGTTTTCTAACATTAGAACCTGCCGACACGGAGAAAGCCAGACGGCAGGTGGCTGAACTCATCGCTTATGCCTTCGACACCTCCCAATCGCTTAATGAAGGGTTGAGAACAGTCGATACAGGCAGAGTGGACAGACTGACGACAGGAATAAAGTTGGAGACGTTGGTTGGTCCTGCCGAAGCGCATCGCCGAAGAATCGGCGCCAGCATCCGCGCCCTGAGAGAGAGCAAAGGGATGAGTGCAAGAGAACTTGCCTTCCTCACTCATATTGACGCGTCGAACCTCTCTAAGATTGAACAGGGCAAACATGCCGTGAATCTCGATACACTCAACAAAATCGCTCACATTCTTGACGCACAAGTAGAAATTGTTCCTCTTGTGGATGATGGTTTTCCACGAACGCGATTTATGCAGATTCACGATTATTGGGATTGAATAGGATTTTGTTTATTCATTAAAATCTTGGTAACGATGTACGAGTTGACCCAATGCAGTGAAAAAGTGTATAAATTTTACGCCCGAGTTTGGATTTTATTGTAAAATGTAGTATAATATTGTTGATGATACGAAAGATAAATTATAAAGACATTTCATTACTAAAAGGGTATTTTGGTGAAGGAGTAATGGCAAATTCAATAAATTGGAAGTTGTCAAGTTTGTGTGTAAATGATGATGATAAAAGTGTAGAGTGTATTATAGTTATAACAAATGATAACAATATACCACAATATCTTGAAGATGATGAGGTTGATGTTTTGAAAATTTCACATCTTTATAATAAAGATATTGTTTATGACCGATTATTAAGAACATTTATTTCCATCGTGTATCGTACAAAATTCATTAGTGTATTTTGGACTGAGGCGTCCATTGCTAATGATAATATTTGCAGATACTTAAAGATGGTTGAGTATAATAATGGGGATGAACATTTTTTCTATCATTCTACACTAAATAACTATAAATTCAACAAATAATGATAACAGAAATAGTAATAAAGCAAGCAATTGAGCCAATACATATTACCATCAATTTGAATGATGTTATTCATTCGTTAAAAAATGATTGGGCAAAATTTCGCACAATGGATATACCCAATAAACTTCTTTATTTATTTGGAGGTTGTATGCAACAAGGAAGAACAAGTAGTCAATACAATGCTGTACAGTTTGAAGTTGTTAGAGATTCTGTACTTGTTAGAATTGCAAATCATAAACCAAGAAAGAGAAATTTGGTTAAACATGTTGAAGGAATGGACACCTTGTGTATTTATGATTTTCGATTCAATCAATCCGCTGATGGAATTCAACCTATGAGCACAGTTCCAACATCTAAAGGAAATATACCATTAGAAACCATTTTTATTAATGAGAGACATCTTTCTTGTTATAATGAAACAATAACAATTTTACGTTCATTTATTAGTTTCTTTATGAAAGGTGGCGTATATCATCATCCATACGGAACTATTAGTGAAGGTCAATTAAAATTGCCAATAAGCACAAAAAAGCGTATTCGCTTAACCGAAGGTCAACTTCATAATCTAATAAAAGGATGTCTACATAGAATTTTGAAGTAGGTATTATTATCTAACATATAGTTATGTTGCATTTTATTACATCGAGGTCAACTCGTACATCGTTACCAAAATCTTTTCTTATGGAGCTTGAATATGACCAGCACAAAGCTTTAGACAAACATTGGAATATAATCGACATTGAAACTATAAAAAATACCTCACACTACGAAAAGCATAAATATCTTTGTCCTGTCTGTTACAAAGAGGTGCATCTTGCACAAGGTAATGATAATAAGTGGCGAATACTTCACAATGATAATAACTGCATTTCAAGCACACCAGAGATTTATTTAGAAAAGGTAGGAAAACAAATGATTTGCGACTGGCTTATCAAATCAAATGACCTGAAGCTAAGTCTGCCAATCAAGTGTCCTCATGCGGAAAAATGCTGTTTGAAAAAGAATTGTGAGAGAAAAAGCGAACCGTTCCTTCTGAAACGCAAATTTATAGGCAAAGAAGGACTTGACCCCAAAACAGTTGAACTTTCCGATTTGGAATTTTCAATCGATGACCCGCAGATTGAACATATAGCCATCAAAATTTCTGTGTTGGGTAAAGACTTGGGCTTTTTTGACAACTCGGAGAAAAAGATCATCGAGTTTAAAATTGAAAAAGATGATGATTTTGATAAAATTTGCCAGCAAAGTTGTATTGAAGAGAATGAGTTTACAAAGATTCATTTTTGCGATAAACGAGACGACTTTCAAGTAAATGTTGGAGAGTTTATTCTCCACAAATCAGGGAAAAATTTTGTGCCTCGTCCTGAGACTCCTTCTATAAAGTGTTCTGAAATTGGAAAGGAACGAAAAGGTCTATGTCAAATATATTTTCCCGAGTGTTATCGAAAACACCCTAGTATTAGACAGTGGGGCAACGTGAAGGCGTTGGAACACGGGGTGCAGTTCAAGAACTGCTTTATTTGTCATTTTTGCCGTAGGGATGATTCTAATGAGCAAATCTGTCACCGTCATCAAAATCACGAATCATCCTTAAAATGTTCCAAAATCAATGCCAATACTTGTCCGAATTTTCAACAAGAAACACCTGAACAGTTGTTCAAAAACTACAGAAATCCTCTGAATATCGAACCCTTCTATTTCATTGACAACACAAAGACTGACTGATAATACTTTTCTTTTTAGATCAAAGGATTTCCCTTGCTTTTCAAAAATCAAAGGATTTCCCTTGCTTTTGCAAAATCAAAGGATTTTCTTTGCACATCTACTTTGGTACAGAAGAAAGTCTTTAAAGAGAAAAGCTAGAGAATGGAGTCGTCTATCCACTCTCTAGCTTTTCTACATTCTTTGCTTTCTTTACATCCACCCACCCACAAGCGTGATGAACGCATAGCCGATGATAAGGCCCAGTAAGCCCACTACGAGGCCGGCGCAGGCCATCTGCCGCTGGGTGACGTGACCCGTGGCAAAGGCGATGGCGTTGCCCGGAGTGGAGACGGGAAGCGACATGGCCATCGACGCCGAAATGGCAATGCCCATGATGAGCGTCAGTCCGCCGCCCACGCCGTCGAGACGGTCGCCCATCGACACAGCCATGGCGGTCAGCACGGGGATGAGGAGAGCCGCCGTGCCCGTGTTGCTGATGAAATTGCTCAACGCCCAGCACAGCAGCGCCGATACCACAAGGATGAGCAGCGGCGACATGGCTCCGAACGGAACTTTCTCAATCAGGAATGACGACAACCCGACGTCGTCCATCCCCGACCCCAACGCCAGTCCACCGGCAAACATCCACAGCACCGACCAAGGAAGTTTGTTGAGGTCGCTCGAAGTGAAGATGCCGCTGATGGACAAAATCACGACGGGAACAAGGGCGGCCACGCTGTTCTTCACGCCCGTGAAGCCCTGGGTGACCCACAGAAAAATGGTGATGGCATAAGTGACGACCACAATGATGAGGTCGCGGCGGCAAGTGGCCTTGTTCACAAACACAATCTCCACCTCGCTCACGCTGAACGGAAACATCCAAACGAGCACGCGCCACGACAAGACGATGAGCGCGAGGCAGAGCGGAATCATCACCACCATCCAGTGGGCGAAGGAAAGATGGAGGTTCAGTCCGTCGGGGTCGTTGATGGCGTTGAAAGCCAGCATGGCGGGCGGTGTCCCTACGGGAGTTCCCATGCCGCCGATAAGCGCCGAGAACGTGATGCTGAGCGCCAGCGCCGCCTTGCCTTTGAGGTCGTCGCCCATCGAGACAAAGACCGGCGTCATCATGCCGACCATAAGGGCCGTAGTGGCCGTGTCGCTCATGAACATCGACAGAATGCCCGTGGCGAGCATCACGCCCAGCAGCACGTTGGTGGGTTTCTTGCCGAAGGGATGTAGAATGGCCCGGGCCAACTTGGCGTCGAGACCAATCTTCGAGGCCGTCAGCGCCATCACGAGTCCGCCGATGTAGAGAACTATCGACGGGTCGCCAAAGCATCGGAGTATCTTCGACGACTGGAGCACCTCGCCCAGTTCCTGCCCGGGCGTTGTGCGGTTGAGATAGAAAGTGAAGGCGCTGTCGCTATCGGTGAGCGCGATGAGGGCGATGACGGTGACCGACGTCACCCACGCGGGGAACAATTCGAAAATCCACGACAAGGCGGCAAAGATGAAGATGGCCAGCATCTGCTGTTGGTTGGCGGTGATTCCGTCGAGTCCCATCGCCGACGGCTTGACAAAACTCACCACAATCGGCACAATCATCATCACGGCGGCCATCAGCCATTTCCTCAAGGAGATATTTTTCATAACCTATTGTATTCGAATCAAAAACTTACGATAATCATAATAAAATCATCGGACAACCGACTTTCTACCCTTGCTCACGCCAATGCCGCGGAAGTCGGGACAGGCGGGGCGACCTTGCAAATCGAACACAGTCTGGGCGGCGTCGGCTCTCACTGGTTCCACATCCGTGGCCAGCGGTTCGGCATGGAAAGAGACCGTTCCCGTGACGGTGTTCTCGGCAATGCCGGTGATGGGGAAATGCAGCAACTTCGTTCCGTCGGTGTTGCGGTTGAAGAGTGTGGCAGCGGGAGTGGACGTATCGGTCAGTTCCGTAGCGCCCGATGTTCCGGGCCACGGGTCACCCGCCAGCTGGCGAAGCGTCGAATAGTCGAGACGGCCGTCGGCGGGAACCACCGTCATGCGCTGGTGGTTGCGAGAGGAATTCACCGAGTTGTTAAACCACGCCGAACTTAAGAAATCGACGTGCAGAATGAGCAGTCCGTGACCCGGCAGACCTGCGTCCCAGCTCGTGAGCTGACGGTTCTCGAGCAGATAATATTCCGTTGAGCGATTCGGGTTGCGGATTACATAGGCACAAGGCTCATCGACCAGCGGAGCAAGGGCGCTGACCTGTGTGGCTTCGGTCAGTTCCGTCAGTTCCATCCAGCCGCAATACCAGCGCTCGTAGCTCGTGAAGCCCGCGGGGCAACGGCCGTCGCCGTTGTAGCAGCCGTAGTCCATAATTGAGAAGTCCTGCATGCCGTAAGCGTTGCCCGAGAGGTCGTAGAAGTCAGGCAAACCGAGGCAATGGGAAAATTCGTGGCAGGCAGAACCGATGCCCGTGATGGTGAAGCCCGATGTGTTATCGAGCTCACTGCTGCAAGCATACGTGTCGATGGTCACGCCGTCGCAGACCATGGCCCCCGTTCCATCGCCGTATTCCTTAGCCGACGAGAGTTCGTATTCGTG
Source organism: Bacteroidaceae bacterium (assembly GCA_021443405.1). Lineage (GTDB taxonomy): Bacteria > Bacteroidota > Bacteroidia > Bacteroidales > Bacteroidaceae > Physcousia. The sequence goes on from JABUUA010000035.1 coordinate 20,499, forward strand.
CGGCCAGATAGTGTTGGCCGGCGCTCCCGCCGATTCGGCATAACCCGCATAAAGCACAAACACTTGATCCACTTCGCCATCGCCGTTCCAGTCGTATTGCGAGAAATCAACGTCGGCATCCACCTGCTTCACGGCCTCGATGACCATCGTGCCGACATATTTGTCGAAGTCGTCGCTCCCGTTCTGTCCGTAGTAAGTGTAGCTCTTGCTCATTGTGACGGGTCCGACCACGTCGAAATCTATGGCCAGTTGTCCGTAACTCTGACCGAGGAAATAGTCGCGAACACTGCCGCACATGCCGTGCTGATTGTAGTTAGGCTGGTTGAAATAGAGTTGGAAGTCGGACTGTGTGTAGTGGAATTGCAAGTCGGGAAACTGAACAAGAATCACAAGTCCCTTCTTCGTTCCGCGGATGTCCTGCCGCTCCTGTGAGTAATCGACGGCGCGAGTGGCGGGTTGTCGGCGCAATTCACGGCCAACCAGTTTCTCGGGGTCAGTCAACTCGACAAGAGAGCCGTCGGGACAAATCAGGAAAGCCTCTCCCCCAGCCGAGCGCCAATAGTGGCGGTGTTCGTTGCCCGTGAGCACGACCTCGCGCAGAGAGCCGTCGGCCATACGGATTGTTCGCGTGACACGCTTGGCCGGCAAGGCGACAGCCAGCAGCGCCACAAGGCTAAGTGAGAGAGTTATGAGAGTTCGTTTCATAAGTTGTAGTTCCTTACTTATATATTAATAATGTGTCAAGAGTCGTATTCGCTCAATTCCAGCCAGCGCATTTCTTTCTCGTCGAGTTCGGCGGTCAAGGCGGGCAGTCGGCGCGAGAGCGTTGTGATTTGTTCTGACGAAAGTTCCATTCCCGAGAGTTGCCGCTCGATGTCAGCTTTTTCCTGCTCCAGTGCCTCGATGGCTGTGGTCAGTTGTTCCAGTTCTTGTTTCTCCTTGAAAGTGAGGCGACGTTTCTGCTCGCCGAGTCGCGGCTTCTTGCCGTTAGCGGAAATGGCAGTTGCGGCAGCGGTTTGCGGAGCATTCTCGGGCAGCGCGAGCCACTGGCGATATTGGGTGTAGTTGCCGGGGAAATCCTTCACCCGTCCGTCGCCCTCGAACACTAACAGGTGGTCTACAACCTTATCCATGAAATAGCGGTCGTGACTGACCACGATGACGCAGCCGCGAAACTCCTGCAGATATTCCTCGAGCACTTGCAAAGTAATGATGTCGAGGTCGTTCGTCGGCTCGTCGAGTACAAGGAAGTTGGGGTTCTGCATGAGCACGGTGCACAGATAGAGTCGGCGGCGCTCACCACCCGAGAGCTTGTAGATGTAGTTCTGCTGCTGTTGCGGTTCGAACATGAAATGTTGCAGAAACTGCATGGCGGACAGATGGCGGCCACCGCCCAAATCCACATATTCGGCCACACGGCGAACGGCGTCGATTACCTTCATCTGCTCGTCGAACTGCATACCGTCCTGCGAGAAATAGCCGAACTTCACCGTCTCACCGATGGTGAATCGACCCGAGTCGGGAGAAACTTCGCCTAAAAGCATTTTCAAAAACGTGGACTTCCCTGTGCCGTTCGCCCCCACGATTCCCATCTTCTCGTAACGAGAGAAATTGTAATAGAAATCCTTAATCAGCACTTTCTCTCCGTATGCCTTCGACACATATTCTGCCTCAAAAATCTTACTGCCGATGTAAGTGCTCTTCACGGCCAGGCGCACGCGCTGTTCCTCCTGCCGTTGCTTGGCTACCTTCTCCAGTTCGTAGAAGGCTTCTTCGCGATAACGAGCTTTGTGACCACGCGCCTGCGGCATACGGCGCATCCAGTCCAACTCCGTTCGGTAGAGATTGTTGGCACGGGCAATGCGGGCGTTCGTCGCGTCGATGCGCTCCTGGCGGTGCTCAAGGTAATAGGCGTAGTTGCCGCGGTAAGAGAAAAGCGTGTTGCAGTCCAGCTCCAAAATCGCCGTGCAGCAACGGTCCAGGAAATAACGGTCGTGCGTCACCATGAGCAACGTCATGCATGACCGCGACAGATATTGTTCGAGCCACTCTATCATCTGCAAATCCAGATGGTTGGTCGGCTCGTCGAGAATCAGGAAGTCGGGCTCCACAATCAGCACGTTGGCCAACGCCACTCGCTTGAGCTGCCCTCCCGACAACTGCGAGAGCGGCTGATCGAGGTTCGTAATCTTCAACTGCGTCAGCACTTGCTTGGCGCGCACCTGATAAACAGGAACTTCGTCGGGGTCCATGCGGTCGAGCGCAATATGCCAGTAAGCCGCCTCCAGCACCGTCATCTCCATCGGAAGGCGCGGCGACTGCTCCAGATAACCCACGGTCAGTCCGTTGCGATAGATGATTTGTCCCTCGTCGTAACTGTCCAGTCCGGCCAAGATGTTGAGCAACGTGGTCTTGCCCGTTCCGTTCTGCGCAATGAGTCCCACATGTTGTCCCTCGGCAATACCGAAACTGATATCGCTGAACAAAACGCGGTCGCCAACGCGGCGAGTGAGGTGTTCCACCTGAAGATATGGATTGACAGAAGCCATTGTGTCTTTTCCTTTTTCGGGGCGAAATATACGCTGCGGCCGCACGAATCAGACCGCTATTTCGCTCTTTAATTTGCAAATTTAATGGAAAAAATTTGCTTTACAAAGATTTTTCCCTTAACTTTGTCAAGCTTTAACAATAGAAATCACCCGGCAGGGTAAATTTCTACCATACAATAACCATCATTTTTCAAAACTATTTATGCATACCAAAGTAGAATTGGAGCGTATGCAACCGATGGAGCTCGTAGCGCTGGCTCAGCAGGTAAACGCTCAAATCACAGAGGACATCCCCATCCTTATTTATAATATTCTCGATGCCGAGGCGGTGATTGAATCGCAGTCGGCCGACAACTCAACGGCCAAGCCGAAGCGCGGCAACGCCAAG
>JABUUA010000036.1:0-21097 GCA_021443405.1 Bacteroidaceae bacterium
GGGTTGCCTTCAAACTTCACGTCCTCGATGGCGACCTTGTTCACCTCGTCGATGATGCCCGTGTCATGGGGAGCAAGCACTTGTGCGCCGTCTTCCCAATAGGCCTTGTAGCCATTGTACTCCTTAGGATTGTGGCTGGCCGTCACGTTGACACCGGCCTGTGCTCCCAACTGCCGAATGGCAAAGCTTATTTCCGGGGTCGGACGCAGGCTTTCGAACAGATAGACGCGAATGCCGTTGGCCGAGAAGATGTTGGCAACCGACTCGGCAAACAAGCGGCCGTTGTTGCGACAGTCGTGGCCGACCACCACGCTGAGGTCGGTACGTCCGGGGAAAGCCTTCAGAATGTAATTGGCGAAACCCTGGGTCGCCATGCCCACGATATACTTATTCATACGGTTGGTGCCAGCGCCCATGATGCCGCGCAGACCGCCCGTACCAAACTCAAGGTTCTGATAAAAGGCATCCACAAGCGCAGTCTTATCGTCACTGTCAAGCATAGCCTTCACCTCTGCTTTCGTTTCAGCATCGTAAACACTTGAGGTCAGCCACTTCTGGGCTTCCGCCTCACACTTCTTAATCAATTCAGTATCCATAGTAGTTTGTTATTAAAAGATTTCTAATTCAAAGGTTTTTCTATCGTCTGACGAACTATTCCTTAATCAAATACTTATCGCCGGTCTCCTTCACAATCAGGCGGCGATAGGCCTCGGGATAACCGGGACGGCTCACAGGCACTTGGTTGCCTCCGTTCGTTTTCAACCAGTTTCCCTGCTCATCCACCTTTTTCACGGCCATATCATTATACTTCACAATCAACAACTGCGCCAGTTCCATCCACCGATTCATCATATTGCCGCTCTGGCGATGACTGTAGGCCGACAGGTATTTCTTCGCTTCTTCTGCAGTCATGGTCTTGGCGTTTGCTTCGATTTCCGGTTGCAGCGTATTGAAATCGTTCTCCAGTTCGTCACGAACCTTCTGCAGTTCGGGGAACAAGACTGAGTAGCGGGGATAGACCATGTTCGCCACCCAGTTCTGCATCCAGAAGGCGCTGCGGAACGAGAAATGGAACGTGTCGCCCGCGGTGACGTCGAAACAGTCGGGGGCTCCCTGCGTGCAGCAGTAAATGGGAACGAGCGCCGTGGTGTTGGCCTCATCGTTTCCAAACCAGAGCACGCCGCCGATGTAATCGGGAAGCCACGAGCGCAACTGCGCCACATACACACAACTGGACTGTTGCGTAGAGATGGGGCGCTCATTGAAATACTTCTTCCCATCGACCTCGAACGTAAGAGGCGTGGGGCGATACGGCATCTCGAACGGACCGGCGCCGGCATCTGTCGTGACATCCATGGGCGTTCCTTCGTAGTGGTCACGCATCATGTTCTTCACGTCCTGCACACTCAGCAGTTGTTTCGGCTTGACGTACAGGGGGAAAGGATGGGTCAAATCTTCGCCCATGGCATAGGGAAGATACGGATTCATATCGACCTCCGCCCACCGGTTGAAGTAACTCCAGACGCGGGCCTCGCAGTAACGTGCTCCGCCGAAATCTATCGGATTGTAGGCGTTGGCGAAATCAAACTCAGCATCCTTGCCCTTGAAGTAGCCTTTTGCTCGGGCGAATTTGATGACATCCTTGCTATAAAGACAGTTGGCCGGGTCTTTGAGCGGGAACTTATGTATGCGGCTTTGGTTGGCGTGACCCGAGATGCAGTCGTCGGGAATACGTTGAGCCACCCACACCGGAGCGCCGCCGCCAGGCCCTTTACCTATCATGTCCATCACCCATACCTCATTGGCATCGGCCACAGTAAAGCTCTCGCCTTCACTCTGATAACCATATTTGGTGACCAACTCCACCATCACTCCGATGGCTTGACGGGCCGTGCGGGCTCGCTGGAGCGTTACCTGCATCAGACTTCCGTAGTCGAACAGGCCCGTGGAATCGGCCAACTCCTCGCGGCCGCCCCAAGTGGTTTCCAGAATCGTCAGCTGGTGTTCGTTCGTCAGACCGATGACGGCATACGTACTGTCTGCTTCCGGAATCTCACCCAAATAGTTGTTCGTCTCGTAATGATAGAGCGAGCGCGTCTCCCCTGGCTTATGTTTGCCGCCCGGTTGCCAGAACAAATAACCGTAAGCGCCGTAATCGTCGCTGGAATACGTCACGATGACCGACCCATCGCGACTGGCTTTCTTGCCGACAATCAAGTTGGTACAAGCCTCAGAGGCAAGACCGAACAAGAGTGAAACTATAAAGAAAAAGAGTCTTTTCATTTTATCTTCAGTTTATCGCTGCCCGCAGCCTTGAAACTCATATCCAGTCCTTTCACGCTATGAGTCAGCGCGCCGAACGAAATGAAATCGACGCCAGCCTTGGCATAAGGTATCATGGTGTCGAAGGTGATGCCGCCGCTGGATTCCGTCTCGGCTCGACCGGCCACCAACTTCACGGCCTTCGCCGTGTCTTCGGGCGTGAAGTTGTCGAACATAATGCGGTCGCAACCTTCCGCCAACGCTTCTTCCAGTTCCTTCCAGTCGCGCACCTCGCACTCAATCTTCAGGTCTTTGCCGTGCTCCTTGCAATACTGCTTGGCGCGAGATATGGCGTTGTGGACACCGCCGCAGAAATCAATGTGGTTGTCCTTCAGCAGAATCATGTCGAACAAACCGATGCGATGGTTCATGCCGCCGCCGATGGCCACGGCTTCCTTCTCCAGCATTCGCATGCCGGGCGTGGTTTTCCGGGTGTCGAGCACGCGAGTCTTTGTGCCGGCCTCGATAAGAGCTTGCTGGTATTTATGGGTCATGGTAGCTATGCCGCTCATACGTTGCAAGATATTCAACATCAGGCGTTCCGTCTGCAGCAGGCTTTGTTCCTTGCCCTTCACGCTCATGACAATGTCGCCGGGTTGGACCGCATCGCCGTCCTTGATGTAACATTCCACCTGCATCGTCGGGTCGAAACGATGGAACACTTGCTTGGCAATCTCCACGCCGGCGAAGATACCGGCCTCCTTGATGAGAAGTTTGCTCTCCCCCATCTGGTCGGCCGGAATGCAACATAAGGTGGTATGGTCGCCGTCGCCGATATCTTCCGCAAACGCCAAGTCTATGAGTTTGTCATTAAATTCTTCTACTGTAAGCATATCAATTCAATCTTTATCTTTTCGCAAAAATACGTATTTTTCATCGCAATTGCAAATGTTTCTCAGGCTTTTTTCGTACCTTCGCAACGATGAAGACACGATTACTGGTAGTCGGCAGGACAACCGACACGAACATTGCGGCGCTTTGTACCGAATACATCAAGCGTACGAATCATTACATCCCGTTCGAAGTGGAGGTTGTTCCGGAGCTGAAGAACACGAAAAGCCTCACGCCCGAGCAACAGAAAGAACGTGAGGCCGAACTCATCCAAAAGAGTTTGCAGACAGGCGATTACGTTGTGCTGCTCGACGAGCACGGCAAGGAGTACAAGAGCACGGAATTTGCTTCATGGATGGAGAAGAGAACGGCGGCGGGTCACCGCAGAATCGTGTTCATCATCGGGGGGCCTTACGGATTCGCCCCGAGCATCCACACGCTGGCCAGTGAGGAGTTGTCGCTGTCGAAGATGACTTTCTCCCACCAGATGATTCGGTTGCTGTTCATCGAACAGGTCTATCGGGCCATGACCATATTACGCGGCGAGCCTTATCATCACGAATGACGGAACAAGCATTCTTTTTATCCAAATCGGACAATAGGACGTGTGGGCTGAGACAATAGGTCGTCTGAGGCAACACATAAGGACGTCTGAAGCGAAACATAAGGACGTGTGACCGCAGACATAAGGATGTCTTATCCAGCCTTTCTGCAGTCCAACAAAACAAGCCCTCGCCATAACTCGGAAATCATGGCGAAGCCTGAGAGAACTGATTGGGGGTTATCGGGGCAGATATTCGTAAGCGCCGGCATCGGGCTTCCCGTCGGCCATGCGATTTCTGCCGAAGCGGTCCACGGGACATAACTCCGCCCACTGCGGGTCGGCCATATCTCGCGCCGTGCTCACCGAATCGGGAGTGAAGTCGTAAAGGAAGGCATAGTCGTCATAGAGCGTGAAGTTCTTGTCGGCACAATAGTCCGTGGAGTCCTTCACGTCGTATCGAACGGCCTTGAAGCGCAGTTCGTCGTCGCTCACCACCGTGCGCAAGAGCGAGTGGTCGAACACATAATCACACTTATACTCCTCGTTCTCAGCAATACTTCCCATGATTACATCCTCGGCCCTTCCCGTAATGATGGAGTTGTAGAATTCGCACCAATACAGCGGATAATACACATCTTCCACCTGATTCGTAAGATAAAGTGCATCGCCACCGCCCGACTCCAATGGATAGAACTGGGCGACGGTGCAATGAAGGAAACTATGGGCTCCCCCGCAAATATAGAGGCAACGACCGCCCGCATTACTAATCTGCGAGCCAAAGATGCGCGTCTGACAGTTCGTAAGACTCAAGGCGTCCTGCCCCACAAAGTGAATCACCGAGTTTTCCATCGTGAGCGTTAGGTTCGCCACATCCGTGCTGTCGCACCGAATGCCGTATTGACCGGCATGGATGTCGCACTGAACCAGTTCGTTCTCCTTGGAAGAGCCGAAGATGTGAATACCTCCCCAGCGGTTGGGCGTATTGTCGTACAGCAGGTAGTCGAACATACGGTCCACGCGGTCGGAACGGAAAGTGATGGGCTTTTCCAAGGTCCCCCGCGCCTTCAGCGTGCCGCGAACGAGCACTTCCGCGCCGTCGTGGAACATCAGGGTTGTGCCCGGTGCAAGGGTCAGGACTGCCCCCTCGGCAACAGACAAGGAATCGTAGATAAGCAGGGGGATGGGGCTGTTGATGGTGGTGTCGTTGAGGATGGACAAGCCTTTGTGCTCTTCGACATCCATTCCTTCGGCCGTCAGCAGAACTTTCTGAGTACGACCATTCTCCAACGTAAAGTGCAAGTAATCCTTCAGATGGTTCAACTCCGGACCGCCAGCCTCGGGAACGGTCACTTCCACGCGGACATACATGCTGTCGCGGGCGCGGATTTCAAAGTCGTCGCCCTCGCCATACGCTAGGTATTCGCCATCGACATTGACGCGAAAGTTGGACGTCCGGCCTTGCTCCAAAGCGACATGCTGGATGCGCACGCCCTTGCTGGCGCGGTTGAAAACGACCAGCGTACGAGTGGTGCTGCTGTGTCGGGTGATGACCGTATCGAAGGCCAGTGTGTCGGCCGAGAACGTCAGCACCGCATCCGGCGACTGCGTCCACGAATCGTAGTCGTCACACGAGGTCAGCGTCAGCAGAACCGCGCCGACACAAATCAGCAGCACGCGATACATTATTATATATATAAGAAGTGAAAATCCAAAATTTCCGCCGACTCTTAGATATTCTTGAGGATAGCCAACAGGTGGTCCCACACCATCTCGACGGTAGGAATGAGCAGTTTCTCATCGGGAGAATGCACGCCACGAAGCGTCGGCCCCACACTAATCATATCCAGACCGGGGTACTTTTCACTGAACAATCCGCACTCCAGCCCCGCATGAATGCCCTTCACCACGGGGTCTTTGCCGAACAGCACCTTATATTGTTCCTCGGCAACCGCGCGTAGATGGCTGTTGGGGTTCATCTTCCATCCGGGGTAACCCTCGCCCGTCCATACGTCGGCGCCCGCCAACTCAAAGACGGCGGCAAACGTATTACTCATGTTATGACGAGCGCTCAAGATGCTGCTGCGCTGACTACCAACGATTTCAATCGTATGCGTCTCGGGGTACTTGTGAATGCACGCCAGGTTGCTGCTCGTCTCTACCAATGGGATGTCCTGACAGAAGCTCAGGACGCCGTTGTGCACAGCCTGTAGGGCAGTAATAAGGCGGTCGCTGGTCTGTTTATCTATCCGGGTGGCGGGGACGTCGCAACTTTCGAGAAGGAACTCCATGGAGCGCTCCGTCACGCTGTACTCCTCTTCCACGTCGGCGGCAAACAAATTCCAATCGACGCGCAACGATTCCTTCATCGCGAACGGCACACTCACCACCGCACTTGCTTCGCGGGGGATGGCGTTGTGCAGACCTCCGGCCTGGATATCTACTAATTGCAGACCGTATTTCTTCAGACAAAGATAGAGGAACCGGGCCAGGAGTTTGTTGGCGTTCGCCCGCTTCTTGTCGATGTCGTCGCCACTATGGCCGCCCGTCAAGCCTTTGATGGTCAGCTGGGCACAGAACGCCTTGTCGGGCATGGGCTCGTCGGTGTAGTGGAAGGTGGCGTTGGTTCGGCAGCCGCCTGCGCACGAGACAAAGATTTCGCCCTCATCCTCACTGTCAAGGTTGATAAGGTATTTACCCGTCATGAAGCCGGGCTGCATCCCTTCTGCGCCCGTGAGTCCGGTCTCTTCATCGCGCGTGAAGACGCATTCCAACGGACCGTGCTCGATGTCCTTCGCCATGAGCACAGCCATCTGCATGGCCACGCCAATGCCGTCGTCGGCACCCAGCGTCGTTCCCTTCGCCTTCAGCCAGTCGCCATCCACGTATGTCTGGATAGCGTCGTTATCGAAATCAAACTCGACGTCGTTATTTTTCTCGCAAACCATATCCATGTGACTTTGCAGAATAACGGCCTCCTTCTGCTCCATGCCCGGGGTCGCGGGTTTGCGAATCAGCACGTTACCAGTCTCGTCAACAATCGTCTCCAAACCGAGATTCTTACCAAAGTCCTGCAAGAAAGCAATCATCCGCTCCTCACGCTTGGAGGGACGGGGAATGGCATTCACTTGAGCAAAACACTCAAATACGTTCGTCGGCTTTAACTTTATTTCACTCATATTTCTCAGCATTTATTTCGTTAGAAGGTATTATTATTGTACTTTTGCAGTGCAAATATAGCAAATAATGTTGAAACTATCGTTACTCATCGCCGGAATACTTGTCGTGTGTTTGCTTTTTTTAAGCGTCAACATCTTGCTCCGCGGTGGACAATTCAGAAGCCAGCATATAGGACAAAGCCGGGCTATGCGCGACCGCGGGATTACCTGCGTGCAAAGCATGGATGCCATAGAGCGGAAGAAAGACCCGCACCGCGTCACCGCGATGGAGCACGGCCATAAAACGAACAACTAAAAACGAACAAAACAATATGAAGATTCAATTGATTCCCTTGGCCGCTCTGGGCCTTGGTCTCCTGACAAGCTGCAACAAGCAAACCGAAGAAGAAGCAACCCCCACCACTCCTGCCGAGAGCAGTAACAAACCCACCGAACTGAAGATTGCCTACGTAGAGATAGACTCGCTCATGGCTAACTACCAGTTCTGCAAGGACTATACGGAAATCGCCAACCAAGAGGGCGAAAACATCCAGAAGACACTGGCCGCCAAGCAGCGTGCGCTGGAGAAACACGCCGGGGATATGCAGAAGAAGTACGAAAGCAACGGCTTCACCAGCCAGGAAGAACTGCAACGTGCCCAGGAGAGCCTTCAGCGCGAGCAGATGGATTTGGAGCAACTCAGCGCTCGCCTCACCAATTCGTTCCAAGAGGAGCAGGCGAAGTTCAACGATGAGATGCGCGACAGCGTCAACAGTTTCCTGAAGCAATACAACAAAACGAAAAAGTACGACTTCATCCTTTCGAAGGCGGGCGACAACATGCTCTTCGCCTCGCCGAAGTACGACATTACGAACGAAGTGCTCAAGGGCTTGAACAAGCGCTACAAAGTAAAGCCCGAGATTGCCGCCAAGCTCAAGAAGGACAAGAAGTAATTCTGCTTACGAACAGACCAAGGTCTCTCATAACTTTGTGAGAGACCCTGGTCACAAGACCCCACCCCGCCCCCCTCACCCTACGTGGGAGGAAGTGAAGAAATGGAACAGTTCCAGAAATCAATTCAGCAGAAAATGGGCTGGTCGGATGCGATTGTTACCGCCATCCGAACGGTTAAGGAAGCAAACCTCTACATCAACGCGGGTCTGAAGGAAATGCTGATTAACGGCAAACCAGCATTGTAGTGCTCTTGATATTCACCACCTGCAAGCATTGTGTGGCCAGCGCGAATTGCTCCGTCATTCTCTTGGGCAGCTTGTGGGGGTTGCCTTTGGGAGAGAGCATGGAGACTTTGGCGGGGATGTGCTGGCGGAAGATGGGCTGGCCCGTTGCGTTGTCGATGTGGATGACGGTGCAGTCGTCCGGATACAGGTCGTTGCTCTGCAGTTTCTCGATGTCGCGAGCATGGGATTCCCGGACATAGTTGCGAACGAAGTCGGCGTCGTAGGTGGGCGACGGCTGAGTGGCTTCTACATTGGCAGAAGCGGGAGAAAAAATTCCTTTTGCATTGTTTTTGGCAATAATATACTTTTAGACCCCTAATAGCACTTTTTCTTGTGGGTGTACTTGGTTTTTAGATATNCGTAGGTGGGCGACGGCTGAGTGGCTCCTGCATTGGCAGAAGCGGCGCTTTTTTTTGGGGTTTCATATTGTGTTACGTTGACTTTCATGGGTATTTTGTTATCACAAAGATACTAAAAATCAACGAAATAAACAAATTTTTCTGCCGAAAAGTTAAGAGCTGAGAGAGAAAAAGTTAAGAGCTGATACTCTAATCTCTAATCGCTAAGCTAAAACTATGCAAAACAAACATTCCCCTCCTCCCCCATGTCTCAATGTCTCAATGTCTCAAAAAAGATATGTGTGCCAATATCTCATTCCCGCGCCCCTTATTATTCTAATACCTTATATATTATTATATGGGAAATAAATATTATAATGTATTGACTTTTGGGTCATTATATTATTTTGAGACGTTGAGACATTGAGACATCGCCATGAGCACTTTGAGACAAGTTTGAGACAAGGCGGCGCGGCGGGGGGATTTCCTGCGGGCCGACGGGTGACAATCGGCAAGGCCGCCGGCGGGAAAGTCGGCGCCCGGTTACTGAAAGCGCTCGTGCCAGGCCAGGAACTTGTCGGCCGACCCGAACTTGGCGAGACTCTGCACGACGCGCTCCAGCGGCTTTTCGGCGAGAGGATTTTCGGCGTTGCTGGCCGATGTCCCCTTCGACTTGGAGAAAAACTTGTCGGCATAGCAGATGACTTGCTCCTCGAGCGTCTCGGGCAGATAGTCGGCCACGGGCAGCGGCAGAGCGCGGCTGGTGATTTGTTCGGCCGTGAGTCCCGTGCCGGTGTGACGCTCGGCCACGCGGGCATGGCGGGGCAGTCCCTCGCGGCGCAGCAGCTCGGCGCCCAGGAGCCCGTGGCGCAGGTAGTGCTCCGTGCCGTGGCAGTGGATGCCGGGCGCGTCGGTGAGAAAGATGCCGATGTCGTGGAGCATGGCGGCTTCGCGGAGGAAGTCGGTGTCGAGCTGCAGTTCGGGGTGACGCTCGGCCACGGCCAGCGCCTTGGCGGCCACCAGCCGGCTGTGCTCGAGCAGGAGCGCGTGGAGCGGTGGGTTGCCGGCGTAATATTTCGCAATCAGTTGTTCGGGATTCATGGAGTCTTTTTTGCGGTTGATGGGGGGTGGGGAATTGCAGACGGAGGACTTCGCTCGCGAACATTATCGCAGCCACTTCCTCCCGCCGCTGACGCAGAGCCCGCGCTGGCGGGGGCGGACCGCCCGGCCCAGGAGGTCGAAGGCGGGGGCGGGCTCGGCAGGGCGCAGACGCGCGACGCCGTCGGCCGCATGCTCGGCCACGAAGGTGAGCGACTGCTGGACGGCCCACGGACAGCGGACGAGCAGTTCGTAACGGCGGCCCTCCGTGAGGTGGTGGAACGTGGTGGTGAAGCGCTGCTGCTCGCCCGCGGGCAGACAGAGCACTTCCCAGTGGCGCTGGTCGTCGGGGCTTCCGTCCTCGAAGAGGCAGTAAGTGACCAGATTGCCCGCCGTTCCGCTCGCCGCCTCGTTGCCGATGGTGAGCGAGAAGGTGGCGGTGAGGTCGTCGCCGTAGCGGACGAGCTGGTGGCCGATGGGGGAGAAGGTCAGCTGGGCCGGCGTTCCTTCGGCCACGGTGATGGGGGCGGACCACTCGGTGGTCTCGTCGTCGGTGCTGATGGCGAAAATGCGCTCGCCGGGCTCGGTGAACTGGCAATAGACGGGAATCGTCGTTCGCTCGCCGGGCTGGAGACGGACGGTGTGGATGGCCACGTAGTCGCACTGCTCGAAGAGCGCCGTGTCGGCGGCCGTGTAGGTCAGCGCCTCGAAGGTGTAGTCGATGGGAGCGTCGGCGGTGCTGCGCAGGGTGAAATCGACCACCGTGTAAGCCTGTGTGTCGGGGGAGCGGCGGAAACGGACTTCCTCCACCGCCACGCTGTGCAGGCAGGTCTGCTCGGCGAGCGTGTCGGAAAGGTCGATGTCGCAGTCGCCGGGCGCAAGGAAGAGGGCGGTCTGGTTGCTGAAGAACCCCTCCTGCTGCCCGAGTTCCGTGACGTTGCCCAGCGCCTCGAAGGGGTTGAGATAGTCGAGGTCGTAATAACCGTCGTAAGCGCCGCCGTAGCCCCAGTTGAGGTGGTAATAGCCGTCCTCGTCCACGCCGTCGATGTTGAAGGCATGACCGCTCAGCGCCATGTTGTGGCCGGTGTAGCAGATGGGGCGGCCCTGCTCCAGTTCGTTGCGCAGAATGCGGTTCCACGCCTGCGGCGAGAACAGGCAGCGCTGGGCGAAGACCACGGTCTGATAACCGAAGGCCCGACACAACGGCTCCGCCGCCCGCCAGAGATTCGCGCCGCTGCTGCCGGGCCGCCAGTTCATCAGCGCCGCCACGCCGCACAGATAGGTGAGCCAGCCCACGGCGCGGCCCTGCTCCTCGGTGTAGTCGCCGTCGTAGCGCGGCAGGATGTTGTCCCAGTCGATGCGCGAGCCGGGCAGCACGTCGTCAATCACGTAATGTGCAGTCTGCCAGCCGTAGAGCGTGTCCGCCAACTCGTCGGGGAAGCGCCAGTAGGTCAGCACCTGCTCGATGCACGTGGCCACGCAGCCCGAAACGCAGCGCGCGTCGCTCACGCGGCCGTCGTCGTAAGTGTAGAAAGGAGCAAAGCAGTTGAACGGCTCCTCCTGATGACGGACACTCTGCAAGAGCGGCGCCACGGCCTTGCCCGGGAGCGGCTGGGCATAGCGCGGCTGGGTCCGGTAGGCTCGCAACAACTCCTGCAGCGCCGGCGGCATGTCGGGGCTGATGTGCTGGGCGTCGTAGCGCAGACTGTGCGCCAAGACACGTCCGTCCCTGACCAGACGCTTTTGAGCACAGACAGGGACGGAGACGAATAAGAGTAGGAGAAGCAGCTGCTTCACTTCCAGATGGCGGCGAGACCGTTGTTGACACCGCTGAAGCCCATGAACGCCATGGCGAGCAGACCCGCAATCACGAGGGCGATGGCCATGCCTTGCATGCCCTTGGGAATCGCCATCGTGGAGAGATGCTCACGAATGCCGGCAAACACGATGAGGGCCAGCGCAAAACCAAGCGAGGTGCACAAGGCGAACCAAACGCCGCTCAGGAGCGTGGGCTCGAGACCGGCGGCATCGTAAGTGCCCTGAGCCACCAGAATGGCCACGCCCAGGATGCAGCAGTTGGTGGTGATGAGCGGAAGGAACACGCCCAGCGCCTGATAGAGAGCGGGAGAGACCTTCTTCAGCACAATCTCCACCATCTGCACCAAGGCGGCAATCACCAGGATGAAGGCAATCGTCTGCATGTACTGCAAAGCGAACGGCTCCAGCACAAACTTCTGAATCAGATAGGTGACCACGGTGGCGAAGGTGAGCACAAAGGCCACGGCAGCGCCCATGCCCATGGCGGTCTCCACTTTCTTGCTGACGCCCAGGAAGGGACAAATGCCAAGGAACTGGCTCAGCACGATATTGTTGACGAATATCGCAGTGATAAATATCAGAATGTATGCCATAACGGTTATGCTTTCTTCAGTTTGTTAATAATCGCAATCAGATAACCCAGGGCGATGAAGGCTCCGGGAGCCAGCACGAACACCAGCGCGCCGAACTGCTCGGGGAAACATTCGAAACCGAACACCTTGCCCGTGCCCAGCAACTCACGCGTGGCGCCCAGCAGGGTGAGACCGAGGGTGAAGCCGAGACCCATGCCGATGCCGTCGCACACACTGGCCAGAGGACCGTTCTTGGCGGCGAACGCCTCGGCGCGGCCCAGGATGATGCAGTTCACCACAATCAGCGGGATGAACAAGCCCAGCTTGGCATCGACCTCCGGCAGATAAGCCTTGAGGCACATCTGCAGAATGGTGACGAGCGAGGCAATCACCACGATGAACGAGGGAATGCGGACCATGTCGGGGATGGCGTTCTTGATGACCGAGATGATGAGGTTGGAGAAAATGAGCACAGCCATCGTGGCGAGACCCATCGACATACCGTTCATCGCGCTGCTGGTGGTTCCCAGCGTCGGGCACATGCCAAGGAGGAGCACAAAGGTCGGATTCTCCTTGACGATGCCGTTCCAGATAAATTTCAGATTATTCATTCCTTGTTTCCTCCTTCATGTTTTTTGTGTTGAACAGAAGCACCCGTCTCCGCGTCGCTCTCCTTGCCGCCGTCAAGCGCCGCATAAGCAGCATTGACACAGCGCAGGAAAGCGCGAGAGGTGATGGTGCTGGCAGTGATGGCGTCCACGGCGCCGCCGTCTTTCTTCACCGTCAGATTGTCGGCGCCGGGGTTTTTGCCGATGATGCAGCCCTTGCCGTCCTTCTGGAACCACTCCTGAGCCTTGGCGCCGAGACCCGGTGTCTCCGCCGTCTCCAGCACTTGATAACCCTTGATGGTCCCGTCGGTCGCAAAGCCGACCAACACCGTGAGAGCACCGCCGAAACCGTTCGGGTCGGTGGCCTGAACGGCCTTGCCAGCCTCGGTGCTATAGACCACAGCGCCGGCGGCCGTCGTGTCCACCGACTGCACAGTGACGTCCTCGCCGCCCAGCACGGCCTTGATGCCGTCGTTGAGCTGCTGCTCCTTGATTTGTTCGATGGGGCCCTCGGTCAACTGATTGACATAAGCCAGTGCAGCGCCGGCCACCAGCGAAATGACGGTGAGCACGGCCAGCATGTTATACCAGGTAGATTCTAACTTCTTCATTTCTTCACCTCCCCGAATCGTTTAGGTTTGCAATACGTGTTGATGAGGGGCGTGAACGCATTCATGATGAGAATGGCGAACGACATGCCCTCGGGATAAGCACCCCAGTTGCGGATGACAACGGTCAGCAGACCGATGCAAACACCGTAGATGAGCTGGCCCTTCTGGGTCATGGGCGAGGTGACGTAATCCGTCGCCATGAAGCAAGCGCCCAACATCAAGCCGCCCGAGCAGAGAGACACGCCGGGATGGACATACAAGTCGGGGTTCACCAGCCAAAGCAGACCGGAGAAAACAGCCACCGTGCCCAGGATGCTCACGGGAATATGCCAGGTGATAATCCGGCGCCAAAGCATGAAGGCGCAGCCGAGGAGCAAAGCCAGCGCACTGACCTCACCCAGCGAACCGCCAATCTGCCCGAGGAACATCTCGCCGGCGCTGTACACTTCGTCGAGATGGCCATCCGCCGCGTCGGCCGCAAGTCGGCCCAAGGGAGTGGCGGCGGTCTCTGCATCGAGATAAGCCGTCAGCTGGCCGGGAACGGGCCAAGTGGTCATCTGAACGGGGAACGAAATCAGCAGGAACACACGACCGACAAGGGCGGGGTTGAAGGGATTCTGACCCAAACCGCCGAAGGTCATCTTGCCAATGCCGATGGCCACAAGAGCGCCGATGACGATGATCCACAACGGCAGATTGCTGGGAAGGTTGAAACCCAGCAGAAGACCCGTGAGAACAGCCGAGCCGTCGCACACCGTGCAGCGCTCGTTGCCCAAGATATATTTGTTGATGGCCCACTCGAAGAAGACGCAGGACGCAACCGAGGCGGCCAACACGACGGCAGCGCCCAGGCCGAAGAACCAGAGGCTGACTATCAGTGCAGGCACAAGGGCCACGCACACACCGTACATGTTCTTCTGCACAGAGTCGCCACTGTGCACGTGCGGTGAAAGAGATATTACGTGTTTCATTATTAGTTACTTTGTTGTTTCGAGGTTTCGAATTTCGCGATGTCCGCTTGCCACTTACTTCTTGGGAGCTTGTGCAGCGGCACGCGAGCGGATAATGCCCATCACCGTGGTCTTGCCCAGACGGATGTTGTCGAGCAACGGACGATGGCTGGGGCAGGTGAACTGGCAAGAACCACACTCGATGCACGAGGTAATCATCTCGCCTTCAGCGCGCTCCCAATTGTGCTGAGCACTGGCCGTAGCCAGCAAGTAAGGCTCCAGTCCCATGGGACAAGCACTCACACACTTGGCACAACGAATGCACGGCTGCACGTTCGGGCGGTGAGCCTCGGCGTCGTTCATGATGAGCAGACCCGAAGAACCCTTGCACATGGGAACATCGAGATTCACCAGCGCCTTACCCATCATCGGACCGCCACCGATTATCTTGGCCGTGTCCTCGGGCAGACCGCCGCACTCGTCCATCAGCAACGACATGGGCGTTCCGATGCGAGCCAGCAGATTCGACGGGTTGGTCACGCTGTGACCCGTAACCGTAATCACGCGGTCGATGAGAGGCTTGTTCTTCATCACAGCCTGATAGATGGCGAATGCCGTGCCCACGTTCTGCACCACAGCCCCTACATTGATGGGGATGGCCGGGGGAGCAGGCACTTCACGACCGGTCACGGCCTGAATCAACTGCTTCTCACCGCCCTGAGGATACTTGACCTTCAGGGGAACGACCTCAATATTTTCATATTCGGCGGCCTTCTCCGTCATCAACTGGATGGCGTCGGGCTTGTTGTTTTCTATGCCGATGTAACCCTTCTGGCAGTCCACGGCTTTCATGATGAGCTCCACGCCCACAAGAATTTCGTCGGCGTGCTCCAGCATCAATCGGTGGTCGGCGGTGAGGTAAGGCTCGCACTCCACCGCATTGATGATGACGCATTCGGCCTTACAGCCGGGAGGAGGCGTCAGTTTCACATGACAAGGGAAGGTGGCGCCGCCCATACCCACGACACCGGCGTCCTTGATTTTCTCCACAATCGTCTTGGCGTCCAGCTCCGGACGGTCCTTCAGGCGGACAAGGTCTTGCGAGCGGTCGATGCTCTCTTCCCACTCGTCGCCCTCCACGTCCACGATGATGGCCGAGCGACGTGTGCCGCTGGCGTCGATGACAGCGTCTATCTTGTTCACGGTTCCCGAAACGGAAGAATACACGGGAGCACTGACAAAGCCACCTGCCTCAGCCAGCAACGTTCCCACCTTCACCTTGTCGCCCTTCTTGACGACGGGTTTTGCGGGAGCACCGATATGCTGGAACAGCGAGAAGATGGCCTGCTTCGGCAGATGCGCCTCACGGATAGGGCTGCTGGCCGACAGTTTGTTCTCGGCGGGATGTACACCGCCTATGCTAAATGTTTTCATAAGCTGTTTCAAGAATTATTCAGTTTTCGACTCACTGTTCTCCTTGGCTGCGGGAGCAGCGGCGGGGGCGTCCGTCTTGGGTTTTCTGGGCGGGAAGTTGATGGCGTGGATAGCGCCCTTCGGACAAGCCTCCTCGCACTTGCGGCACATACGGCACTTCTCGGGGTCGATGTAAGCAAGATTGTTGTCCAGCGTAATGGCCTCGAAGGTGCAGGTCTTCACGCACTTTCCGCAACCTATGCAGCAGTTGTGGCAATATTTGTTGGCCACCGCGCCCTTGTCGTGGTTGTTGCAGAGCACCACCATGCGGCGACCTTTCTGCGTGTCCTTGACCAACTTGCCCTTCGGACGCAGTTCGATGATGTGACGCGGACAGGCTTTCATACAAGCGCCGCAGCCCGTGCATCGCTCTTCGTCCACTTCGGCCAGCATGGTTTCGGGGTTGATGCGGATGGCACCGAACTGACAGGCAGCCGCGCAATCACCGCCACCGAGGCAACCGAACACGCAACCCGTCTCGCCCTGACCCGTCATGTTCTGAATGGCGCAACTTTCAGCGCCTTCATAGCTCAGCACGTGTTCGCGCTCTCCACAGGTTCCGTTACAACGAACCACGGCCACCTTGGGTTCCGCCGTCCCGGCTTCCATGCCGAGAATACCGGCCACCTGCTCCATGACAGCTGCACCACCCACAGGGCAGAGCACGCCGTCCAGCGAACCAGCATCAGCGGCTTTCACACACGCTCCGGCAAAACCAGAGCAGCCGGGATAGCCACAACCACCACAGTTGGCCTGAGGCAACACGGCTGCCACCTGCCCGATGCGGGGGTCTTCATACACAGCAAACTTCTTGGATGCCAGGAAAAGAACCAGAGCGGATATCGCTCCGATGGCACCAAGAACCAATACTGCAATCAGAATTCCATTCATGATGTTGTTAAATTATTTAGTTTATAGTTTTAGCTCTTGCACACGAAACACGAAACGCCGCTGGAGACGGTGGCGGCACAGCCACAGCACAAAATAGCAGGCGGCCAGCGCAGTCAAGGCGGCCAGCGCGGCATAGGTGTCACTTCCCGTGAGCGACTGCACCACCGCCAGCACCACCATCATCACCGTGAGCGGCACAATGTAGGCGAGGACAGTGGCCTGCAGACCCAGTTTCATCTGGCCTTGCACCACGACTCGCTGCCCAATCTCCAACTGCTGACCGGACTCCGCGATGGCTTCCACCGTTTTCTCCTTCGTCTCCGACGAGTGACACAGTGCAGCGGCCGCGCAACTGCTGCACGCCGACGCCTGCAGAATGGTCACCACCACCCGCGCGCCTTCGATGTGCTCCACAATGCCTTCGTGTTCGATTATTTTCTCCATATCCTTGCAAATTTAACAAAATTTTCGCTATTGCCCGCTATTTTCGGGGATATATTTTTGGCAATTGCGCGCCGACAAAAGAAAAATGTGAAGAATCTTGCCCGTGATTGAGAATTATTGCGTAACTTTGTTACTTGAACTATAATAACGCAACAACCAATTTTCATGGAAACGAGAAGCATCGTTATTATTCCTACTTACAACGAGAAGGAGAACATTGAAAACATCATACGCGCCGTCACCGCCTTGCCCGAAGGGTTCAACATTCTGGTCATCGACGACGGCTCGCCCGACGGAACGGCCGACATTGTGAAAAGTCTGATGGAAGGCGACTTGAAAGACCGCGTCTTCATGATTCAGCGCCAGGGGAAATTAGGTCTCGGCACGGCCTATATCACGGGTTTCAAGTGGGCCATTGAACAACGCTACGATTATGTTTTCGAGATGGATGCCGACTTCAGCCATGCGCCCAGCGACTTGCCTCGTCTGCTTTCCGCTTGTCGCGACGAAGGTTTCGACTTGGCCATTGGCAGTCGTTACATTACGGGGGTCAACGTGGTCAACTGGCCCATCGGTCGCGTGCTTATGTCTTACTTCGCCAGCAAGTATGTGCGGTTGGTCACGGGCTTCGACGTGCACGACACCACGGCGGGCTTCAAGTGCTATCGCCGCGAGGTGCTGGAGACGATAGAACTCGACAAAATCCGTTTCAAAGGCTATGCCTTCCAGATAGAAATGAAGTTCACCGCCTACAAATGCGGTTTCCGCATCAAGGAGGTTCCCGTTATCTTCGTTAATCGCGAACTGGGGACCAGCAAAATGAGCGGCGGCATCTTTGGCGAGGCCTTCTTCGGCGTGATGCGTCTTCGCTGGGACGGTTGGTTCAAGAAATATCCGAAACGCAGTTAAATCCCAACGTCATCGCCCATGAAACGCTTGCTTACCAATGCCTTGATTGTCAATGAGGGAACGTGTGTGCGCGGGTCACTTCTCATCGACGGGGAAGTGATTGGCGGTCTCTATCCCGAGGGCGCCGTGCTGCCGACTGCCGATGCAACTGAGGACCTTCAGGGAGCGTTGCTCTTGCCCGGTGTCATCGACGACCACGTTCACTTCCGCGACCCGGGACTCACCCACAAGGCCGACATCGCAAGCGAGAGTCGCGCCGCCCTGGCCGGGGGCGTGACGAGCGTCATGGACATGCCCAACGTAGTGCCGCAAACTACAACCATCGCCCGCTGGGAAGAGCGTATGAAGCTGGGCGCGCAGGAATGCCGCGTGAATTTTGCCTACTATTTGGGGGCCACGAACGATAATATCGACGAGATTTTGAGGTTGGACTGCCATCGCGTTCCCGCCGTGAAACTCTTCATGGGCAGCAGCACGGGCGACATGCTCGTGGATAAAGAGAATGCGCTCCGCCAGTTGTTCCGCCAGTGTCCCACACTCATCATGGCGCATTGCGAATATACGGTGCGCACGAACCGCCGCATGCGCGAGGCAAAGGCGCTCTACGGCGACGACCCTGACGTAAGTTGCCATCCTTGGATTCGCGACGTCGAGGCTTGCTACCTCTCGTCGGAACAGGCTGTTCGTCTGGCCACTGAGGAACACGCCCGATTGCATCTGGCTCACATCACCACGGCAAAGGAGCTCACGCTGCTGCCGGCCGAAGGCGTGACGGCTGAGGTCTGCATCCCGCACCTCATCTTCACCGAAGCCGACTACCGCACCAAAGGCACCCGCATCAAGTGCAATCCTGCCGTGAAATCGGCGGCCGACCGCGATGCCCTCCGCAAGGCGCTTACCGATGGACGCATCCACGTCATCGGCACCGACCACGCTCCGCACCTCCTGCGCGAGAAGGAAGGCGGCGCTGCCAAGGCCGTGAGTGGTATGCCCATGCTGCAATTCTCGCTCCCCACCATGCTGGAGCTGGTGGACGAAGGAGTGCTCACGCTGGAGCAGATGGTGGCGCTCATGAGTCACAACCCCGCCTCGTTGTTCGGCATCGAGCGCCGCGGTTATCTGCGCGAAGGCTACCAAGCCGACCTTACCATCGTGGAGAAGCGCGACTGGACGTTGCGCCCCGACGACATTCTGAGCAAATGCGGCTGGAGTCCCCTCGAGGGATATCATTTTACTTATCGCGTGCGCGATACCTATATTAATGGGCGCCGCGCCTATCACGACGGCAAGGTGGACGACGATTGCCGCGGTCAGGCGCTCACGTTCCGCACATAGCCAGCTCGCCGCGTCGTTATGCCTATCGTTTTACACTACACACCTATGCGATACCTCTACTACGCTTATCAACTGCTGATTGCTGCTCCCCTGCTCATCCTTGCCACGTTGCTAACGGTGGTGGTCACGGTGCTGGGCAGCACACTCGGCAGCGCCCACTTCTGGGGCTACTGGCCCGGCAAGTTGTGGAGCCGATTCTTCTGCTGGATTTTGTTGCTTCCCGTTCGCGTCGAGGGTCGGGAACATCTGGCGAAGGACACGTCGTATGTGTTTGTGGCAAACCATCAGGGGTCCTTCGACATCTTCTTGATGTACGGCTACATTAACCGTAACTTCAAGTGGATGATGAAGCGTTCGCTTCGCAACGCCCCGCTCATCGGCAAGGCTTGCGAGAGCGCCGGACACATTTTTGTGGACAAACGCGGTCCGAAGGCCATACAGAAGACCTACGACGATGCTCGCCATGTGCTGCGCGACGGCACTTCGCTCATCGTCTTCCCCGAAGGTGCCCGCACCTTCACTGGCCACATGGGCTTCTTCCGAAAGGGTGCGTTTCAGTTGGCGCAGGAGGTGGGCCTACAGGTAGTTCCCGTCACCATCGACGGCAGTTTCGACGTATTGCCCCGCCAGCGCGGTGTCTCGTTCATCACGTGGCACTCCCTGCGCATGGTCATCCACGCACCCATCGCCACGGAAGGCGCCGAGTTGTCTACCGTAATGGACCAGGCTTACCGGGCCATCGAGCAGTCGTTGCCCGAACAGCACCAAGGCTTTGTAGAAAATCCCGACCAATAGGCCCCGTATGAAACTGATTGTGGACAGTGGCAGCACCAAGACTGCCTGGCAGTGCGGTGGTAACACCGCGGTAACCGCGGGACTCAATCCCGTGCGTGACAGCGTGGAGCAGATGCAACAGGTGATTGACCAAGTGAACTTCACCGGCGTGACTGAGGTCTTTTTCTATGGTGCTGGCTGCATACCGCCTTACGCCGTCCACCTCGAGCGCCTGCTGCAAGCGAAATATCCTACCGCCAGCGTGCTGGTGGCGAGCGACATGTTGGGCGCCGCCCGGGCGTTGTGTGGCCACCACGAGGGCATTGCCTGCATCTTGGGCACGGGCAGTAACTCGTGTCTCTACGATGGTACGGACATCGTTCAGAACGTGTCGCCGCTGGGCTATATCCTGGGCGACGAAGGCAGTGGCGCTGTGCTGGGTCGCACGCTCGTGGGCGACCTACTCAAGGAGCAACTGCCCGACCACCTGCGCGACGCCTTCTTCCTTGAGATGCCGCTCACGCCTAATCTCATCATCGAGAACGTCTATCGTCGCCCCATGCCCAACCGTTTCCTGGCCTCTTTGGTTCCGTTCATTGCCCGCCACGCCGAGGAACCCGGTCTGCACGAACTGCTTGTCGGCTGTTTCCGGGCCTTCTTTCGTCGCAACGTGGCGCTGTATCGTCGGCCCGACCTGCCCGTCCATTTCGTAGGTGGTGTGGCCAATCAGTTTGCCATGCAACTGCGTGAAGCGGCTGCGTCGGAAGGGTTCGCAGTCGGTGATATTTTGAAAAGTCCCATTGACAAAATGGTACTTTATCATGCATTTTCTAGCTGAAAAATGCTCCGCAATAGCCAAAATATGTTATAGAACATATAAAAATACTTGCAAATAGTCACGAAACGCGGTAACTTTGTGGTGCAATTCTGAAAACAATCTTTTTACCTTAAACAAACTAATACCTAATTTGAGTGCTGGCTCGTCGGGAGATGAGCCAGCATTTATTTTGGAGTCTCAGGTTCTGCGGTGTCGTGCAACGCTTCACACATCCGCCTATGCCATCGCCTTTTTGCACGCGCGCGAACATTGTCACCCAGACAAATGTATTTCGTCACCAGCAAAAAAATGGCAATTATATACTTTTAGGCACAAGGAACATTATTCATCTCATTATCAGTTCATTCA
>JABUUA010000036.1:22406-31975 GCA_021443405.1 Bacteroidaceae bacterium
CTCCACGCCCCAGATGCCTGCACCGGTGAGGGCTGCCGTAACCTTGGCTGCCATGCGCTGCGCCTCAGCCAGATGTTCCGGCTTCATGGCACGGGGTTGGAAGCTCTCGCGATAGTCGCCGCCTTTCTGCACATGGCCGATGGGCGGGCAGAAGAGTGTGGGCCCTTGCTGCTGGGTCACCGTCAGCAACGTGATTTCAAAGTCGAAGGGAATGAATTGCTCAACGATGACTTCCATGATGTCGCCGCGAGCTCCCGCGCATGCGCAATCCCATGCGGCCTTCAGGTCAGCAGCAGTGTCCACCTTGCTCTGGCCGTGGCCCGAGGAGCTCATGAGTGGCTTGATGATGCAAGGGAAGCCGATGACGTCGGCAGCGGCCTGCAATTCCTCGAAATTAGTGGCGTAGCGGTAGTTGGCGGTCTTCAATCCCAGCTCTGTGGCTGCCAGTTCGCGAATGGCTTTGCGGTTCATGGTGTAGTTCACAGCTTTGGCCGACGGCACGACGCGGATGCCTCTCTGTTCGCATTCGTAGAGCTTCTCGGTACGGATGGCCTCGATTTCCGGCACGATGATGTCGGGTTTCACCTCGTCCACCACGCGCATCAGCGCATCGCCGTCGAGCATCGAGAACACACGGCGCTCGTCGGCCACCTGCATGGCGGGGGCGTTGTCATACTTGTCGCAGGCCACCACATACTGGCCCTTGCGCTTGCAAGCAATCACAAATTCCTTGCCCAGTTCGCCTGAGCCTAATAAAAGTATCTTTTTCATCACAAACGATTAATAATTATCTTTACTGATGTTGTTCGCGCAGAAGGTCGTTCACCGTCTTGACGGGATTGAAAGTTCCCAGAGGTACTTCCACGAACACCGTTGACCAGTCGCTCATCGCGCCGTTCCACAGTCCGGGCAGTTCGAGCGCTTTCAACTCCTTGCCGCCCTTACTCTTGTAAGAGATGAAGCCCGTGGCGGGGTCAACATAGCTGGGAAGGTCGAACCGTTCGCCCTTATAGTCGCGGATGGCACACACCAGGTCCACAGGATTGAAATGCGTTCCCTCAGTGAACATCTTGAGGTATTCGGGATTATTCGTATCAATCTGACTGCTCTCAAGTATTTGCAGCGATACGGAGCCATCGGCGTTGTAGGCAAGGAATGGACCGCCGCCGGGCTCGCCGACATTCTTCACCACGCCGCAGACGCGCATGGGCCGATGGAGTTTGTGGCGAAGGGCGATGACGAGTTCCGCGTCCTCCATGTCCTTCAGCGCGGGAATGTCGGTGCACAACTCATGACGAACGAAGCGAACCATGCTCAGTAGGTCGTCGTGAGTGTATTTGCCGCTGTCCAGAAGGGTCAGGAAACCGAAGGCTTTCTGCTGCAGTGTTACAAGCAGACCTGCGATAATCTGTTTCCACTCCACGGTTTCGAGTTTCAGACGGTCGGGAACAACGTTATCAATATTCTTAACAAAAACAACGTCGCTCTCTAAAGCACCGAGGTTGCGAATCAGCGCGCCGTGACCGCCGGGACGGAACAGCAACGACCCGTCGCCATTGCGGAACGGAGTGTTGTCCATGTTGGCGGCTACAGTGTCGGTGCTCGGCATCTGCTCGCTAAAGCTCACGTGGTACTTGATGCCGTATTTGGCCTCGTAGGTCGGCAGGACACGTTCCACAAGATTCTCAAATAAAGCGCGGTGTTCAGTGCTGACCGTGAAGTGGACATCCGTTTCACCGCAGCTCTCTGCATACAGCGCCGCCTCTACGAGATGCTCTTCAAGCGGCGTGCGCGCCTCGTCGGCATAGGCGTGGAACTGCAGCAAGCCCTTGGGTAGTTGGCCGTAGTTGAGGCCGTTTTCCGAGAGCATGTTCTCTGCAACCGCCTTGTAGTCACCTTCGCTGATGAGCGCGTCCACGCCCTTGCCCTTGGTCACGTGGCAGGCGTCGTCCAGCGCCGGGAAGAATGCAAAATCGTGGATATTCTCGAAATATTTCTTCTCGAAATCGGTAGTGGGCACCTCGTAGTCAGCATCCACGAACTCAAAGACATTCTTAAACATGCGGCTGGCGGCTCCGCTGGCGGGGACAAACTTGGTGATATGATGGCCCTCCTGCTTGTAAGCCTCCCACGCCGCGATGTACTGTTTCTGCTCGTTGGGCGTCGGAGCTACAATGCCGTTGCCGATGCTGGCGGCAGCTCGCAAACGAAGGAAGGGGAAACTTGTCTCAAAACAATGAAGTTGTTTTTCCAGTTCGGCCTCACTGATGCCTTTGGCTCTCAGCTGGTCTAAATCTTGCTGACTCAACATAGGTGTATGATTTTATAGTGAAACTTTTCCCAAAGTTACAAAAAAATATAGTATACACACCCACTTCCGCCGAAAATTTCGTATCTTTGCGCGAATAATAATAAGGAAACCACATGCAACTGCAAGAATTCTTCACCTCGCAAGAGCACGACGAAATGCTCGACCTGCAACGACAACTGATGCAGGAAACGGCAGGAGTGCTGACAGAGGAGGACGCCCGCCGTGTCCACCAGCATCTCATCATGGCCATCGAGAGTGGAGAGTTGCAGCGCGATGCCTTCGGACTCAATCCTGTCGTGAACGACCTTCAGACTACCATGATTGTTCTCCATGAAATAGGCGTGTCGCGCTCGGCCATCCTGGGCGTACTGCTGAGCAGTGTGGTGCTTGCAGACTGCGTGAGCGCTGCCACCATCGAGCGAGAGTTCGGCGAGGAAGTTACTGTCATTCTTCACGGCATGCGGCACATTCGCGAGCTCTACAGCAAGTCGTCCACCATCGAAACGGAGAACTTCCGTTCTCTCTTAGTCACTTTTGCCGAGGATATGCGGGTGATTCTTATCATGATAGCCAACCGCGTGAACATAATGCGGCAGATAAAAGACACCGCGAATCTGGAAGCGCAGCGACAAGTGAGCACGGAAGCAGCATGCCTCTATGCGCCTCTCGCCCATAAACTCGGGCTTTACAAACTGAAAAGCGAACTGGAAGACCTCTCGCTGAAATACTTGGAGCATGACGCCTACTACCATATAAAAGAGAAGCTCAACGAGACCAAAGCATCACGCGACATCTATATAAAGAGTTTCATCCACCCCATCGAAGAAAAATTGGCGGCCGCGAGACTTAAGTTCCACATCAAAGGACGAACCAAGAGCATTCACAGCATCTGGCAAAAGATGAAGAAGCAGAAAGTGGACGTCGATGGGGTGTTCGACCTCTTTGCCATCCGCATCATTTTGGACTCTCAACCCGACAAAGAAAAACAAGACTGCTGGCAAGTGTTCAGCATCATCACCGACATGTATCAGAGCAACCCGAAACGAATGCGCGACTGGCTGTCGGTGCCGAAAAGTAACGGCTACGAAAGTCTGCACATCACCGTCTTAGGCCCCGCTCAGAAATGGGTGGAGGTGCAAATCCGAACTGAGCGGATGGACGACATCGCCGAACACGGACTGGCGGCTCACTGGCGTTACAAGGGTATAAAGAGCGGTCAAGGAGGTGTGGACGAATGGCTGGCGGGAATCCGGTCTGCGCTCGAGGCGGGAGACGACATGCAGATGATGGACCAATTCCGTCTCGACCTTGTGGAGGATGAAGTCTTCGTATTTACCCCGAAAGGCGACCTGCACAAACTGCCCATGGGCGCCACTGTGCTCGATTTTGCCTACA
Organism: Bacteroidaceae bacterium; assembly: GCA_021443405.1. Taxonomy (GTDB): domain Bacteria; phylum Bacteroidota; class Bacteroidia; order Bacteroidales; family Bacteroidaceae; genus Physcousia. The sequence continues at coordinate 26,113 of JABUUA010000036.1, forward strand.
GCATCCACACGCGCGTCGGCGACCGTTGTATCGGGGCTAAGATTGGCGCTCGCAATGTGACCCTAAAACACAAGCTGCAGAGTGGCGACCAAGTGGAGATTCTCACCAACAACAGTCAGACACCCAAACAAGATTGGTTGAACATCGTCACGACTGGAAAGGCCCGGACAAAGATACGGCAGAGCTTGAAAGAAATGCAGGCCGGACAGATGGGTCTCGCCAAAGAACTGCTCGAGCGCAAGATGAAGAATCGCAAGCTCGAGATGGACGAGCCCACACTTATGCACACAATCAAACGGTTGGGCTATAAGATAGTGAGCGACTTCTACAAAGCCATCGCAGAAGAAAAGCTGGATGTCAACGAGGTGCTGGAGGCATATGTGGCGCAACAACGGCACGACAAGGGTGAGGACACCCCAGCCGTCACGCGAAGCGCCGCCGAGTTCGAACTGCCGACGGAGGACGTCAAGAAGAAATACTATGCATCGGACGATGTAATGGTGATTGACCAAAACCTCAAAGGTATAGATTTTCAACTCGCCCGCTGCTGCAATCCCATCTATGGTGACGAGGTATTCGGCTTTGTCACTACGGGCGGCGGCATAAAAATCCACCGATGCGCCTGTCCCAATGCTCACCAACTTCGAGAACGTTTCGGCTATCGTATCGTGAGAGCCCGTTGGGCGGGGAAACGCGGCAGTCAGTATCCCATCACCCTTCACATAGTCGGCAACGATGATATGGGCATCGTGAATAACATCACCAGCATCATTTCCAAGGAGGAGAAAATGCTGATGCGCTCCATCAGCATTGATTCTCACGACGGATTGTTCAGCGGACAACTCACCGTAATGCTCGAGGACACCAGTCGCCTACAACAGCTCATCCGCAAGCTTAAAACCGTGAAAGGAGTGAAAAACGTTACACGCTCGTAAACAAACATAATGATGAAACATATTCTATTCAGCCTATTTTCCCTCATTGTTCTCACTGCTCAGGCCGAGGAACGTCGCGTGCCTTCACTGCGTATCGCCCAGCCGGTGTCGATAAAAGTCCCTTTGATGACCGACACATTGGACATCATGGGCAAGCAATGGGACGAGAATTCCCGCATCGCAAGTGCTTATGTGAATCAGCAAGCGTGGCGACAAGCACCCGCCACGACGGACTCTGTCCTTGCTGCCCCACAGCACGCCGCCGTCCGCATGGCAGGTTTCACGCTGGAAAATCGTAACTTCGCCAAGACCAAGATACGCACAGAAGGACCGCAATGCAAGATTTTCATCGACGGACAAGAATCAGCCGAGAAGGGTCTCACGCCCGGCAGACATGAGGTGGCGCTGCGCATCACCCAGCAAGCACAAAAGGCCGACACCCTGCGTGTGTTTGTGGATGCTCCCGCAGACGTCGCTATAAATCCCGCCGGGAAAGCACCCTTCCAGTTGGAGACACTGCTTTACGGCGAACATCTACGCGGCGCGAAAATCAGTGCCGACGGGCGTTTCCTCGCGATTGACAAAGCGATTACCCACACCGACGCAAAGACGGATCAGATAAAAATCATACGCGAATTGCAAACGGGCTCTCAGTTCCAAGTGGAAGGTTTCATGCAGTGGACCAGTGCGGGGCATCGGTATATTACGCAACGCACGCTGGCCGATATGTCCCAGGAATACAGTGCCGTGGATGCACTTACGGGCAAGCGTGAAGTGTTGTTCGTAAAGCACAATGCCGACAATGGCCATTTCCTTCCGGGCGAACAAAAGATGCTTGTTACGCTCACAACCGAAGGTCCGCGTGACGATGCACAAGTGCATCAGATTCTGCAGCCCGACGACCGCCAGCCGGGATGGCGCAACCGCACGAACGTAGGCTTGCTGGATGTCGCCACCGGCGAATTGCAACAGATTACCTGTGGCCCCCACAACACCTACGCGACGGCAAGTCCTGACGGAAAACAACTGCTCATCACCATCGCGAAAAACGACATCACACGACGTCCTTTCTCATTCAACACCTGCATTCTGCTGGACGTTGAGTCTATGAAAGCCGACACGCTCATCGCCAACGACGGCTTCATTAGCGGAGGACAATTCGCGCCGGACGGCAAGAGCATTGTGTTCGAAGGCAGCCCTGAGTGCTTGGGCGGCATCGGCAACCGGGTGCCGGCAGGCATGACGCCCAGTTTGATTGAGAAGGAACTCTACTTGTTTGACCTGACAACTCGGCAGTTCACACCGCTGACAGCCGATTTCGACCCGAACATTTTGTCGTGGCAATGGTGCAAAGCCGACGGCAACATCTATGCGTTGACGGAAAACCGAGATTGTCAAGACATCTTCCGCATCCATCCTCGCAGCGGAAAGATTGAACAACTCAACCTCAGTGAGCGCTTCGTCTATCGCTTCGATCTCGCCAAGGAAAAGGCTGTCCTTACTTATTTCGGCGAAGGCCATTCCAACTGCGAGCGCTTGTATGTCGTCGATCTCAAGAGCGGCAAGGAGCGTTTAATCGAGGACATGGATGCACAGCGCATGAAAGACATTGAACTGGGCGAGTTCGGCGAATGGAATTTCCAAGCCGAACGTGGCGATACCATCTACGGCCGCTACTATCTCCCCCCGCACTTCGACCCATCACTGCAATATCCCATGCTCGTCTATTACTACGGAGGGTGCAGTCCTACCGGGCGTTACCTCGACAGTTATTACTGCTATCACCACTGGGCCGCTATGGGCTATGTCGTCTATGTCATTCAGCCGTCGGGGACAACAGGCTTTGGACAAGAGTTCTCCGCGCGCCATGTAAATGCCTACGGCGACTACACGGCGGACGACATCATCCAGGGAACCCAGCAATTCTGCCGCGAACATTCCTTCGTGAATCCAAAGAAGATAGGTTGTCTGGGCGCCAGCTACGGCGGGTTCATGACCATGTATCTGCAGACTCAGACCGACATATTTGCAGCTGCCATGAGTCATGCCGGCATCAGCGACCCGTCGAGTTACTGGGGATATGGCTATTGGGGATATAGCTACAGCGCAGTGTCTGCCGCCGATAGCTACCCGTGGAGCAACCCGCAACTCTTCAACGAACACGCGCCCTTGCAATTAGCCGACCGAGTGCACACGCCCATCCTGTTCATGCACGGCGCCGCTGACACCAACGTGCCCATCAACGAGAGCATACAGATGTTCACGGCCTTGAAGATTCTCGGGCGCGAAACGGCCTTCGTGACCGTAGAAGGAGAGAATCATCATATTCTTGACTACGCCAAACGCATCCGTTGGCAGAACACTATCTATGCGTGGTTTCAACGCTGGCTGAAGGACGACGCCAGCTGGTGGAACGAACTGTATCCCGCCAAGAACCTGCAGTAAACACCCATCTCACACATGCTATACCCAAAGAATGTTGAACAAAAGATAGGTTTCGACGAGATACGCACACTGCTGAAAGGGCACTGCATCAGTCGCCTCGGCGTAGAACGTGTGGACAACCTGCACTTCATCACCGATGCCGATGTGCTGCGCGAGCAGTTGGCGCAAGTAGAAGAAATGCAACGTCTCATCGACACCGAAGAGCAACTCCCCGGCGAGGACTTCTTCGACCTCCGTCTGGCCATCCGCCGCATCCGCGTGGAGGGCGTGTGCCTTGAGGAGCAAGAGATGTGGGAACTCAAGCGTTCGCTGGACACACTGCACTCGTGGATTGACCTTATCCGCAACGAGGAGCAAGAAACACCCTATCCCTACCTCATGCATCTGGCAGATGGTGTGTTCACTTTTCATCAAGTCACACGTCAAATCGAACAGATTCTCGACCGCTACGGCCACATCAAGGACGATGCTTCGCCCGAACTGGCGCGCATCCGTCGCGAGGTGCGTCGCTCCGAAGGTAGCGTCAACCGCACACTAATGAGCATACTCGAAAGTGCCAAGACCGAAGGACTCATCGACCAACATGTCATGCCCACGCTCCGCGACGGGCGACTGATGATTCCCATCTCACCGGCTCGCAAGCGCCGCATCCGCGGTATCGTGCACGACGAAAGCGCCACGGGAAAGACAGTGTTCATCGAACCTACTTCGGTTGTCGAGGCCAACAACCACATTCGTGAGCTGGAGGCCGAGGAACGTCGCGAGGTGCAGCGCATCTTGCAAGAGTTCACTGCCACCCTGCGTCCCAACGTGCCTGAACTGCAGCGTGCCTTCGAATTCCTGGCCGACATAGAATTGTGTCTTGCCAAAGAACGACTGGGCGTGCAGATAGGCGGTTGCGTGCCCAAAATCGGAAGCGCTCCCTTCATCGACTGGACCATGGCGCGCCACCCCTTGCTGGAGCTGACGCTTCGTCATCTGGATAAGAAAGTTGTCCCCCTCGACATAAAGCTAACCCGCAAGCAGCGCATTCTCATCATCTCGGGACCGAACGCGGGTGGCAAGTCCGTCTGCTTGAAAACTGTAGGTCTACTGCAATATATGCTCCAATGCGGNATATTTTAATTTTTTAGAAGCATGTTTTGATTTTTTATTTGATTTTATTGCTTTTTTCTTTATGGTTAAAGTATTTTTCGACAGATTGTGTACTGGACTATTGTTATTATCTCCACTAAAATTTCCTCCTTCTTCTTCTCCAGCATTTTCATCGACATCGGCGACGAACAAAGCATCGCCGACGACCTTTCGACCTACTCGTCGCATCTGCTCAACATGAAGAACATGATGCGTCACTGCGACCCTGCCAGCTTGTTGCTCATCGATGAGTTCGGTGGCGGCACCGAGCCCACCATCGGAGGGGCCATGGCTGAGGCGGTGCTGAAGCGATTCCTGCTTCGGGGCACCTTCGGCGTCATCACCACACATTATCAGAACCTCAAGCATTTTGCCGACGAACACGACGGCATCGTTAACGGCGCCATGCTCTACGACCGTCAGCAGATGCGAGCGTTGTTTCAACTGCAGATGGGCAATCCCGGCAGCAGCTTCGCCATAGAAATCGCCCGTAAGATAGGCCTTCCCGAGGACGTGATTGCCGATGCATCGGCCATCGTGGGCAAGGATTATATCAATGCCGACAAATATCTGCTCGACATTGTACGCGATAAGCGTTATTGGGAGTCGAAGCGTCAGAACATACACTCGCGCGAACGAGACATGGAAAAGACCATCGCCCAATACGAGCGTGAAATAGAGGATTTGCAGCGGAAACGCAAGGACATCATTCGCGATGCCAAGGAACAAGCCGAACAAATCATCGCGGAAAGTAACGCACGCGTGGAAAAGGTTATCCGCGAAATACGTGAGACGCAAGCCGACAAAGAGCGCACCCGCGAGGCACGCCAGCAATTGGCCGACTACCGCAACGAACTGGCCCAGGAACGCCAGCAGGAACGCGACGAAATCATCGAGCGTAAGATGCGCCAGATAGAAGCCCGCCACAAGCGACGTGATGAGCGACGCAAACAAGGCAGCAACCCAGCGGCACAAGGCGCACTGGGGATTCTCAGCGCCATCAACCAAGTGCGACAGCCACAAAACATCCCAGGCCCACTGGAAGCCGGAGCCACTTGCCGCATCAAGGGGCAAAGCACTGTGGGAACCCTCGAGGAAATCAACGGAAAGAGAGCCGTGGTCCTCTTCGGCGTCATGCGCACGACCGTTGAACTATCCCGCCTGGAACCCGCCACCGCTCCCCAGGAGGAAGATGCCAAGCCTGTCAACACCTACATCAGTCGGCAGACGCAAGAGCAGATGCATCAGACGCAGCTCAACTTCCGGCAGGACCTTGACATCCGGGGCATGCGCGCCGACGAGGCGTTGTCAGCCATCACCTACTACATCGACGACGCCATACGCGTGGG
>JABUUA010000036.1:33189-46219 GCA_021443405.1 Bacteroidaceae bacterium
TGTGGTAATCACTGGCTTGAGCGGCAGCGGCAAGTCGTCGTTGGCTTTCGACACCATCTGCGCCGAAGGGCAGCGCCGCTACATCGAGACCTTCTCTGCCTATGCCCGCAATTTTCTGGGCAATATGGAGCGTCCCGATGTGGACAAGATATCGGGACTCTCGCCCGTCATCAGCATCGAGCAGAAGACCACCAACCGCAATCCCCGCTCCACGGTGGGCACCACCACCGAGGTCTATGACTTCCTCCGCCTTCTCTACGCCCGTGTGGGCGAGGCCTTTAGCTACGAGACCGGCGAGCGCATGGTGCGCTACACCGAAGAACAGATTCTGCATCTGCTGCTCGACGACTACCAAGGCCGCAAGGTGTATCTGCTTGCCCCACTGGTGAAGAACCGCAAAGGTCACTACAAAGAACTGTTCGAATCCATCATCAAGAAAGGATTTCTTTACGTGCGAGTCGATGGTGAGCTGCAGGAAGTACTGCCCGGCATGAAGCTCGACCGCTATAAAAACCACTCCATCGAGGTGGTGGTGGACCGCCTTGTGGTGCGCGAGACCGACGATCACCGCCTGCAAAACAGCGTGGCCAGCGCCATGAAGCACGGCGAAGGTCTGATGATGGTCTATGACGTGGAGGCGCAGACCATGCGCCACTACAGCAAGCGCCTCATGTGCCCCACCACGGGTATCTCGTACCGCGATCCCGCCCCCCACGACTTTTCGTTCAACAGTCCCCAGGGCGCCTGCCCGCGTTGCAAGGGTCTGGGACGCATCACCCACATCGACCGCGACCTCATCCTTCCCGACCGCTCCCAGAGTGTGCGCGAAGGCGGCATTGCCCCGTTGGGGAAATACAAGAACCAACTCATCTTCTGGCAGGTGCAAGCCATCTTGGAGAAATACGGCTGCACGCTCGACACTCCCTTGTCGCAGTTGGCCGACGAAGCCATCGACGAAATTCTCGACGGCTCGGTGGACCGCCTTTGCATCCCGGCTGCCGTGGCCGGAACATCGGGCGATTATTACTGCCACTTCGAGGGACTGACGAAATACATCCGCTCCACGCAGGAGAACGACGACAGCGCCGCCGCGCAGAAATGGGTGGAACAGTTCAGTAGCGAAGTGGAGTGCCCCGAGTGTCACGGGCAGCGCCTCAACCGCGAGGCCCTGCACTTTCGCATCGACGGCAAGAACATCGCCGAGCTCGCCGCCATGGATTTGCAAGAGCTGCACGAGTGGCTCACCAACGTGGAGGAGCGCCTCAACGACCATCAGCGCAAGATTGCGCCCGAGATACTGAAAGAGATACGCACGCGTCTCCAGTTCCTGCTCGACGTAGGCCTCGACTATCTATCGCTCAACCGCGCCTCATTGAGTTTGTCCGGCGGCGAGAGCCAGCGCATCCGCCTTGCCACCCAGATAGGCAGTCAGCTGGTGAATGTGCTCTACATACTGGACGAACCCAGCATCGGACTCCATCAGCGCGACAACATCCGCCTTATCCGTTCCCTCAAGACCCTGCGCGACACGGGCAACACCATCATCGTGGTGGAGCACGACCAGGAGATGATGGAGAACGCCGACTGGATTATCGACATCGGGCCACGCGCCGGACGCAAGGGTGGGGAAGTGGTGTTCCAAGGCATTTACCCCGATATGCTCAAAGCCCACACGCTCACGAGTCAGTACCTCAATGGCGAACAGCGCATCGAAGTGCCCGCCACCCGCCGCGCCGGTACGGGCGAGACTCTCGTGCTGCGCGGTTGCACGGGCAACAACCTGAAGCAGGTGGACGTGACGTTCCCGCTCGGTAAGCTCATCTGCGTGACGGGCGTCAGCGGCAGCGGCAAGTCAACGCTCATCAACGACACCCTGCATCCCATTCTCTCCCAACACTTCTACCGTTCGCTCCGCGAGCCGCTGCCCTATGCCTCCATCGAAGGCATCGAAGGCATCGATAAGGTGGTGGACGTGGACCAGAGTCCGCTCGGCCGCACGCCCCGCTCCAATCCCGCCACCTACACCGGCGTGTTCAACGACATCCGCGCACTCTTTGTGCAGCATCCCGAGGCCAAGATACGCGGCTACAAGCCCGGGCGTTTCTCGTTCAACGTGAAGGGCGGTCGCTGCGAAACCTGCAAGGGCAACGGTTACCGTACCATAGAGATGAACTTCCTGCCCGACGTGTATGTGCCCTGCGAAGACTGCCGTGGCAAGCGCTACAACCGCGAGACGCTGGAGGTGCGCTTCAAGGGCAAGAGCATCGCCGACATTCTGGACATGACCATCAATCAGGCCGTGGAGTTCTTCGAGAACGTTCCTCACATTCTGCAGCGCATCAAGGTGTTGCAAGACGTTGGTCTTGGTTACATCAAACTCGGACAGCCCTCCACCACGCTCTCGGGCGGCGAGAGTCAGCGCGTGAAGCTCGCCACCGAACTGGCGAAACGCGACACCGGGCGCACCCTCTACATCCTGGACGAGCCCACGACAGGCCTGCACTTCGAGGACATCCGCGTGCTGCTGGAGGTGCTCAACCGCTTGGTGGACAAGGGTAACTCCGTGGTGGTGATAGAGCATAACCTCGATGTCATCCGATCGGCCGACTGGCTCATCGATATGGGTCCCGACGGTGGTCGTGGCGGCGGACAGATACTTTTCGCCGGCACGCCCGAGGACTTGAAGAAAGCCGGCGTGGGAGCCACGGCCCGATACCTGTGACGAAGAAGAAAGACAAGCTAACCACTAATACCATCAACCGAATGAAAAAAGTTTTGTTAACCCTTTTGCTCGCCGTGGCCCTGCCCATGGCTGCACAGCGACCCGCTACCGACATTATTCCTGCCCCCGCACACTTGCAGAGCGGACAAGGGACGTTCGACCTCAGTGCCGCCACCCCCATCTGCTATCAAGGCAAGGCTGCCAAGCAAGCCGCCACGCTGCTGGCCGCCGACCTCGGCACCACCGCGCGTGCCGGAAAGGCGCGTCGAGGCACGGTGTGCTTTGTGACCGACGCCGCCGTCCGCGGTGCAGAGGCCTACACACTGGACGTAACGACGGACGGCATCGTGGCCCGTGCCAGCACAGCCGCCGGTCTGTTCTATGCCTACCAAACACTGCGCCAACTGCTGCCCGTGGCAGTCGGGACGTCGGCCCGCGTGCCCGCCCTCAGCATTCAGGACGAGCCCCGCTTTGCTTACCGCGGCGCCATGCTCGACCCCTGCCGCCACTTCCTCCCCGTGGAGTATGTGAAGCGCCAGATTGACTTCTTGTCGAAGTACAAAATCAATCGGCTCCATTGGCACCTGACCGAGGACCAAGGTTGGCGCGTGGAGATAAAGAAGTACCCGAAGCTTACGAGCGTTGGCTCGGTGCGCGTGGAAGCACCAGGCGACACCACGGGCGGTTTCTACACCCAGGCAGAGATTCGTGACGTGGTGGCTTATGCCGCCCAGCACCACATGGAGGTGATTCCCGAACTGGAAATGCCCGGTCACGAGCTGGCCGCCATTGCCGCCTATCCCCATCTCTCGTGCCGCGGCGACAGCGTCTCGCTGCGCAAGGTGTGGGGTGTGGAAGAAATCGTGATGTGCCCCGGCAAGGAAGATATGTTCACCTTCCTGCAGGACGTCATCGACGAGCTCGTGCCCCTCTTCCCCTCTAAGTTGTTCCACATCGGCGGCGACGAGAGTCCGCGCCAAGAGTGGCACAAGTGCCCCAAGTGCCAAGCCCGCATGAAAGAACTCGGCCTTACGAAGGAAGCCCAGTTGCAGAGCTACATCATCGGCCGTATGGAGAAATACTTGGCCAAGAAGGGCAAGCAGATTATCGGTTGGGACGAGATTCTGGAGGGCGAAGGCTTGAGCCAGAGCGCCATCGTGATGTCGTGGCGCGGTGAGGAGGGCGGTATTGCCGCTGCCAAGATGGAGCACGAAGTGCTGATGACGCCCTCGTCGCACGGTTTCTATTTCGATTACTACCAAGGCGACCCCCAGTTGGAGGAGTCGTGCTACATCGGCGGCTACTTCCCCATTGCCAAGGTCTATGCCTACGACCCCGTGCCTGCCGCGCTGCGCGGCACCGACAAGGCCCGCTTCGTACTGGGCGTGCAGGCCAACAACTGGTCGGAATACACCCACAACGGCGTGGAGCTTGAGAACAAACTCTACCCGCGTGCTCTCGCCCTCTCCGAGGTGGCGTGGAGTCCGATGGAGACGCGCGACTTCGCCGACTTCTGCCGTCGCGCCGACGGTTGGCACGCGCTGCGCCTGCAGTCTCTCGGCATTCCCTTCCACACACCGCAGCCCCAGCAGCCTGAGGGAAGCATAGGTCACATCGCTTTCACCGACGCCACCGTGCTGACACTGGAGACCACACGCCCCGAACGCATCGTCTATACGCTCGACGGAAGCGACCCTACTGCCGCCAGCACCACCTACACCGAGCCGCTTTGCTTCACCCATTCCACCACCGTGCGCACCGCCTGCGTGCTGCCCTGCGGCTTGGTGGGTAAGCCTCGCACCATCGTGGTGGAGAAGATGACCTGTCTGCCCGGCTGCAAGGTGAAGGACTTGGAGCCCGGTCTGGTCATGGATCGCTGGGCCGGACGCTACCAGAGCGCCTTGGAACTGCGCGCCTGCACGGCCTCGGACGCTGGCATTGCCGCTGTGCCAGAGAAGATTCGCACCCTCTCTCGCGCCGCTGCGGAAGCCAGTGAACCTACCGACTATGCCGCACAGGCCAGCGGTTATCTCTACATTCCCGAGGATGCCGTTTACGAGTTTTCTACGTGCAACCACCAACTCTTTATCGACGGCAAGACCGTGGTGGACAACTCTCAGCTCGGCGTTCCGCGCCACACCATGGGCGGCCGACAGATTGCGTTGGCCAAGGGATACCACCGATTCTCGGTATTTTTCCTGGGCGGTATTTACAAAGGTTGGCCCACGTACTGGGACGACGCCCGCGTGAAGATACGCCGCATCGAGCCCACTGCCTCGCCGCAGGCCACCGATGCCGACTGGCGCTACTTGGGAAAAGACGATTTTTGGCACTAAACGAACCACGGCTCTCCAGCCTGAAGAACCGCTGTCACGCAGAGGGAAAATCTTTGACGCGCGGAGGGAGACCTCCGGTTTCCTTAGGAAAATCGTTTTTTTTCTGGGTGACTGAGCCAATTTTCCTAAGAAAAAAGTCCTCGTCACGTGCGTGTCGAAGTCGCGGCTGCTAAGTGCTGTATTTCAGGCCTCCTTATGACTAAAGAAAAGTACCGACAAAATGAAAGCCCGGTTCCCTCGTGGGGACCGGGCTTTCATTAGGTGGAAAGGGAGAATTCCTTAGTTGTTCTCGGGACGGAGCTGGCGAACCGTAACGGCCGTGCGCCACATTTCGCTCTCGCGCAGGGCAGCGAGCTCCTTCTCCAGACCCTCACGATAGTCGGGCTTCGAGTTGGCGTCGATAGAAATCTGAGCCTCGTTGCCGCACTTCACACTGGCGTAGAGTTTCTCTACCACGGGCTTGCAAGCATCGTGGAAGGGGCCCATCCAGTCCAGGGCACCGCGCTGAGCGGTGGTAGAGCAGTTGGCATACATCCAGTCCATACCCTTCTGTGCGAACAGCGGCATGAGCGACTGTGTGAGTTCCTCAACGGTCTCGTTGAAAGCCTCCGAGGGCGAGTGACCATTCTCGCGCAGTACCTCGTACTGAGCCAGCAGCAGACCCTGGATGGCGCCCATCAGCGAACCGCGCTCACCCGTCAGGTCAGAGGTGGCCTCGCGCTGGAAGGTGGTCTCGAACAGATAGCCCGAACCGATGCCGATGCCCAGTGCCAGCGTGCGCTCGAGAGCGCGGCCCGTGGCGTCCTGATAAACGGCGTATGAGCTGTTGAGACCACGGCCCTCGAGGAACATGGTGCGCAGCGAGGTGCCGCTACCCTTGGGAGCTACCATGATGACGTCGATGTCCTTCTGAGGAACACAGCCGGTGCGGTCGCTCCATGTGATGGCAAAACCGTGGGAGAAATAGAGAGCCTTGCCGGGGGTGAGGTAGGGCTGCAGGGTGGGCCATACGCTCATCACTGCGGCGTCGGAGAGCAGGCACATGACGATGGTGCCCTTCTCAGCGGCCTCCTCGATGGAGAACAAGGTCTTGCCGGGTACCCAACCGTCGGCCACTGCCTTCTCGTACGTCTTACCCTGACGCTGGCCCACGATGACGTTGAAGCCGTTGTCGCGCAGGTTGCACGCCTGACCGGGACCCTGAACACCGTAACCGATGACGGCGATGGTCTCGTTCTTTAGCACTTCGCGTGCCTTCTCCAGAGGGAACTCCTCGCGGGTCATCACTTCCTCGATGACGCCGCCAAAATTCATTTTAGCCATCATTTGTGTGTTTTGAATTATGATTGTTAATACTATATTGTTGCTGTTCGGAATCGAATCTTTGCCTGACAGACCACTTCGGCCTCGTTCTTCCGTACCTCCACATCCACTTCGTCGGCGCTTACCGGCTGCGTGTAGAACGAGAGACGGTCGCCCAGGTGGCTCTCGGCCTTGTAGGCAATCTCGAAGCGTTCGATGCTCTGCGACTTGAAACGCTCTTTCGGGAAGAGGTCGAGAATGTGCTCGATGTACTTGATGCTGTTGATGTGTCCGTTGATGTCCACGTCGCTGTAATACGTGTCGATGGTGCGCACCAGCTCCGGTTCGCGGAAACGGAAGCGACCGTGTCCGGCGATGGGGCAGTCGTTCTCCTCGTCCGTCACCACGTAGCGGCATATGTCGCCGTCGTAGAGCGAGAGCAAGTCGCACGGGCGTCGCGTCTCCAAGTCAATCATCGCCCACACGCTGCGGGCATAGCCATAGGCGGAACCGTCGGGACGCAGGATGGCGAAGTTACGGTTGGTAAAGAGTTTCATCACGCCCTCCACCCACGTCTTCACCTCGAAGTGCTCGTACTGACGAGGCATGTCGTAGAGTTCGATGGACAGACGGCTCAGCACCCATGTGTGCTGCGTCTCGTTGAGCGCACCGATGCCCCAGCCGCGACGGGTGGAATGCTTGCCGGCGGCGTTGAGCAGATGGTTGCCCAGCACCCCCATGAACACGCGGCCGGTGAAGTCCACGTGGAAGGGTTCGACGAAACACTCGTAGCTATCTATCTTCTCCATCATCAGGCCTCGTCGTTATTGATGCCCTCCTCCATGAAGCGGAGCTGGGCGTTCTGGTGCTCCTTGAGGAAGGCCGACACCTTTTCTTCCTTGCCGCGCGTGATGGCCACGCAGCCGCTGCGCGTGTATTGCAGAATGCACTTGAAGCGTGCCAAGGCCTTGTAGAGTTCGATGATAATCTTGGAAGAACTGCACACGTGAACGGAGATGTACGTCTCATTCACCTCCAGCATCCGCGAGTCGGTGTGGCGGATGAGGCGCGAAATCTCGGGATGCGCCATCACGATGGGCGTGGAAATCTTGAACAACGCCACTTCGCTGGTGAAGATTTCGCTGTCGAGATAGTAGTCGGCCTTGATGACGTCCACCTTCTTTTCTATCTGCTTCACGAGTTTCTTCACCTGTTGTTCGTCGTCGCTGAAGATGGTGACGGTGTATTTGTGCACGTTCGGGATGCCCGACGGCGACACGTTCAGGCTCTCGATGTTCACCTGAAGACGGGTGAACACTGCGGTCACAAGATTGAGGATACCCACCACATTCTCCGAATAGATGAGTATGGTATATAACTGCTTATCCATTGTTAGCCTCCTTTTCCAACATCATATCATTCACCGAAGCGCCGGGAGGGGTCATGGGCATCACGTCGTCTTCCTCCATGATGACGGTCTCCAGGAAATAAGCGCCCTTGGCCGCGAGCATGCGCTCCACGGCGGCGGGCAGGTCGTTGCGGTCCGTCACACGCTCGTAGGCGATGCCGTAGCCGGCGCATATCTGCGCGTAGTCGGGGTTGAGCATGTGTGTGAAGGCATAGCGCTTCTGGAAAAACATGTTCTGCCACTGGCGCACGTTGCCCAGGAAGTTGTTGTTCATGAGCACAATCTTCACGGGACAGTGATATTCCATAATGGTGCCCAGCTCCTGAATGACCATTTGCAGACCGCCGTCGCCCAGGAAAACACACACGGGACGCTCTTTCTCGGCGAAGGTCGCGCCGATGGCGGCGGGCAGACCGTAGCCCATAGTGCCCAAGCCACCACTGGTGATGATGGAGCGCGGTGTGTGGTAGCGCGAGTAGCGCGTGGCGAAGAGTTGGTTCTGGCCTACATCGGTAACCGTCACGCCCATGCCTTGCGTGGCCTCGGCCACGGCGTTTACCACCTCTCCCATAAGCAGCGGACCGCTCTGGGGGTGGATGGCTTTCTCGATGACGCGGCTCTGCTCCCGTTCGTTCAGCGGGGCGAAACTGTCGCGCCACGCCTTATGGTCGGCCTTGTGGACCAAGGCGGTGAGCATGGGGAGCGCCTCCTTACAGTCGGCCACGATGGCCACGTCGGTCTTCACGTTCTTGTCTATCTCGGCGTTGTCGATGTCCAGATGGATGACCTTCGCCTGCTTGAGGTAGGTGTTGAGATTGCCCGTCACGCGGTCAGAGAAGCGCATGCCGATGGCAATCACCACGTCGGCCTCCTGCTGTTTCAAGTTCGGGGCCAGGTTGCCGTGCATGCCCAGCATGCCCACGTTGAGGGGATGATTGCTGGGGAGCGCCGACAGACCGAGCATGGTGCGACCGGCGGGGATGTCGGCTTTCTCGAGGAAAGTCTTCAGTTCTTCCTGTGCGCCGCCCAGTTCCACGCCCTGACCCACGAGGGCCAGCGGCTTCTGGGCGCTGTTGAGTAGTGCGGCGGCCTCGCGCATGGCGTCGTCCTTGGGCAGCGGCGACGCAATGTAGGAGCGCACGAAGTTCACGGTGCTGGGCATATAGTCGCACTTGGAGACCTGTGCATTCTTGGGGAAGTCGAGCACCACGGGGCCGGGACGTCCCGACTTGGCCAGGTAATAAGCCTTGCTCACCGCCCAGGGAATGTCCTCGGGACGGCGAATCTGGTACACCCACTTGCAGATGGGTTGTGCCACGGTTATAAGGTCGAGTTCTTGGAAAGCGTCGGAACCGAGCACGCCCACGCCCACCTGACCGGCAATCACCACCACGGGAGTGGAGTCAATCATAGCGTCGGCCACGCCCGTGAGTGTGTTGGCTACGCCCGGTCCGCTGGTTACAATCACCGTGCCCACCGCGCCGCTCACGCGGGCAAAACCTTGTGCGGCGTGGATGGCGCCCTGTTCGTGACGGACAAGGATATGGTCGAAGGCTTTCTTTTCTCCTCGTGTATAGTCGTAGAGTGCGTCATAGACAGGCATGATGCTTCCGCCGGGATAGCCGAAGATGGTCTGCACGCCTTGTGCCTTGAGCGACTCCATTAAGATTTCTGAACCTCTAAGTTCCATTTCTGTTGTAGCGTTGAGAGTTTTGCGATATAGTGCTGCGGGGGCGGTGACGTGCGGTCGTGGCCCCCGGTGGACTTAGTCGATGATGCGCACACCGCCTTTGTCGGCGCTGGCCACGGACTGGGCGTAGGCGCGCAAGGCCTTGCTCACCACGCGCTGACGCTTGAGCGGCTGTTGCGGACGGGCGGCCAGTTCCTCGTCGGAGAGTTGCACGTTGATGCTGCGGCCCGGGATGTCGATGACGATGATGTCGCCGTCCTTGATTTTGCCTATATTGCCGCCGCTGGCAGCTTCCGGGCTGATGTGGCCGATGCTCAGGCCGCTGGTGCCGCCCGAGAAGCGCCCGTCGGTGATGAGGGCACACTCCTTACCCATGTGCATGCTCTTGATGTACGAGGTGGGGTAAAGCATCTCCTGCATGCCGGGACCGCCCTTGGGACCCTCGTGCGTAATGACCACGCAGTCGCCTTTCTTCACCTTTCCGCCCAAGATGCCCTCGCAAGCGTCCTCCTGCGAGTCGAAGACAACGGCGGGACCCTCGAAGTGCCAGAGCTCGGGAGCCACGCCTGCGGTCTTCACCACGCAGCCGTCCTGGGCGATGTTACCGAAGAGCACGGCCATGCCGCCGTCTTTGGTGTAGGCGTGTTCGATGTCGCGGATGCAACCGTTGGCGCGGTCGGTGTCGAGGCTGGGCCATTGTGTGTCCTGACTTCCCATCTTGGTGGAGAACTTACCTGCGGGCGCCGATGAGTAGATGCGCAGAGCTTCGGGGTCGATGGTCGGGCCGGTGATGGAGTAGCGGGCAATGTCGTCGCCCAGTGTGGCGCCGTTGACGCGGCGGCACGTAAGGTCGAGCAGGTCGCCTTTGGCCAGTTCGCCAAGGATGCCCAGGATACCGCCGGCGCGATTCTCCTCCTGAATGCTGTACTTCTGCCAGTTGGGGGCGAGCTTGCACAAGAAAGGCACCTTGCGGCTGAGCGCGTCGATGTCGCTCATGGTGAAGTCAACGCCGCCCTCCTGTGCCACGGCCAGCAGGTGGAGCACCGTATTGGTGCTGGCGCCCATGGCGATGTCGAGGGTCATGGCATTGAGGAAAGCCTGACGGGTGGCTATGCTGCGGGGCAGCACGCTCTCGTCGCCGTCCTCGTAGTAAGCCAGTGCGTTCTTCACGATGAGCTTGGCCGCATCGCGGAACAACTGCACGCGATTGACGTGGGTGGCCAGTATCGAACCGTTGCCGGGTAGAGAAAAACCCAAGGCCTCGGTGAGAGAGTTCATGGAATTGGCGGTGAACATGCCCGAGCAGGCGCCGCAACCGGGGCAGGCCGAATGCTCGACCACCTGCAGTTCCTCGTCACTCACGGTGGGGTCTCCGCCCTTGATCATGGCGGTGATGAGGTCGGCATTCTCGCCGTTCACCTTGCCGGCCTCCATCGGTCCGCCGCTCACGAACACGGCGGGAATGTTGAGGCGCATGGCAGCCATCAGCATGCCGGGGGTCACTTTGTCGCAGTTCGAGATGCACACCATGGCGTCGGCCTTGTGGGCGTTCACCATGTATTCCACCGAGTCGGCGATGATGTCGCGGCTGGGCAGCGAATACAGCATGCCGTCGTGGCCCATGGCGATGCCGTCGTCCACGGCGATGGTGTTGAACTCGGCGGCGTAGCAACCGAGTTGCTCAATCTCCTGTTTCACGATTTGTCCAATCTCGTGGAGATGGGTGTGCCCGGGAACGAACTGGGTGAAACTGTTGACGATGGCTATGATGGGCTTACCAAATTGCTCACGCTTCATGCCGTTGGCCACCCACAGTGCGCGGGCGCCCGCCATGCGGCGGCCTTCTGTGCAGACAGAGCTGCGAAGTGAATGCTTCATATTGTGTATTGTCTTTTTACCTATTACCTAACGAAATGAACTGCAAAATTATGTAAAAATCGTCAGTTTAGCAAACATTTGATACATTATTTATATATAATAGGAAGCAAATGTCGCCTTGCCGCGCCTTCGGGATGCGGAAATCTGGCAAAGAATCCTTCGGCGCCCTCGGTGTCGCGCGGAGTGAAAAAATGCGGGAAAGACTTGGAAGATTGGGCGAATATGCCTATATTTGCCGCAAGAAAACCTTTGCAACCATGAACAACGAACCGATGCGAGAATTTATGCAACTGGCCATCGACCTGAGTGTGGCCAATGTGGCCGAGGGCGGAGGTCCCTTCGGCGCTGTCATCGTGAAGGATGGCGAGGTGGTGGCCACGGGCGTGAATCGCGTGACGGCCAACTGTGACCCCACAGCCCACGCCGAGGTGAGTGCCATCCGGGCCGCGTGTCAGCGGCTCGGCTCGTTCCGACTCGAGGGCTGCGTCTGCTATACGTCGTGCGAACCGTGCCCCATGTGTCTCAGTGCGCTCTACTGGGCCGGCGTGCGCGAAATCTGGTACGGCAACACCAAGAAAGACGCCGACGCCATCGGGTTTGGCGATGATTTCATCTATCAGGAAATAGCGCGTCCCTACACAGAACGGGCCATCCCCCTCCGTCCGCTGATGCGCGACGAGGCACAAGCCGCCTTCCGTGCCTGGACGCTCAAGGAGGACAAAATCGAGTATTAAGATTCCGTCAGATTAAAGGTGCGGACGAGTCGCGAGAGACAATAGGTCGTCTGGCCTTAGACATAAGGACGTCTGAGCTCAAACATAAGGACGTCTGAGCTCAAACATAAGGACGTTTGAGCCCACACATAAGGATGTCTTTCCGACCCCCTCGGCAGGGGTCCGTCCGCTCGTAAAGAAAAAGTGCATAGACAGACGCGCCGTCTATGCACTTTTATAGTGAGGGATAAGTATTTATCTCCTTACAAAACCATCACGAAACCGCCGCGTGCGTCGCACTTCACCTGCATTTCCTGCTGCACATTGGGGCGGGTGATGGCAAACTTCAATTGCTCGCCGCTGTCGCCGAATAAGGTGGCCTCCTTCGCCGTCTTGCCGAGTCGCTTGAGAGAGAAGCGGAGCGTCTTCTCGCCGTCTGTGCCGTTGATGCCCGCCACATACCAATGTTCGCCCTTGCGGCGTGCCATCACCACCTCTTCACCAGGGTATCCCGCCAGCAGCAACGTCTCGTCCCATGCGGTGGGAAGACTGCTCAGCATCTCACGCACCTCGATAGGTTGCGACGTGTAGGCCGAGGGACGGTCGGCCATGTGCTGCACGCCCGACTCGAAGAGCACGGTAAGGGCCAGTTCGTGGGCATGGGTGGTGATGTGGGGATGCTGCGAATCTGTGAACGTGCAGGGCGTATAGTCCATGGAGCCAATCACGTTACGCGTGAAGGGCAGGGTGGCGTTGTGGCGGGCGGCACGATTGGTCAGTCGGCCGTTGTTATTGTACCACTCAGCCCCGTACACCGCCTCGCACGAGACCAGATTCGGGTACGTTCGCTGCCATCCGTGGGGAATGGTGGCGCCGTGGAAGTTGACGGTCAGGTGGTGCTTCGCGGCGCACTCCAACAGTTCGCGGTAATAATTGGTTATCTTGCAGTTGTCGTCGGCAAAGAAATCTATCTTCACGCCC
>JABUUA010000036.1:46228-52557 GCA_021443405.1 Bacteroidaceae bacterium
CCTGCAATCTTGGCAAACTCGCGCTCGCGGCTGTCCGCTTCATTGAGTAAATGCTGTGGCGTGGGCGAACCATTGCCATACCAACCTGTGGTTGAGTTATACCATATCATCGGCTTGATGCCGCGGTCACATGCGTACTGCACCAGCTGTTCGATATTGCCGCCGCGCATCTGGTCCCACTCCGCGTCCACCAACGTGTAAGGCCAGTGCATATCGACGGCAAGGTCAACGTACTCCTTCAGTATGGAGTACTCTTGCGAACCGTGGTTATAAGCCCAGTAAATCCAACTGCTGACGCCGGGCTGAATCCAGCTCGTGTCGGCCAGTTTGCACGGTTCGGCCACGTCGGTCACCAGCGTGGATTCCACCACGTCGGCCAATGTCCCCGTGATGACCACGTGCCAAGCCGAGTGCCAGTCGGCGGTGGCCATGGGCTCGTCGCCGATGAGTTGCACGGAATAGACGTTGCGGTCGTCCTTGTTCGACAGCGTGGTGCCGCAGTTGAATGCGGGCGAATAGGAGTCGGTGATGAGAGCGTAGGTGCCCGTCGTCAGTTCAAAGAGGGCAGGATAGGCCCAGTTCGTGTCGTCGGCGCGCTCGGGCGAAACCCCACCGGGACAGAGCGGGAAGAAGTTTTCGTAACCAGCCCCCGTGTAGCGCGACGTCCAGCGTAGGGCCGAAGCAGGGCAGTGGTAGCGTGTGTTGTCGGCGGTAAACACCTCGCCGGGCTTGGCCGCCAGCTCGTAACGGAAAGCATATCCGTCGCGGTAGCGTCGCATCACGAGGGTCAACTCGTCGCCTTGTGCGTTGGTGAGCGTATAGCGCTGTTCCGTGCCACGATTGGTGCAGTGGTGTCGCTTGCCCAGCAACATCTGGTAGTCCTCCTTTATCTTACGGGCCTTTCCGGCGGTCTTGACGGTGGCGTTGCCGTCCCACGAGCGCAGATTCGTGGTGATGCCGAAGTCGGCGGGACTCATCAACTGGGTGTCGCCGACCAGCACTGTCTGTGCCTTTGCGCCGGTGGCGGTAAGGAGCAGCATAGCTGCAAGGAGAAAGTTTGTTTTCATCGTTAGCGTGGTTTATTTGCACAAAGATAGTGAAATATTCGTTAAAAATGGCTATCTTTGTGCGTTAAATGTAGGGCGACGGGCAGAAAAGCGGTCCAGCTCGCCCGCACAAAGAACGTGCGACATCAATAAATAACAACCAAAATATGGAAATCAGTAACAAATACATTACCGTTGCCTACGAGCTCTTCGCCGATTTCGACGGCAAGCACGAAATGGTGGAGAAGGCCACGGAAGCGCATCCTTTCCAGTTCATCAGCGGCATGGGACTGACCCTCGACGACTTCGAGGCGCACATTGTTCCTTTGCAAAAGGGCGAGAAGTTCGATTTCACCCTCGTTCCCGAGCTGGCCTATGGCCCTCGTTTCGAGGAGGCGGTGCAGGCTTTGCCCCGCAACGTCTTTGAAATCGACGGAAAACTCAACACCGATTATATATATGAAGGGGCCGTCGTGCCCTTGAACAATGCCGAGGGCGAGCGCTTCAACGGCACCATCGTGGAGATTACCGACACGACGATAACCGTTGACCTCAACCATCCTCTCGCCGGACACACCCTGCAGTTTGTGGGCGTGGTGACCGAGAACCGCGAGGCAACAAACGCCGAAATAGAGCAGATGGCCAAGATGTTGGCTGGAGAATGTGGCTGCGGCGGCGGTTGTGGCGACTGCGGCGGCGATTGCGGCGGCGGTTGTTCGGGCGGTTGCGGCGGTTGTAAGTAACCCTGGAATGAACACGTTCGGAACCTTATTCCGCCTCACGACCTTCGGCGAGAGTCACGGACCGGCCGTAGGAGGCGTGGTGGATGGCATGCCGGCTGGCATCGAACTGGACGAGGACTTCATCCAGCAGCAACTGGATCGTCGCCGTCCCGGGCAGAGCCGTCTGACCACGGCCCGCAAGGAGGCCGACCGCGTGGAGTGGCTCAGCGGTGTGTTCGAGGGCAAGACCACGGGTCAGCCCATAGGTTTCTTGGTGCGCAACACCAATCAGCACTCGTCGGACTACGAGAACCTGCGCAACGTTTTCCGCCCCAGCCATGCCGATTTCACCTACGAACAGAAGTTCGGTCTGCGCGACCACCGAGGCGGCGGTCGCAGTTCGGCGCGCGAAACGGTCAGTCGTGTCGTGGGCGGCGCCCTGGCGATGCTGGCCCTTCGTCAGCTCGGCATCAGCGTGACGGCCTATACCCAGCAGGTGGGCGACATCGTGTTGCCCGGCACGTATGCCGATTACGACCTCTCCCTCGCCGAGCAAAACGCCGTCCGTTGTCCCGACGCGGCGACGGCGGAGCGCATGGCCGACCTCATCTGGAAAGTGAAGGGCGAGGGCGACACCATAGGAGGTGTGATTGCCTGCGTGGTGAAAGGTTGCCCCGTAGGACTGGGCGCGCCCGCCTTCGGCAAGTTGCATGCCTCGCTGGGTGCGGCTATGCTGAGCATCAACGCCGTGAAGGGTTTTGAATACGGACTGGGTTTCGCCGGTGCCGCACAGCGTGGTAGTGAGCAGAACGATGTGTTCGTGCCCGACGGTCGCGGCGGCATCACCACCCGAACGAACCGAAGCGGTGGCATTCAGGGCGGCATCTCCAACGGTCAGGATATCTATTTCCGCGTCGCTTTCAAGCCTGTCGCCACGCTGCTCATGGAACAGGAGACGGTGACACAGGACGGTCAGCCCACGCTGTTGAAGGCGCGAGGTCGGCACGACGCCTGCGTGTTGCCGCGTGCCGTGCCCGTGGTGGAGGCTATGGCGGCCATGACCTTGCTCGACCATTATCTGCTGAACAAGACGGTTCGCCTCTGAGCGTCGGCCTCATTGATGGATGAACCGTTTATGCGTCTCAAGATGAAAGCGTTCGGATGTGCAGTTAGCGGTCCGCGGTCTCCCTTGCAGATTTTCTCCGTTGCGTTTCAGCAGTTCGTAATTTTTTTGTACCTTTGTGCCGTATTAGCTAAATAAAATAAGAATGAATATATTGGAACTGAGCGAACAAGAAATCGTTCGCCGCAATAATCTCCAGCAGATGCGTGACCTGGGAATTGACCCTTATCCCGCAGCCGAATACCCGACCAATGCTTTTTCCACCGACATCATAAGCGCGTTCGTTGACCTCCCCATTGTCGGCAAGGACGAGGAAGGCAACGATGTCCGTGAGGCCGCAACGCCCGAGAACAGTCGGTGCGTGGCCATCGCCGGCCGAATGATGGGCCGTCGTATAATGGGTAAGGCTGGTTTTGCCGAACTGCAGGACTCGAAGGGCCGCATCCAGGTGTATGTGCAGCGCGACGCCATCTGTCCCGACGAGAATAAAGACCTCTACAATGTGGTGTTCAAGAAGTGCCTCGACTTGGGCGACTTCATCGGCGTGAAAGGTTATGTGTTCCGCACCAAAACGGGAGAAATCAGCGTTCACGCCCAGGAACTGACCGTGCTGGCCAAGAGTCTGAAGCCCCTTCCCATTGTAAAAGAGAAGGACGGCCAGACGTTCGACTCGTTTGACGACCCCGAACTGCGCTACCGCCAACGTTACGTGGACTTGATTGTCAACGAAGGCGTGAAGGAAACCTTCCTCAAGCGGAGCGTGATATTGCGCACCATGCGTGCTTTCTTCGACCGACACGGCTACACAGAAGTGGAGACGCCCACCCTGCAGGCTATTGCCGGCGGTGCAACGGCGCGCCCCTTCATCACCCATTTCAATGCGCTCAACATTCCTATGTATATGCGCATCGCCACCGAGCTCTACTTGAAGCGACTGATTGTAGGCGGTTTCGAGGGCGTGTACGAAATAGGAAAGAACTTCCGCAACGAGGGAATGGACAAGAACCATAACCCCGAGTTCACGTGCATGGAACTGTATGTCAGCTATAAGGACTATAACTGGATGATGTCGTTCACCGAGCAATTGCTGGAGGAAATCTGCATCGCGGTGAATGGCAAGCCCGAGACCGAGATCGACGGCAAGGTCATCAGCTTCAAGGCGCCCTTCCGTCGCTTGCCCATCCTCGACGCCATCAAGGAGAAGACGGGTTACGACCTGAACGGCATGAGCGAGGAAGAAATGCGCGACGTCGCCAA
This sequence comes from Bacteroidaceae bacterium, assembly GCA_021443405.1. Classification (GTDB taxonomy): domain Bacteria; phylum Bacteroidota; class Bacteroidia; order Bacteroidales; family Bacteroidaceae; genus Physcousia. Next base: position 50,377 of record JABUUA010000036.1, read on the forward strand.
GAAGTTGGGCATCGAGGTGGATGAGACGATGGGCAAGGGCAAACTTATCGACGAAATCTTCGGCGAGACTTGCGAAGGAACCTTCATTCAGCCCACTTTCATCACCGATTATCCCGTGGAGATGTCGCCCCTGACCAAGATGCACCGCTCAAAGCCGGGCCTCACCGAGCGCTTTGAACTGATGGTCAACGGCAAGGAACTGGCCAACGCTTACAGTGAGCTCAACGACCCCATCGACCAGGAAGAGCGCTTCATCGACCAGATGAAACTGGCCGACAAGGGCGACGACGAGGCCATGATTATCGACCACGACTTCTTGCGCGCCCTGCAGTATGGCATGCCTCCTACCAGTGGCATCGGCATCGGCATCGACCGTTTGGCCATGCTGATGACGGGTAAACCCTTCATTCAGGAAGTATTGTTCTTCCCGCAGATGAAGCCGGAAGTGAAAGCGCCCCGCGACAAGGACGAACTGTTCCTTGAGAAAGGCATCCCGGCCGACCTTATCCCCGTGCTGCGCAAGGCAGGTTACAATTTGGTGTCCACCTTGAAGGATGCCAACCCTGCCAAGATACAGCAGCAGATTATTGAGATTGTCAAGAAGTATAAACTCGCTATTGATAAACCCAGTCAGGACCAAATCGCAACGTGGACTGCATAGGAAAAATCGCAATCATGGGCGGCGGTAGCTGGGCGACAGCCATCGCCAAGATACTGCTCGAGAGCACCGACGAGATTTGGTGGTACATGCGGCGCGACGATCGCATAGAAGAATTCAAGCGTCTCAGCCACAATCCTGCCTATCTTACCAGCGTGCACTTCGACGTGCACCGCATCCACTTCTCCAGCGATATTAACGAAGTGGTGTCCAACTGCCAGACGCTTATCTTTGTCACGCCGTCGCCTTACCTGAAGGGTCACCTCAAAAAACTGAAGGTGCGCCTGCGTGATAAGTTCATCCTCACGGCCATCAAGGGCATTGTGCCCGACGAGAACCTCGTCTGCTCGGAATATTTCCACCAAGTTTACGGCGTACCAGACGAAAATCTGGCGGTGTTGGGAGGCCCGAGCCACGCTGAGGAGGTGGCGTTGGGCCGGTTGACGTATCTGACCGTGGGCTGTGCCGACCCAGTGAAAGCCGAGGCTTTCGCCGACCTTATTGCCAGCGACTACATCAAGACCAAGACGAGCGACGACGTGCTGGGTATTGAATACGCTTCGGTGCTGAAGAACGTGTACGCCATTGCCGCGGGCATCTGCAACGGACTGAAGTATGGCGACAACTTCCAGGCCGTGCTCATGACCAATGCCTCGCAGGAGATGGAACGCTTCTGCAACGCTGTGCACCCTATCGACCGCAATATCATTGACTCGGTGTATATGGGCGACTTGCTCGTCACGGGCTATTCCAACTTCTCGCGTAACCGCGTGTTCGGTACGATGATAGGCAAGGGCTACTCGGTGAAGAGCGCCCAGTTCGAGATGGAGATGATAGCCGAGGGCTACTTTGGAACCAAGTGTATGAAGGACATCAACCGCCACATGCACGTGAACATGCCTATTCTCGATGCCGTATATAATATATTGTACGAGCGCATCGCGCCCACGATAGAAATCAAATTACTAACGGATTCGTTCAGATAAACCGCAAGGGGCCTGGGAATTTCCCAGGCCCCTTGCGGTTATCCTCGTGGAACATCTTATCTCAGACGGTCGAGAGACTTCACCAACAACTCGTCGCGCAGGATGCCTCGGAAGGCGAGGTAGTTGAGCACGATGGCTACGAAGGGGAAGGCTGCCGTGATGCTCGGCGTGTAACTGGCTTCAATGTTCCACACGAAGAAAGCCAGATAAGCGTAGTAACCGAGGAGCAGGATGCAAGTGAACGAGGCCACGCGCATCTGCAGCGCCCGTTTCTTGAACAGAAAGATGTCGATGAACGTGAGCGTTGCGCTGGTGAGAAGGAGGGCGAATAAGGCCCAAGGACTGAAACTTGCCTCGCCCGTAACGGAGCGCAACAGCAAGTTGTAGAGCTGTCCCATTTGCTCGCCGTTCTCGCCCACCAGTCGACCGAGCGGAAGGCTCAGGCAAATCACCTGCAGGATGGCAGAGATGAGCAAGTAAATCGATTGGAGACGCTGTATCATCGTTGAGGTGTTTGCGGATTATTCACCGATAGTC
>JABUUA010000036.1:52919-56310 GCA_021443405.1 Bacteroidaceae bacterium
CATCGCGGGCAAGCGCGTGGACGAGGTGAACAAGATGGCCGAACTGGGCACTCAGCTCGCTCATGTGGATGGCGGAGTTCCCAACATGCGTCTGGTGATTGACCGCCTCGACGCCTACAACCTCGGCCAACTCATCTATTTCTTCGAACTGGCCTGCGGCATCAGCGGTCTGTTGCTGGAGGTGAATCCGTTCAACCAGCCCGGCGTGGAGGCCTACAAGAAGAACATGTTTGCTCTTCTCGGCAAACCCGGTTACGAGAAAGAGACCGAAGCTATCAAGGCTCGTCTGTAAATGATAAAAACTATTTTGTTCGACATGGACGGCGTGCTGTTCGACAGTATGCCGAACCATGTCGATAGCTGGATTCATGCTGTTGCGGCGCACGGTCTCTCCATGACTCGGGAGGAAGTGTATATGAACGAAGGCCGCACCGGTTCCGGAACCATCAACGCCTTGGCCCAACGGACTTGGGGTCGCGACGCCACGGAGGAGGAGTGCAAGAAAATATACAAAACGAAGAGTGAATTCTTCAACACCTGCCCCGAAGCAAAGCCAATGCCCGGAATGGACCGCGTTTTATCCTGGGTGAAGGCCGTGGGACTGAAGCGCGTCATCGTGACGGGGAGCGGACAACTGTCGCTGCTCGACCGCCTCAACCTTGCCTATCCGGGCCTTTTCTGCCAGGAACTGATGGTGACAGCCTTTGACGTAACCATGGGAAAACCTTACCCTGAGCCTTACCTCAAGGGACTGCAGAAAGCGGGAGTCGAGGCCAGCGAGGCGATTGTGGTGGAGAATGCGCCCCTCGGCGTTGAAGCCGCTCGGGCCGCCGGCATCTTCACGATTGCCGTCAACACGGGTCCTTTGCCAGACAAGATTCTGCGCGATGCGGGCGCCGACCTCGTTCTGCCCGATATGCTGGCGCTGGCCGAACAATTGCCCGCGCTTTTGTAAAGGAAAATCGTTCGTCAGGACTTTCTCCAGCCCTGATGGGTTTAAGCTTCCAACTCGCCCATCGCCACGGAGCACGAACCATCGCTCTCCACGGTCACGTCGAAGGGAACATTGATGTCGCCCACGGGCGAACTGATGTTCACTTGGAACAACATGCGGCCCGACTCGCATTTATTGAACTTCACACCGCCCAGCGTGCTCTGCTCCGCGTCGGACGACGAAAGGAATTTCGCAAAACTTTGCTTGGTGAACGTGCGGTCGAAATAAGCCGCTCCGTCGCGCGTCACGACGATTTTCACCACATTATCCTTGAAGCAATGGTTCATCCCGTCGTCAATCATCGGCAAGGAATCCGAGGCCGTGCGCGAAATGGTGTAGGCGAAGGTGGAAGCACCCGACGTCACCGTGTTCGACTCCGTGAAGTCGGGGTCGGCCACCGTGGTGATTTCGATGGGTTCGAAATCGAGGTCCAGATTCTCGTTCTGCTGCTTCTTTCCGCAGCTCACCAGCAGCAGGGCGAAGGCCGCGCAAGAGAGCATCGTAAGATGTTTCATAGGCTGAATTCAAGTTTTACGATTACAAAGATAACCATTTATTGGAAAATCTGACTACTTTTTGCATTGTTTTTGCTACCTTTGCACCGAACTAATCATCTTATGAACGTCAAACGGGTACTTTATCTGGTCACTTTCCTTGCCTTGATGGGCTGCACCGACCGTCAGCAGGACAGCACTCCCGCGACGGCGGACTCGACCCAATGGACAGAGACCGTGGCTCAGTGGCAGCAACTCGAGGCGGCGGAATATCACATCCACAAGCTCGTGACCCAGAGCGACCCCGACATCTTCCGTTCGAGCCTCTTCGGCCACCGCTGGAGCCGCCGTTTCAGCGTCGGCGACCGGAAAGTGGCCGTTCCCATCGACGTCACCATGAAGGTGGTCTTCGATTTCAGCAGTTTTGGCGCAGAGAATGTTCGCCTCCAGGGCCAACGGCTGTTCGTCACCCTACCCGACCCTCGTCTGGTGGTCACTTATTTCCACATGGACGAGCGAGGCGTTCAGCAGACGGTCAGCTGGATGAGAAGCGACTTCAGCCAGCGGGAACTGCAAGAACTGGCGTTGCGCGGCGCCGAAAGCATCGTGGCGTCGGCCCCCGAACGCGGTCTGCTCGCCTCGGCCCGCAGCACGGCCACCTCGCTGCTCCTCCCGCTGCTCGTGGGGCAAGGTTATCGGGAAAGAGACATTTCGGTGCAATACAGAAAGCCGTTCACCACCGACGACATTCCGTCGCTCTACGACGAAGAAGCGTCGGTCTTCAGCCAAAGTCAGCCATAACGCAGAACACAAGCAATGAGTAAGATAAGCAACTCCATCCATCGCCTTCTCCGCTCCGCCGCCCCTCTCGTGGCGTTGGCGGTGTTCTGCACGTTGCTCGTCAGCGGCTGCGGCGGCAAGGGCCGTCAGCTCCCCGCCGAAGAGCCCCCTCATCTGACGACGGCTCAGAAAGACGCGCTGCGGAACATCGGGCAATGGGAGTTGCTGACCATCGACTTGGAAGAACTCATCGACAGCACCCGCAGCCACACCTTATGGCCCGACGAGCACATTATACGCATTTACCGGGGCACAGCGCGGCTCGGCACCGACCTCACGTTTGCACGGCCCGACTGGATACAGGAGGAAGCCTTCACCGTGACCCTCACCGTTCCCGCCATCCGACTGCTCAACCCGGAGATTATCGACAAGTCGCGCACGACCGTCTTTCTGCAGGACGGAGAACTGAACGCGGAGATTCGCGAACCGATGTTCCACAAGGCCCACCGGCTGATGCAACGCCGCCTCCGCAACCTCGACGCCTATCGTCGCGCCGAGGAAATCGGGCGCACAAAACTCACCACCGCCCTGCAGGCCGCAGGGTTCAAAACCGTGATTGTGAACTATGAGTAAGAATCTGATTAAGACACACCGGCCCAGCGTCCTGCTCATCTACACGGGCGGAACCATAGGCATGACGCAGAACGAGGAGACGGGAGCGCTGGAGAACTTCAACTTCAACCGCCTGCTGGAGCACGTCCCCGAACTCAAGCGTTTCGACTACCACATATCCACCTACACATTCGAACCGCCCATCGACTCCAGCGACATGCAGCTCGAGCACTGGGCCAAGATGGTGAAAATCATCAACTCCAACTATCAGCTCTACGACGGGTTCGTCATTCTCCACGGCACCGACACCATGGCGTTCACCGCCTCGGCGCTCTCGTTCATGCTGGAGAACCTGGGCAAGCCCGTCATCCTCACGGGCAGTCAGCTCCCCATCGGCATGCTGCGCACCGACGGCAAGGAAAATCTGATTTCGGCCATCGAAATTGCGGCGGCGAAACGCGAGGACGGCAATCCCATGGTTCCCGAAGTGTGCATCTACTTCAAGGAGAAG
>JABUUA010000037.1:0-2258 GCA_021443405.1 Bacteroidaceae bacterium
TGTTCGTAGGTGAAGGTGGGCATGTTGTTGATGAAGGCGCTCACGCCGTTCATGGAGCGTTGCGAGCGGAAGCCCATGTTCTCGCTGCGCTTCACCTGTGCCAAGGCGCTCAGACCCTTGCGCGAGTAGGAGGCCGACAGCATGGCGGTCTGACCGCGGTGATAGGTGTAGGTGTTGTCGAACGAAGGGTCTTGGTCCTTCCACGCATATTCGGCCAAGAGGGAGAAGTTGTTCTTCTGCAACTGCGTGCGAACGTCGAAGGCGTTGGTGTTCTGCGGCAGGTTGAGCTTGTAGTTCGTGCCCGAGATGAGGATGTCGCTGGCCAGTTCGTGTTTGCCCACCCAGCTGCCGCCGAGCGTCCACACGATGCCGTGCTCCTGCATCTTCCGACTGTACTGGTCGAAATTGATTTCCGCGTCGGCTCCATACACCCAGTTGTCGTTGGCCCAGTCCCAGTAGCGGCGCTGCAGTCCGCCCACGGCCTTCAGGCGCAGCCCCTTCACCTTGTCCACGTGGAGCCGGGCGCCCAGCAGAGAGTTGTCGATGCCCAGCGAGCGCTCCTCATAGGTGCGGAGGATGAAGCCCGAACCGAACTGCTCGTAGAACGAGCCCACGGTGAGGTCGGCGCCGTCTATCTTTCCCTTGAGGTAGATGTGGGGGACGCCCCAGCCCTTGAAGTCGGGCTCGAAGCCCTGCAACGGATGCTCGAGGTACTCGAAGCGAGCGCCGGCGTCCACATACTTGCTCTGCATCATCAGGTCCACGTAGGTGTTGGTGAGCACGGCGTCCTTGCTGTGCTCCGTGCCGATGCTGCTGTCGTCCTGCGGAACCAGCCAGTCGCTCTGCACCGAGCCGTGGAACGTGATGCCTTTGTCCTCCTGTGCCGCTGCGCCGAGCGAGACCAAGGTGAAAACTGCTATTAGTAATTTCTTCGCCATGCTATCTTGTAAAACTTTCAAAACGAATGACCGCCATCAGACTGACAGTCCAGTCAAGCGGTCATTGTTGCTTCGGTATTTACTCTTTCTCCGCCACCAGTTCCCGAATTTTCTCGATGATGTGGCTCTCGGCTCCCTCGGTGTAGCCGCTGCGGCTCTCCACGATTTTGCCTTCCCCGTCGATGATGAGCACATGGGGGATGAGTGGAATGCCGAGGGCGCGGCGGAAGTCGCTGTTGGGGTCGAGCAGTATCTCGTATTCCCAGCCGTTGGCATCGACGAGGGGTTTCACCTTGTTGATGTGCTGGGCTTGGTCGATGCTGATGGCCACGACCTTCATGCCCGTCTCCTCCTGCCAGTCGGCATACTCCTCGGCGATGGCCGAGAGTTCGCGGTTGCAGGGCTTGCACCAGGTGGCGAAGAACGAGATGACGAAGGGCTTGCCGTCGTTGTGCAGCGAGTCGGTGGAAACCACCTTGCCGTCCATGGTCTTGAGCTTCACGGCGGGAAGCTGGGCGAAGCCTACAACGGCCACAAGGCCTAAGACGAGTGTAAGTAGAAGTCTTTTCATTTCTGCGTTTGTTTTATTTTGAACACAAAGTTACGGAAAATTTGGGAAACCAGCAAGGAAATTTCCCACTTTCCTACGGAAAATTCCGCAAAAAGAGGCTTTCCCTTGCTCCCGCGGGGTGGAGGAGCTAACGAGTGAATCACGAATGTCCATAATCCCAAATCGTAATTGCGTTCTTCGGTTAGAAACTCAAACAGGGATGCGGTTGTCGGCGCTTGCACATCGGAATGGCTAAGGCCCAACACAAGGACGTCTCGAGCCATTCCTAAGCGCGTCTGCTTACCGACTGCCCACGGCGTTCGCGCTGATCTTTTGGCGCGGCGGTCGTTTTTGTTGTTTTTGTGTTGTTTTTGTTTAAATTGGACATATTTTTAGCTTCGAAAGCTACTGCAAGTATGTTATAATCATCAAGATGAACAAGTTTTCAACAAAGGGAAAGTAAGGCAAAAGAGGGAAAAATGAGAGAAAAAGTGAGAGAAACTGTCTCAAAAACGGCGTGAGACAGTCCATATGGCGACTGCAAATGGCTTTAATCGACCGATGGACAATGTATTGGAGCGATTTTGCGAGGGTCATCTCCGCACAAACGCTATCCCAAAGTATCCCAAGATTTGTGGGATAGGGCAGTAGAGATATTATAAATACCGATTTATTGCTGTCCGGTAAAACTCAAAACAGCACAATTCGTCACCCCGAAGCCCAGTAAATACGGACTTCGGGGTGTATTTTTGCAAAAGTAAGCCCCTCTA
>JABUUA010000037.1:3504-16512 GCA_021443405.1 Bacteroidaceae bacterium
TCGTCAGAAGTGTCAGCCCTAAATGTATGCCATCAAAAAAGTTTTACCGGACAGCAATAGTTTTTTTTCGTCTTTCCCTGTCCCATTAGTCATCCCTACCTATAATATATGTATGTACGCGCGCGTGAAGTACAGCATCCGTCAGTGTACTGCGGGTGAGAACGGGAATGACATTCTCACAGTAGCCCATTCAATATATCGTTGTTAGCCTCATCCACATCGGAGTTGTCGAGAGAGGCGAGGTAAATCTGCGTGGTACGCTCGGAGCTGTGGCCCAACGCCTTGCTGATGGTGCGGAGCGAATGGTTGCGCTGTTTGGCAATGCTGGTCCAACTATGGCGAGCGACGTAAAGGGTAAGGTCGATGCCGAGACCAGCCTTCTCGCCGACTGCCTTCAGCCAACGGCAAACCTTCTTGGTCATGCGCATGTACTGCGCATAGACAGGTTCGTCCGATTACTGAAGGATGGGAAGCAGATAGCGACTGCCGTTCGCGTACCTGTCAACAATCTCCTGCATCGGCTGTTCCCACTTGACGACGATTTGTTGCCGGGTCTTCTGCCGATGGTAACAGAGAGATCCATTGGAGATGCTGTCCCGCGTGAGGTGCGCCATATCTACAAACGCCATGCCACGGCAATAGAAACTGAAGAGGAAAAGGTCGCGGGCAAACTCCAAACGGCTATCACCCCCCAAGTCAGCATCCTTGATGCGCTGGATGCCGTCCAAGTCGATGGCCCGCTTGCGCGTTGCGGCCACGCCCGTATAGACCTCGGCAAAAGGATAGGTTTGCGAAACAAGCCGCTGCTTCACGGCCCGACTGAACACAGCACGGAGGATGCGCATGTAGAAGGAGACGGTGTTCATACACACGGCATGGCGAAACAGCCACTGCTGATAGTCCTCCATCAGTTCCGCAGTAATCTCAAACAACATCAAATCCCGACTGCCAATGAACCGAAGGAAACTTTGCAGAGCCGATTGGTATTTTCGTGCCGTGCCGATCCGCTTCGCCGCCATCAAACGCGTAATGACCACGTCCATGTAATTAAAGAAATGTTGCTGACACACAAATTGTTTCCAAGCGACCACGATTTCATCTATCGGAATGAACTCATCCTCTTCCAGTCGTTCTTGAGCGAATCGGAGCAATCGTGTCTGCTCCCATCGCACACGCTTCCGTATTTTCTGGACGACATCGTAACAGGGATGCCCCTTCGAAGGCAGGACAACACAAGATTTGGACGCATCCCACTCCGACGTGAGCACGGAATACTGCGTGGCATACTGGCAAGCGGTGCGCTTGTAATTCAGAAGGAAAAACAGAGTCCCCTCTTTTCCCTCTATCCGAGACGGACGGAATTGCAATTGTAATGAAAGGTGCATAGACATCATGGTAATATAGTTTTGCCAACGTACCCATGGTCACACGCCTTGTATGAAATTTCTGTTCGTCAGATCAGATGGTTGCCGCCGACTTCCGTCGGATTCCGCTTCGCAATAGACACCCTTATCCTTGACTATAACCTTCCAACTATCAGAGCGGTTTAGGGACTTGCACCCGTTAGCTAATGCTCATGCTGAGCGTACAAGTAAAAGGGGGATGCCCCTAACAGAAGCATCCCCCCTTTGATTATAAGCTGATTTATTAGCGAACGATAGTTTGGGCGCGGTCTGGGCCGACGCTTAATATGGTGATGGGCGTTTCCAGACGATCTTCCAGATATTTCACATAATCCTTAAAGGCCTGGGGGAACTCTGCCTCGGACGTCATCTTCGTAAGGTCCGTCTGCCATCCGGGCAAATCCTCATATACTGCCTGCCAACCCTCAGTATCGTAAGGCATGGTCTCCGTAGTCACGCCGTCTTTCTCATATGCAACGCAGGCACGGATGGTGGCAAACGTATCCAGCACATCGCTCTTCATCATAATCAGTTGCGTGACACCATTCACCATGATGGCATACTTCAGAGCCACCAAGTCCACCCAACCACAACGACGATTTCGGCCCGTCACTGCGCCGTACTCATGACCGATCTCGCGAATCTTATCGCCCGTTTCGTCGAAGAGTTCTACTGGGAACGGACCGGAACCTACACGCGTACTATAGGCCTTGAAGATTCCATACACCTCACCAATCGTATTCGGAGCCACGCCCAATCCCGTGCAAACGCCGCCACAGACCGTGTTACTTGAACTTACGAAGGGATAGGTGCCGTGGTCAATGTCAAGCATGGTGCCCTGTGCACCTTCGGCCAAAACATTTTTGCCCTGACGCAACGCCTCATTCAATTCTATCTCCGTATCTGTCAGCGGGAACTCACTCATATACTTGATTCCCTCAAGCCAGAGTTTTTCTTCCTCGTCGATATTGTAATCGGTGTAGTGAAGGTCGATGAGTTGCTGTTCGTGCTTCGCCTTCAAAGCGCGATATTTCTGCTCGAAATTCTCCAGAATATCGCCGACACGCAGTCCCGTACGGCTTGCCTTCTCGCTATACGTGGGGCCGATACCCTTGCCAGTCGTACCGACCTTGTTCTTGCCTTTTGCCACTTCGAAAGCACGGTCGAGCACGCGATGCGTCGGCAATATCAGATGGGCGCGCTTGCTGATGTGCAGACGACTCTTCAAATCGTAACCCGCAGACTCCAGTTCTTTAGCCTCTGCCATAAACAAGTCAGGGGCGATGACGCATCCGTTGCCGATGATATTCAGTTTTCCTTCGTCAAAAATGCCTGACGGGATAGAGCGAAGGACAAATTTCTTGCCTTCAAAGATAATGGTATGACCAGCATTCGGACCGCCTGCAAAGCGCGCCACCACATCATATTTGGGGGTAAAATAGTCAACCACTTTACCTTTACCTTCGTCACCAAAAACGATACCCAGCAGGGCATCAACCTTTCCTTTATTCATTATTGTTACGATTTACGCATACAAAGATAACGATTTTTGCCGACACTCCCAACAATTATCGCCATAAACCAAAAAAGTTCATTAGGACGTGTGGCCGCAGACAATAGGACGTCTGACTGCAGACAATAGGACGTCTGAGGCAAAACAATAGGAAGTTTGGTTAAAGACGATAGGACGTTTCCGCAAGACCGTCTGGCAAGAAAATCGGCCATCAGCCGCAGCGCTTTGCCGAACAATACAATTTTGTGAACAGATGTTCGCCACAACCGAAGGGGCAACCTGCGACCTCGTGGTCAGAGGTGCTCGATGTTACTTCGCTTTCTTCACGCAATAAATGCCTAGAGCCACCAAAAGTCCCGCAGCCAGATAGTTCCAATAGAACGGTTCGTGCAGACAGAGACACGACGACACGACACCCACCACAGGCACCAGCGAGTTGTAAATCGCTATCTTCCCCACGGGATGAAGACTTATCAGTTGGTTGTAGAGCATAAAACCAATCGCAGAAATCAGCACCAGTCCCAGCAGCATCAGCAAGCCGACCCAGGTGATGTGCGGCAGCGTTCCGCCACAGAGAAGACCGGGAATCATGATGAGTGCCCCACCCACGGAGAGGCTGTAGCCGGTACCCACAAACACATCGACACGCCGCACCACGCCGCGCGTCATCAGCGAGGCAACGGCGGATGAGATGGCATTGAGGATTATCATGCCGTCGCCCAGCCATGTAAACTGACCATTCAGTTCCTCGCCCACGTTCAGCGCCAGCATACCCGCGATACCGGCGGCACAGCCGAGAATTTTTCGCCCGGTCATGCGGTCGCTGCGAAAGAAGGCGCAGGCCAGCACGACCACGAGAAAGACACTCATGGAATTGATGATGGCGGCTCGAGCACCCGGACTATGCGACAGGCCAAAATAGAAGAAGCTGTAGTGCAACGTGGTGTTCATCAACGAAAAAAGGAGGAGGAACGCCCAGTCGCCGCGCCGCCGCACTGCAAACGAGCGTTTCTGACTTTTAGCGATGGCTAAGACAATGAGACCTGCCACCAGAAAACGGATGCCCGCAAACAAAAGTTTGCTCGCCGTCATGTCGGCGGTGATGCCGAACTCCACCATGCCCAATTTAATAAGAGGATAGGCCAAGCCCCACACAATGGCTGCCGTGCAGGCAAAGGTAATCACCCAGCCGGGTCGCAAGAACAAACTTTTCTCTTCTACGGACATACGTTCGGATTCCTCTCTTCGATTATTTCTCCCCGATAAAATTCACCTCGGGATGGATGTCGATGCCAAACCGCTCTGCCACCGACGTGCGGATTGCCTCGCACAGCGCCAGCATGTCTGCCCCCGTCGCTCCGCCCCGATTGATCAATACCAGGGCTTGACGGTCATGCACGCCTGCCGCGCCCAACGTGCGACCTTTCCAGCCACACTGTTCTATCATCCACCCCGCAGGAATCTTCACGCGTTGCTCGTCAACATCGTAATGCGGCATGGCGGGATACTGCGCGGCAAGAGCCTCGTAGTGCGCCCGAGGAACCACGGGATTCATGAAGAAACTCCCGGCCGACCCGATTTCCTTGGGGTCGGGAAGTTTCGCTTGGCGAATGGAGATAACGAGGTCGCGCAACTGCCGTGCCGTCAGCGTTTCGAGGCTCAGCCCCCGCCGCTCCAGTTCTGCGCTGATGCCGCCGTAAGTAACACAAGGCGAGAAGTGCTTGGACAAGCGGTAATCCACCGTCAGCACCGCCCACTTTCCGCGACGTTCCTCGCTTTTGAACATGCTGTAGCGATAGGCATACTGCAGCTGGTCGTGGTCGAAGACGTGCATTTCCCCCGTGGACAGGTTCAAACAGCGGACCGACTCGATGAACTCGCCCGCCTCACGACCGTAGGCCCCGATGTTCTGCACCGCCGAAGCACCTACTTCACCAGGGATTAACGATAGATTTTCGAGGCCGTACCAACCGCACGACAAAGCGTGGTCCACCCATTCATCCCAGTTCCAGCCCGCGCCGACGCGCACAAGCACGTCCGCTTCGCTTTCCTCTATCACCTCCAACGAACGGCAGACGGAATGCAGGACCAGACCCTCGAATCGCGGGGCAAGGAACAACAGGTTGCTGCCCTCGCCGATGTGCAGTATGCGCTCGCAGGGGAATTGGGCAAGCAACTGACGCAGTTCGTCGGCCGTCTCGTATTCAGCGAAATGCGCGGCTGTAGCCTCAATGCCAAACGTATTGTGTTTGAGCAGCGAATAATCGTGATAGATGTTCATCAAGTGTGACAGAGTTATTTGCTATCCATATATAATAAGGAACCGGTCAGTTGGCATAGGCCGAAAGGAGCCACTCGCCGTTCTGACGGTCGAACCGGAAGAACTCGAGGTTACCATTGCTGAACCCGCACAAGGTCAGATAGACGGTGGTCGCCCCGGCGAACGACTGCCCGAAATCGATATTCGTGAGCACCTCGCCGGGCATCTCTGGACAAAAGGCATCCCATTGCTCGGCATCGATAGTGCCGTCGATGGAACTCATTTCGTCGTCGGGGTCGGGCGTGGTGTAGTGGATGTTGCGCGCAAGGTGCTGCTGGTGATAGTCGGCGTCGGTGACAAAACGATGGTAGAAAGCGACGAACTCATGCAGCGCCTCTGGTACAGGACGGATGACGGACTGGTGAAGATGCCACTGCTTCTCCGTACGACGGAACGTATAGTCGCGCTGCTCGGCCGTCTCGAGTGTGATGAACTGCAAGACGGCGGAGTCGAGCTCAAGGTCATTCTGCAGGTCCTCCAACTGGTTCTTATCCGTCAGGAGCAGGGTGTACATCTCATAGCTGGGCATGCGGAACTCCGAGCGGAAGACGCGACCACTGGTGATGGTCCGCTCCGTGCCGTCGGCCTCCGTCACAAGCAACGGGAAACAGATGCGCTCAGCCTGGAAGCGGCGATTGAGAACGAAGTCGAAGAAAAAATCGTAGAACGCCTCGTCGTGGTCCGCCGGCATGGGCATGTCCTCCAGTTCCTCCTCATGCACGAAGAGCGAGTCGAACTCGAGCGTATCCACGTCCGCTACTATGCTGTCCTGCTCCACCTCGACTGCCTCGCCGCCTCTGCTATTGCACCCGGCAAACAGCAACAGGGAAACGCCCGCCAATAATCCTTTCTTCACGTTCATCGCATCCTTCAGAAAAAGCACACAAAAATACAAAAAACATATGATATACGGCAAGGTTTTGCCCAAAAATGATTACCTTTGCAGTCAATATTGCTAAAAACGAGACAGAATGATTGAGAAAATCGAAAAGTTGAAAGCCGAAGTGGCCGCCTTGCAGGCCCACACTGCCGACGAGGTGGAGGCACTTCGCATCAAATATCTCAGTAAGAAGGGCGCGCTGAACGAACTGATGGCCGACTTCCGCAACGTGCCGGCCGAGCTGAAGAAAGAGGTGGGCATGAAGCTCAACGAGCTCAAGACGCTGGCACAGGACCGCATCAACGAACTGCGCGACAACGTGGCCGTGGAGGCAACGGCCGGCGACGACCTCGACCTCACCCGCACGCCCTACCCCATTCCACTGGGCACACGCCATCCCCTGACGATTGTGAAGAACGAAATCGTGGATATATTCTCCCGCCTCGGCTTCATTCTGGCCGAAGGGCCCGAAGTGGAGGACGACTGGCACGTGTACTCGAGCATGAACTTTGCCGACGACCATCCAGCCCGCGACATGCAGGACACCTTCTTCGTGGAGTCGCACCCCGACATCATTCTGCGCTCTCACACCAGCTCGGTGCAGGCGCGCGTCATGGAGCGGAACCAGCCTCCCATCCGTGTCATCTGCCCGGGTCGCGTCTATCGCAACGAGGCCATCTCGGCACGCGCTCACTGCTTCTTCCATCAGGTGGAAGGTCTGTACATCGACAAGAACGTTTCGTTCACCGACCTGAAGCAGGTGCTCCTCCTCTTTGCACAGGAAATGTTCGGCCCCGACACCAAGATACGTCTGCGCCCGTCCTACTTCCCGTTCACCGAGCCCAGCGCTGAGATGGACATTTCCTGCAACATTTGTGGCGGCGAAGGATGCTCGTTCTGCAAACACACTGGCTGGGTGGAGATTCTCGGTTGCGGTATGGTTGACCCCGCCGTCCTCGAGGCCAACGGCATCGACAGCAAGGAATACACGGGTTACGCCTTCGGTATGGGCATCGAGCGCATCACGAATCTGAAGTACCAGGTCAAGGACCTTCGCATGTTCTCGGAGAACGACACGCGGTTCCTCGACGAATTTGTCAGTGCAAACTGACCGAACAGATAAGCATAGACATCTAATCTCGTTATACAAAATACTGCCGTTACTGGCAGTATTTTTTTGTGGGGTTCCCAAAATAAGCTGACTAACCGCCCCAACTGCCCCACATCGTCTCGCACACGTCGAAAGGACGTCGATACAAGTCCTTCACTTTGCATCATTTCTTCAACCCTACTACGTAAGACACAAAAAGCGGAGAAGACAGCGAAAACTTCTTTATCCCACTTTTTCGTTGATTCATTAGGAAGATTCATAAATCTTTGTTAATTTTGTGACACATTTAACCAAAACCTATACAACAATGAAAATCCTTCTTACCGGTGGCGCGGGCTATATTGGTAGTCACACCATCATCGAACTGGACAAGGCCGGCCATGAAGTGGTCGTAGTGGACAACCTCGACAATAGCGACCCTAAGGCGTTGGACCGTGTGAGCGAAATCATCGGCAAACCCATCCCCTTCTATAAGGTGGACGTACGCGACGCAGCACCTCTGGCCAAAGTATTCGAGGAGCACAAGATTGACGCCGTCATCCACTTTGCGGGCTTGAAGGCCGTGGGTGAGAGCGTGGCGAAGCCTCTGGAATATTACCACAACAACATGACGGGCACTTTCATTCTTGTGGACGTGATGCGCAAGCATGGCTGCAAGAATATCATCTTCTCGTCGTCGGCCACCGTATATGGCGACCCCGCCATCATCCCCATCACCGAGGAATGCCCCAAGGGGCACTGCACCAACCCCTATGGTCAGACCAAGTCTATGCTGGAGGAAGTGCTGATGGACGTGCAGAAGGCCGACCCCGAGTGGAACGTTGTGCTGCTGCGTTACTTCAACCCCATCGGCGCACATCAGAGCGGCCGCATCGGCGAGAACCCCAACGGCATCCCCAACAACCTTATGCCTTACATCACACAAGTGGCCGTAGGGCGTCGTGAGGAGCTGGGCGTCTTCGGCAACGACTACGACACTCCCGACGGAACGGGCGTACGTGACTACATCCACGTCTGCGACTTAGCTGCCGGACATGTGGCTGCCCTCGGTGCCATCCAGCGCAACTGCGGTCTGGGCATCTACAACTTGGGCACGGGCCACGGCTATAGTGTGCTCGATGTCGTAAAGGCCTTTGAGAAGGCGAATGGCGTTCCTGTGAAGTACAGCATCAAGCCTCGCCGTCCGGGCGATATCGCCACCTGTTATTGCAACCCCGCAAAAGCCAAGGCAGAACTCGGCTGGGAAGCCCAATACGGTATCGAGGAAATGTGCCGCGACAGCTGGAATTGGCAGAAGAACAACCCCAACGGTTACGCCGAATAAAAGGTCATCAGACCGAACATGATGGACTGCGGTTTGCCGGACATCGGCAGACCGCAGTTGTTTTTTCTATATAAATGTGGTTCGTCACCCAGTAAAATCGGATGATTTTCTTATAAAAGTTGCTTCAGTCACCTAAAAAACCATTGACGATACTCTTTTTGGATGTGAAAACGGCGCGACTGATTGCCGCGCCGTTGTGGAGTGTCGATATTTGGTGGCCATTACAAGGACTGTACGCCAGACGTATTATCATCGATATAATCATCCTCATCATCCTCGATTTCGTATGTAAATTTATAATAAGAAGTATTGTCGAGTAGTGTGGCTGACTCCAAGATTTCAAACACCTTGACTTCTGCCTTTTGATATTCCTTTTTCATAATCTTGTGGTGTTAACGGTTATACACTTTGACGCCATTCTTAATCACTATGCCCCTGTAGGTGCTGTCGACCTTGATGCCTTGCAGATTGTAGATGGCATCGTCGGCGTCAGATGCTTCACACTTCAAGTCCTCGATGCCTGTGGGCTCTTCGTCGTCGAACACCATCATCTTGAGCGCATTCATCGTTGTTGATGCCCTGTTAGGCAGCGACAGGTATGCCTTGCCTGCGTCGAGGGTGAAACATGAGCCGGCAACAATCGGGTGGAAGGCGACAACGCCATTGTAGAGAGCAAGGATGTAGTTAGTGTACGTTTCGTGGGTAGTTTCATCTACTTCGGTAGGATATACCTGAGTTTGTTCTACAGCGGGCTTCATAAAGTTCGTGCGGCCAATGGATGCGTTATTCACCTTGCACGGCACTTGATAGGTGCCGCGTGTATCTGCCCTTACAATAAGTCCTGTAGCTGGGGGAGTCTTATAAAACACCCTATAGAAGGGAACTACATTGTCCTTTGAGTCGTAGGCTGTGAATGCACGCACCTCGTCAATGCCTTCG
Organism: Bacteroidaceae bacterium; assembly: GCA_021443405.1. Classification (GTDB taxonomy): domain Bacteria; phylum Bacteroidota; class Bacteroidia; order Bacteroidales; family Bacteroidaceae; genus Physcousia. Next base: position 12,995 of record JABUUA010000037.1, read on the forward strand.
AAGTCGAGTGGGTATTTCGAACTGAATGTTGCCACCAAGTTGGAGCCAATCACAACGTCAACCGTAGATTGTTTAAACTTTATGGGAGACAGATAAGCTTCTCCGGCGTACCTGCCAATGAAGCCGGTTATGTCGTATATGCCATCAGAGTCGGAAACGGGCTTTATGCCTGTTTCAAATGAGGAAATGTAGATATACTTATCTTTATCATTAACCTCAACTTCTTCCTCATCTTCATCATCAACTTCATCCTCATCTGTTGCATCACTCATAAAATCATCAACGACGGTTGTATAATCATCAACGATGACGCCCCTGTAAGACGACAGATAAGTAGCTGATGCTTTAGCCTCATCTTTTGAAATGTAAACGTACCGGATGGTGCAGTACTGGTTAACATTCGCTACTGTAAAGTATTCATTAATTTCTGCTAAAGTTGACAACACTTTGGGGCGGGGTACGAATCCTGGCTCAGTGGATGGGTAGAGTACTGTCTGCGGGATCATCTTGGGCTCATCGATGGTGCTGCCAACGTCGTACGTTCCAACCCAATGAGCCCTAATCACGTCGCCATCCTTAAAGCCAAGGTCATTCTTATAGATTACGGAGTAGGTGGAACCGTCGTACACATAGGTGTATGAATCTCCGGCGAATACGACTGTGAGTGGTATTTCCATCTGGAAGTATGCGTCGTCGGCAAGCTCTGTCAGATCAGATAGCGCTGTAATGTAATTGACTTTAGGCACCTCTACCTCCCACGAGACCATTATTTCATCAAGCGCAACTTCACCCCTCATGGGGAGCAAGCCTATGTACCTGTATGCTCCATTGCCCTTGGGAATCTCATATTCTACGGTTTGGGTCTCTCCATTGCCAGTGTAATTAATAATCGTTAATGCTTTTCCGTATTTATTCTCGTCATATACATCGTCAGGCGACTCGTAAGGAGTGTTTTTACCAAATAGGTAAATAGAACTGCCGTCCTTATTGCCAGCAGCCCAAGTTATGGTAATCTTCGTGACGGTGGTGCCGCCGGCATCTGTCGTGACAAAGCCGCGGTATTCTGAAAAATGAATGGATGTGTCTTCAGATGTTTTGCCGATCTTGCAATGGGCGCTGTACACTGCTTTCGTATCAAATTGCATCTTTGTGAAGTCACCATAGGTCTGTCCGTTGTAATTCGGAAACCTCTCACATATACCGGGGCCAGTGATGACATCGGATATCGTCACTGTCTCTGTCAGTGCCTCTGCGCTCAAGCCCAAGCAGCCCAACGCCAGCAATAGGAATGCCGTGATACATTTTCTCATAAGAAATTTGTTATACTAATGGTTGATATCTTGGTTATAGTTTATCGCTTGTCATACGCAAAGTTAATGATTTTTTTTCAAACATGCAAAAAAACACAATGATTCTCTGCGTCCCTTCGCAAAAAGATTTTTGAAGGGTGAGGCATTGACCCTGTCCCAACTTTAAACGCTAAACTTTACTTAGAAAAAAAATCCTACATACCAAATCTTTCAACATTCACTTTTTTTCGCTATCTTTGCATTGTCCAGTCAACTTTTATAGGGAAATTGGATGTTCCTATGCCTTTGCTTTGGCAGAGAATGGGAGCTACTTTATAAGGAAAAGGACGTTTACGAACGTTATCTTCTTCGCCTCAAAATCTGGAAAATTTTGAAAACTCTGTGAGAAGATACCGCAACTAAGCGTCCACTTCAGATGTATTGTATCCATGTGCTTATGCAGCATGGCGTATGATATATTCTGGCGTGGGCTCACGGTTGCTTGTCTCCACAGAGGGGTTTCCAGAGCCTGAGGCGTGGGATAAGCGATGTACAGTGGCCCACGTCTTTTTGATTTCGTCAAACCAAATATATGCGTCGGCAAGGGGCACGGCCGCGATGCGCTGATGCAATGAACAAAGAACGGACTCAAGTACTGAAAGGAATCGCTGTGTTATTTATGGTGTGGATGCACTTATTCACAAAAAACACCAGCTTATATGCCGACCCCATCACAATTTTAGGCAAGCCGCTTGCTTTATTTTTAAGCGCAGGAATGTCGCCGGTAGTTTATTTTCTCATTTTGGGCGGTTATGGATTGTATAGTGTGTATCAGCGTGGACATGATGGCAATCGCTTTCGGAGGATTCTGCGACTCTACACGCACTATTGGATAATACTGGCCATCTTTGTGCCGTTGGGATGGTGGTTTGTGGGGGCAAACAGATATCCTGGTGATTTGAAGAATATTGTAATGAATATGATAGGCTTAGGTTGCAGTTACTGCACTGAGTGCTGGTTTTTGTTTCCCTATTCCATCATATCGCTTTGCTCTGTGTACCTCTTTAAGATTTATGACCGTTTTAAAGCTTCACACCTTCTTGTTGCCACATTTGCCCTTAACTTCGCCACAAGTACATTGCTGCACTTCTACGGCGAATCGCACATCAATCATACACCTTGGCTAAGCCTTCCGCTCGTACTCATACATTTCCAGTTTGGGTTCGCCCTTGGTGCAATACTGAAACGCGAAGATGTAGTGGAGCGTTTGCGCATGTTCAAAGATAGAAATTCTATAAGGAATTGGCATCTTGCTATAATGCTTGTTGTAACGTTCTTGCTTATTTGCATGGTGTGGAACACTCCATATTATGCTTTCTTTGCGGTGTTTGTTGTAGTAGCGGTAGCACAATTCCCCACCGATAACTATATGAGCAAAGCACTTGGATATATAGGCAAACATTCTATGAACATTTGGTTGATTCACGGTTTCTGGGCACTTCACATTTTTACTCCCTACGCCTATGCTCCGCGCTTCCCCATCCCCATCTTCGCCCTTACTATGTGTGTGAGTCTCCTTGCTTCACACCTTGTCGATTTTATTGCCCGACCCCTTCGAAGATAAAGGTCAACCGACCAAACACGAAACTTTTGTTACACTCACAAGCGCAGACTCGGCGCCCAAAGCCTCGTTTGGACCATACCAAGGTTTCAGCAACTCATCAACGCTTACTCCACACGCGAAGTGCGATAGAATTCGATGATTTTCTGGCGGAAAAGGAAGGTGTAGCGCGACTGCAGGGCAGTGGCCTCGGCATTGATGAGCTTGTTGCGCGCCTCTTCATATTCCGTGACGGTGGCCTTGCCGTTTTCATACTTGCGCTGCATGAGGTCGAACGACGTGCGACTGCTGGCGAGGGCCGCGTCGCTGCTGGCACATTTCTTCTGCGCCGCCAGCGCGTTGTAGTAGGCCTGCTGTATCTCCTTATACAGATTCTTCTTGGTTTCCTCCATCTGCAACTGCTGCGTGTGGAGCTGGAGTCGGGCCATGCGCACTTGGTTGCGCGTACCGAAGCGGTCGAAGATGGGGATGGAGAGGTTCAGACCTACGTACTGACTGAGGTTGTCCTTCATTTGCCTACCGAACGACATGCTGGTGTATCCACCTGTCTTGTAGTAGCTTGCGCCGACACCTCCGCCGACAGAAAGACGGGGATAATAGCCCGACTG
>JABUUA010000038.1 GCA_021443405.1 Bacteroidaceae bacterium
ACCTCGGCCGACTGCAAGCAACTGCGCGTGACCTTCTATCTGGAGCGCGACGCCTGGGGTTCGAGCATCAGCGACTTGGTGGCAGACAATGTGAAGCTGACAGGTCGTGAGCGCAAGTACAAGCAGTTGTTGGGCTTCATCAATAGTGGTGCTGAGGTGGAATACATTGCCTATGACCTAACGGGTGCTTATGCTCCAGTGGCGGGTTCTATCGGTGATGGCATTGACTGTCCGCAGACGTCGGTCGGCATCCGTGCACAGCATGGCGGCGTGATGGTAACGGGTGCCCAGGCTGGTCAGACGATTGCCGTCTATGATGTGACGGGCAGGATGCTGGCCGCCCGCAAGGCGCAAGGCAGTGACGAATTTATTCCTTTGCGCCATGCAGGGGTGTGTCTGGTAAGGGTTGGAACGCAGAGCCGCAAGGTGTTGCTCCACTAATTGCTTGGTGATGACAATCCGCAGTATAGTTATAGTCGTATTTGTGGCGGTGGCCCAGTCGCTGACGGCGCAGACCATTACGCCCGGAACCAGTTGGAAGGACAGCAGTGGCTCCACCATCAATGCCCATGGCGGCTGCGTGGTGTGGACCGAAGGTTATTTCTATTGGTTTGGCGAGAAACGTAGTGGCAATAAGTCCGACGGCATCTCTTGTTATCGGTCGGCCGACCTTAAATCGTGGAAGTCACTGGGCCGAGCCCTCACACCCACGGGCACAAAGGACGACGAGACGTATCAGGACGTTGCTGCCGGCCGTACGCTCGAACGACCAAAGGTGATGTATAATCCCTCGACACAGAAGTGGGTGATGTGGATACACTGGGAGGACGGCGCCAACTATGGCAAGGCTCGTGTAGCGGTGTGCGAGGCAGACAAGGTGGAAGGACCCTATCGGTTTGTGTCCACGTTCCGCCCCAACAACCACGATTCGCGCGACCAGACCATCTACCGATCTGCCGATGGCACGGCCTATCACCTGTGTGCCACGGGCATGAACACCGATATAAACGTGGTGCGCATTACGGACGACGGCTTGTCGCCCAGCGCAGAGGAAATACAGATTCTCAAGGGAAGAAGGTTGGAAGCTCCCGCTGTATTTGGCGTGGGAGAGACGACTTGGAGTTTGTTTTCCGAGTGCGACGGATGGAATCCTACGCCCGGTCACACCGCTTCGGTGGTAGGAAACCTCTTAGGTCCGTGGACAGAAGGAGCGAGTTTCTGCATCGATGCGCCCAGCGAAACCTCGTACAAGAGTCAGAGCGCCTTTGTGTTCAGCGCGGGTCCTCTGGGCTACGATCCCAAGTGTTTCGTTTACATGGGTGACCGTTGGAACTCGTCGAATGTGGAGTCGTCCACTTATGTGTGGCTGCCGCTGAGCGTGCGTTCGGGTTATCCCGCTGTGCGCAACTTCGAGTCGTGGACGCCCGCGGAGCAGTTTGCCGAGATGTATCGCTACAAACGTGCGGCCAGCATCGAGGACGGCGGCACGTACAGTCTGCTGGAGCGCACGTCGGACCGATTGGTCTCGCGCAAGCAACAGAGTCGGAACGGCTTTTGTCTGCAGGATGATAACGACGAACTGAACTACCGGTTCTGCCTGGAGGCGACCGATGACCCTTATGTGTGGCGGTTCCGTGAAGCGGAGAGCGGTCAGTATCTGTGCTCCATTTTCGGCGCTATGCGGCTCGATTCCGACGGCACGAAAGCCGAGGCCCAGTGGTTGCTGGAGTTGGAAGCGGACGGTTATTACCACATCGTGAACCAAGCTGACGGGAAACTTATCTCTGTTTCGGGCGGTGCCGCACTGGCGGGCACGCAGCTCTACCTCAACGACCGTAGTGCGAAGATTCCGCAATCATTCGCATTCTACTTCGATTCGCATGCACAACACTACGCCGAGGCCGACCTGTACAGTCAGCAGTATCGCGACAGTATCGCCGTGGAGATGCAGCATCAGGAGGCATGGACTTCCGTGGAGGCAACGCGATATACTGGTGAGACCGAGTATTTTTCCTTGCAGGGCGTGCGTGTCACCGAGTCGGCGGCGCGGCAACACCGCGGTGTGTATGTCCGTCGCTCGGGGAATGTTCGTCAGAAGATAGTGATTCCGTAACCGAAAGAATAGCACATGCGCAAGTCAGGGTCAAGTCTCTCTTTGCTGCTGGGCAGTGTCGTCGCGACGCTGTTCGCTGCGGCCGTCGGTGCCGGTGTCTATGGGACGCAGGCCGATGTGCTGTGGAAGCACTACCAGCGCAACTTGTGGATGGGGGATGCCGACTATTTGTTTGAGTGTCTTTCTCAGCCCGGTGGACTTGTTTCCTACGTAGGTCGATGGCTGGCCGAGTGGTTGGCGACGCCTTGTCAGGCGGCTGTTGTTGCGGCCGTGGGGTTTGGATTGTTGGCTGTCGTGGTGCAGTGGGCGTTCCGTCTACGCGGCGCTGTGGCCTTTTTGTCGGCGGCTGTGGTGTGCGCTTTGCTGGCCAATACGGTACAGCTGGGCTACATGCTATATGTGTTGAAAGTAGCCGCTCCGGCTTTCACACCCTTGGTGGGCACGGCGTTGGCTGTCGTCTTGTTTGGGATTACGGATCGTTTGCCGCTTCGTCTGTGGCTCTATGCTGTGACGGTAGGCGTTGTCGGTGTACTTTCGTATGGTTTGTTGGGAGGCTATACCTTATTATATATAGCACTGGTGGTGTTTGGTTCCATCCCGCGTCGCGGAAAGGCGGCGTGGATGCTCGCGGCGTTGGTCATGCAGTGCTTGATTGTGGCGATTTGGACGCTTGCTCCCCGCGTCTTTACCGGGCTGAATCCTGACCTTGTGTTCATGGCAGGTCTGCCTGATTATCTGCTCACGGGTGATGAGGCCTCCTTGTGGTATCCGCTCTATGTTGCGTTCGGCTTGTTGCTGGCGTTGGCGGTCGTGGGCCCGTGGATGACGGCTCGACAGGGAAAATTGGGCTGGATAGGGCAGAGCCTTTTAACTATTCTTGTGGTGGCGGCGTCTGTTGAGGGCGTTCGGGCCAGCACTTTCTCCGACCCCGACTTCCGCGCTACCTTGCGTGCCGAACAGGCCATGGAGCGAGGCGACTGGCAGGGCGTGATTCGCGAGATAAACGCGGCGCACTGCGAACCTACCCGCGCGATGGTGATGTTGCGCGGTTTGGCCCTCACGCTCACAGGGCAAAGTCTGGACCATCATTTCCAGTATGCCGATGGGTCTCACGCTTATCGTTGCCCCCGTCAGGCGCAGATGTTGCGCTTGATGCTCTCACGTCAACTCTATTTCCACTACGGAAAAGTGAATTATTCCTATCGGTGGACGATGGAAGATAAGGTGGAGTACGGTCTGTCGCGCGAGCAGTTGCGCTATTTCATCCGCTGCTCGCTGCTCAATGGTGAATGGGCCTTGGCACAGAAATACATTGCCACGCTGCGCCGTGTGCCCGGAAGTGAAGCCGAAGCCGCTCGCTATGCGGCATTGGTGGGGCGGGCGTCTGCCGTGGTGGACGATGCTGAGTTTGCCCACATTCTGCCGCTGATGGCCTACAACAACGGGTTGGACGGCGACGGCGGACTGATAGAAATCTATCTGCTGCGCAATTTCGGTCTGATGAACGGCGGCGGAGCGGAACTGGTGGAACTGTCGCTCTTGGCCAATCTGATAGAGAAAGACGCCGACATGTTCTGGAGGCACTTGGCGGTGTATGCCCGTCATCACGAGACCTTGCCGCGCCATCTGCAGGAAGCCGCCCTTATGTGGGGACAGTTGCAAGGTATCGACATCACCGGACTGCCCATCGATGAGGCCGTCGCTGGCGAGTTTGCGCAGTTGGTGGACCGTGCGGCAACGCTGGGCGACGCCCAGGCGGCTAACGACCCGTCACTGCGGGCACAGTTCGGGCAGACCTATTGGTATTACTACTTCTTCGTGAAGAATTTGAAGACAAATTAAATGAAAAAGTCAGGGTTGAAAGTATTGATGGCAGTGGTCACCGCGGTGACGATGGCGGGTTGCGGCAAGCCCAGCATCCCGACCGACGCATGCCGTGTGGACAAGGCTGCGGTGCTCACGCCTGCCTACTCCGATAGTCTGACGTTGCCTGTCAATATAGCCCCGCTCAATTTCTGCGTAGAAGGAGGTCGGGAGACCGTAGTGTGCATCACGGCTCCCAACGGACAACAGTTGGTGACCGACGGCTTGGAGACCGATTTCCCTGTGGACGACTGGCACCGACTGTTGGCGGCCGCGCAGGGCGACTGGCTCACTGTGGACATCTATCAACGGAACGACACATGGCAGCAACTGCGGTCGCTCCATTGGTATGTGGCGCCGGACAGCATCGACCCCTACTTGGTCTATCGACTCATCGAGCCGTCGTATGTCGCTTACGAAAAGCTCACCATCGAGCAACGCTCGCTGGAGTCGTTCGACACGCAGGTGCTCTACGACAACATGGCCCAGAGCCAGGGCGAGAACGGACAGTGCGTCAACTGCCATTCGTTCCAACAATGGAACACGACCGGCCGCTGGCAGCTGCATTTCCGTCAGAATTTCGGTGGCACCTTGGTGGCGCAAGGCGACCGCTTGGAGCGCATCGCCATCCAGAGCGAACAGCAGGGCGACGGCGGCGTGTATGTTCGAGGCGGCGTCTATCCCTCGTGGCATCCCACCCAGCCTCTGATTGCCTACTCGGTGAACACCACAGGACAGAACTTCCACACCCGCGACGCGCAGAAGGTGGAAGTGCTGGACTACGCCTCGCACCTTATACTCTACGACGCGGAGAAGCGCACGGCCAGCTACATCTGTCGCGACTCAGCCATGCAGACCTTCCCGTCGTGGACCCCCGACGGCCGCCGGCTTTACTACTGCGAAACGCAGTTCCGCTTCCAGACGTCCGATGTCGATACGGAGATGGCCAACCGCTATCAGGAAGTTCATTACGACGTGTTGGCCCGTTCGTTCGACCCTTCCACCCGTTCCTTCGGGCCGGCCGAGAAGGTAATCGACGCACAAGGGCGCAGTGCCACCGTGCCGCGCCTCTCGCCCGACGGGCGGTATTTGCTCTACACGCTTGCCGATTACGGCAACTTCCACATTTGGCATCGGTCGGCCGACCTGCACATGCTGGATGTGCTGACGGGAGATTCGGTCGATGTCGCCGTGCTCAATTCGCCGGAAGTAGAGAGCTGGCATTCGTGGTCGAGCAATGGTCGGTGGATAGTTTTCTCGACGCGGCGCGAAGACGGAAACTACACCCGTCCCTACATCGCCTATTTCGACCGCACGGGTCGTGCCCACCGCCCCTTTGCCTTACCGCAGCGAACGGCTCACCACTCGCAGTTGTTGTTGCGCAGTTACAACGTGCCCGAGCTGATTGTGCGCCCCGTCGAGCCCTCGGCCTACGCCATAGGTCAGGTGTGTCGCCGGGAGGCAACGGAAGTGACATTACAATAAGGAAAGAGAATCATTCAGGAAAATAAATCAATAAACCATAAAAAACCAAACAAATGAAAAGAACCCTCTACACCCTTTGGTTGCTTGTGATGGCGGCGTTGCTGCCTGTCACCGCCTCGGCGCAATATACGCTGGCGAAGGGCGACCGTATCGAAACTTCCGATGGCGTGTACATCGTGAAGGGGGACAACCTTGTGACCAACGGCTTTTTCACCGATGGCCTCAACGGTTGGGTTGGTGGCGACGGCAAAGACTTGTCGTCGAGTTCCTTCAGTGTTACGGCCACGGGCGGCCCCGACGGCGGAGCTTTTCTCTGTGCCAACGGCAACGGCGGCTCCAGTTCCAGTGCGTCGTTGAAGACGGGATGGGCAGTCGCCCCCGGCACTCTCTATGTGCTGAACATGTGGTCAAAGAACTGCGGACAGTACGTGTATTTGTGTTCCAGTTCCAGCGCCACGACGGCAAACTCTAATAATACGCTGGTCGATATCTCGTCGGGCGGAGAATGGACCCAGACCCAGGCGGTGTTTGAGGCGAACAATGACTACGTGGTGCTCAATGGAGGCTGGCTGGGAAGCAGCGCCCGCTTTGCGTGTGTGACCATTTGTGAGGTGGAATTGTCGGCCGAACTGGTTTACACCACCCTCGACAACGCTATCACCGCCGCCGAGCAATTGCTGGCCAGCACGGAGGAAGGCACAGGCCGCGGCCAGTACACCGCCGAGGTGCGTCAGGTTCTTGCCGACGCCATCGCTGCGGCGCAAGGAGTGAGAGCCTCGGCCACCGCGCAGACCGAGGTTACAGAAGCCGCCAAGGCCCTCGAGAAGGCCGCATCGCAATACCAGAAACAAGTGAACCCCCCATTCAACCTTACTAAGAAATATTGGATTCAGCATGTAGCCAGCGACGCCTATCTCACGGCGTCTTCCACCGTGAAAGTGCATGACGACAGTGGCGAGCCCAATCAAGTGTTCCACTTTGCCTGGGCGCCTGAGGGCGCTGTCGCCGACGGCTACAACCTCATCAGCGAGGACGGACAGTATGTTTATCGTTCCGGTTCGTGGGACACGAAGGCGGGAACGGTGGATGCCACAACGGCGAATGCCATCTTCACCATAGATGACCACGACACATTCGTGCAGTTGCGCAATGCCGGAAGTGGGAGTGTCCTGGGTACAGACGCTACGACGGCGGGGGCGACGGTATATAGTAATAAGAACGGAACCGACCAGAGGAACCAGTGGCGTCTGATAGAATATGTCTCGCCCGACGACCAGGACGATGAGTTCCTCTTCAACCGCGCCTTGCAGCAGCTGACCTCGCTCTACGCCCTGGCCGACTCCAAGAGTTCGCTCTGCGGTCCGTATCCCTTCGATTATTCGCAGGATGCCTACGACGCACTGAAGCAGGCCTACGAGCATGCGCAGACCGTCACCACCGACTTTGCGACCGAAACTGCGGCCATCGAGCAGGCGATTGCCGACTACAATGCCAACGCCATCGTTCGCCCCAACACCAGTAAGCAGTACGTCATCACGCAGATGTCGGGCAAGGTGTTGGCTTACGAGGAGGGCAATTCGAGCCCCGTCTTGCAAACGGCCGACGGCAGCGACCGCCAGAAATTTACCTTCGTGCAGACCGTCTCGGGCTATGCTTTGTGCAATGTTGCTACGGGTCGCTTCGTGGGAAAGAGCAGTAGTAGTGCCTGGACCATGGTGTGGGCCGACGATTATAGTGCCGGCGAGGCCCAGTGGGTCGTTGCCGCCACCGACAACACATATAAGGGCATCCAGAACGTGGCCGGCAAGGGTTACATCGGGTCCGACGCCACGACCGACGGCTCGCCTACGTATTGCGACAAGGGGTCGAGCGCCAACAACTCGAAGTGGACTATAGAGGAATACAGCATCGCGGCGGCACTGGAGAAGGCCATCGTGCAGGCGCAGAAGGTGCTGGCCGAGGCCGAGGTGGGCACGGAATACTATCAAGTGCCCCAAAGCGCCTACGACGCACTGGCCCAGGCTATCGCCACGGCGCAAGGAACAACCGTAACTACGGCCGAAGAGGCGCAGACGGCTGCCGACGTGCTGAAGGCGGCTGTGGCCCGGTTCCAGCAGTCGTACAACCCCTTGCAACCGTTCGACACGTCGATAACCTATAATATTGTGCACCGCGGCGGCATGGTTCTTTCGGCCGCCACGGCGCAGGTGACCATCCAGAAACTGGAGACCGAGGACCCCGATAAGGCACTCGTACAGCAGTTTGAACTGGTGGCCGTGGAGGGTTCCGAGCCCGTCATCTACCGCATCCGCAATGTCGAGACCGGACTCTTCGTGGGTCGCACGGGCGCTTACAACACCGAATGGGTGGCGCTGGCCGATACCACGGCCCAACAGTTCTATATCAAGCAGACGTCGGGTCGTTACTTAGGTCTGCAGTTCATCGGTGAAGGCACGTTCCTCGGCACCGACGGCACGTCGGCAGGACAGATTGCCTACAGCGACAAGGTGGCGAGCAACACCAACGCTCAGTGGTTGGTGCAGCCCGCGGAAGCCATCACCACCATCGACAAGACGGCACTTCGCAGCGCCCTCGATGCGGCGAAGGAGTTCGGAAATACCATGAAGGCCGGCAACCTGAAGGGTGAGTTCTATCAGGCTGATATCGACGCCTTCAAGCAGGCGCTGGCCGGTTACGAGGCCGCTTACCGCACGTGTCGCACCGATGAGGCGGTGGCCGAGAACACGGCGGCCGTGAATGCGCTCGTGACCGACTATCAGGCGAAGGCTCATGCCGCTGACATCGACATTCTCACGTATGCGGCCGACCTCGTGGCCGACGCCGAGGCAGCACTGGCAGCCGCCAAGGACAACATCGGCGTGGACAAGGGACAGTATACCCAAGATGCCTACGACGAGTTTGCGCAATACGTAGCCGACTTCAAGCAGAACCCGACCATCGAGGTGATGAATGCGCTCAAGGCGCGCACCGCCGCCTTCCGTCAGTCGGTGGTGAAGGTGGACCGCACGGCCTTAGGTACGGCCATCGCCACGGCGGAGACCTATTATGCCGGCTTGACCATAGGCGAGTTCGACGGGCAGACATCGGCTTCGGCCGCCAACGAGCTCAGTCGCTTGATAGGCGAAGCCAAGAATCTCTATGGCGCACCGACCGCACACAGCCAGAGCGACCTCAACACGATGAAGGCCAGTCTTGAGGCCGCCATCCGCGAATGTCAGGCACAGACGGTGACCATCCAGTTTGCGGCCATCGACGCGGCTCAGCAGCAGCTGCAGGCGTTGTTCAGTGGCATCCCCGCCGACCGCGTGGGAAATAGCGACGAGAAAGTCGATCCCGCGGCTTATGCAACGGCCAGCGAGGTGCTGGACGAACTGGCAGCTATCGACCGGAAAGCCATCAGTCAGAACGACGTGGACCGTTTCGTTGAGGAATGCGAGGCGGCACAGCGGCAGTTGCAACAGGCCATCAAGGAGGCCAGCCAACTGGATATGCTGATAGGCGACTGCCAGGACCTCTACGACACCGAGGGCATCAACCTCTCGCCCATCCAGCGTGCCACCTTCCGCCACACCGTGGAGAGCGCCCAGGAACTGCTCGACGCGGACTACGTGACGTGGGACGAGCTCATGGCCATGGCGGCGAAGCTGGAGGCGGCTCGCGACACGTTCAAGGAGTTGGCCGATGGCATCTACAATGTCGTCAGCCCCGATGCACAAGTGCGGGTGTATGACCTCAACGGACAGTTGGTAGGAAGCGGCCTGTGCGGCGAGGTGGTGAAACACTTGCGTCCGTACAAGATTTACGTGGTGAACGGACGTAAGGTGATGATAAAATAGTCCATTTCATCGAGAAAATAGATGCGACCGTCTGGGGAATGCCCGGGCGGTCGTTTCGTTCTGCAGACGTCTTGATTCAGACATGCGGACGTGTGGGCTCAGACATGCGGACGTGTGGGCTCAGACATAAGGACGTGTGAACCCAGACATAAGGATGTCTGAACGCATTCGTGCGGACGTCTGAATTAGGCCGTGCGGTTGTGCAGATAAAGGCCTGTGAGGATGAGGACAAAGCCGAGCAGAAACCACGGCGTGACCGCCTCGCCCAAGATGGCGGCGGCCGCAATCACGGTGGCGATGGGGTTGAGATAAACGTAGTTGGTCACCTCGATGACGCCGATGCGGCGAATGCACACCGTCCACAGACAATAGCAGACGAGCGACGCCACGATGGAGAGAAACAGCAGATTGCCCAGCACCACGGGCTCTACCAGTGCGCCGAGCGCGGGCACTTCGTCGGGATGAACGGCGAACCACGGCAGGATGGTGAGCAGTCCGTAGAAGAATATCTTGCGGTTGATGAAACTCGACGAGTAGTGGGTGGACAGCAGTTTCATGAACACCGAATAGACGGCCCAGCAGAGACATGCGGCAAAGGCCAGCAGGTCGCCTAAAGGCGAGAGGTGAAGCACAAAGCGGCCGTTGAGCACCACTACGGTCATGCCTACGAAGGCGAGGGCGGCTCCCACTGCCTGCCTCGGGGTAAGGCGCTCGTGAAATAGGAGGCAGAACAGGAGGGTGGCGAAGAGTGGGCACGAACACACAATGAGCGATGTGTTGGTGGCTGTGGTGAAGGCGAGCGACATGTTCTCGGTCAGGAAGTAGAGACTGCCGCCGGAGAGACCGAGAGCCGCCATCAACAGTTCGTCGCGCCAAGTATCACACCGCAGTCGCCTGGGTGCGAACACCGCCACGGCTGCATAGGCGATGGCGAAGCGGATGGCAAAAATGGCCGCGGGCGTCAGTCCGTGGGCCAACAAAATCTTGGTGGAAACGAACGTGACGCCCCATACCACCACGACGGCGATGGCGAGCAAGTGATAGGGAAGTTGCGACGATGGGTGTGACATTTCGGGTACAAAGATACTACATTTTCAGTAAAGGAGTGTGATTTATAGGCTATTTTGTTTGCCGATGTGAGGGCTTATTCGTAACTTTATCGTCGCAAACTTGTAACGGTATGAAGAAATCTCTCATTTGGGCCGCCATGGCCTTGCTGGGTGGCGCCGTGTCGTTCGTGGGGTGCCGACCCGTCGCCTCGGTCAGCAACTCCTTAGAGTTGCCGGCCAATCCCCTGCCCGTTCGCTTCGGAGACCCTTTCGTGTTGCACGCTTCAGACGGTCGTTACTATATGTACGGCACGTCGATGGGCGACGGTTTCGAGGCCTTCGTGAGCGACGACCTGCAACAATGGGACTCCTGCGGCCGAGTCTATCAGGGCGGAGGTGCCGACCAATGGTGCGTGGACTGCTTTTGGGCGCCCGAGGTTTACGAGCGGAATGGTAAGTATTATCTGTTCTTCAGTGCCAACTACCGCGAGAATCCCACCCACGAAGGTGAGAACTTCAAGATAGGCGTGGCCGTAAGTGATGCCCCCACAGGTCCGTTCGTCGATCTCATGAACCGCCCTGTCTTCAACCCCGACTATCCCATCATCGATGCCAATGTCTATTTCGACGATGACTCGGGCCGCTGTTATCTCTACTTCTCCCGCTGCTGCTACAAGCACGCAGTTGCGAGCGAGATAGCCGACAAGGCCAAGGCCGACGGGCTCTTTGATGCGGTGGAGGAGAGCTGGGTGTACGGTGTGGAGTTGAAGCCCGACTTTACGGGTGTCGTCGGAGAACCGCAGTTGTTGCTCTGTCCGCCCACAAGTCTGGCCGACGAGCAGGCGGAGTGGGAGAGCAGGAGTGTGACCTCGGGGGAGGTGGGCCGCCGATGGACCGAGGGCTCCTTCCTGTTCCGTGAGGGCGATACCTATTATATAATGTACTCCGCCAACCATTTCGGCGGTCGCCATTATGCGGTGGGCTATGCCACGGCGAAAGCACCTTTGGGTCCTTTCACCAAGGCGGCCAACAATCCCATTCTGCAGGAAAACACCAGCACGGGCGGTGACGTGATGGGCACCGGCCACAACATGATGCTGCGTCTTCCCGACGGCTCGATGGTGACGGTCTATCACGGGCGGATGACCAATAACCCCGATGAACGCGTGGTTTTTATCGACCCACTGCGCATCACCGGGGATAGTTGCTTGACGGTGGACGGACCCACCACCGGACGACGCTGAGGCTACAGCTTCCAGTGCTTATTTATCCAGCGGATTATTTGGTCGGCCATGGCGGTCATGCCCTTTTGTGAGGGGTGGCCTCCCTGCTTGTCTATGTCCTCGAGACACAGGCACGGCACGCCGTAGTGGCGGCAGATGGTGAGCACGCTCTCGTTAATTTCGGGCTTGAGTTCCGAATTCAGCAGGAAAAGGATGCGGGCGTTGGGGTAGTGTTCCCGCAATGTCCAGCACAGTTTGGCCATAGCCGGGCGGAACGACCACAGGTCGTCGGCCGTCCAGTCGCCGTATTTATAGACTCCGATGGGACTGCCCGCCCAGCTGTCGTTCGTGGCGCCGCAGACCAGAATTACGTCGGGCTCGCCCAAGTAGGCCGCACGATGGGTGAAGGAGCGGAGCGAGTAGTCCTCCTTCCGATAGCCCGTGTTGCAGATGGTGCTGCCGGAAAAGGCGTTGTTCGTGTCCAGTTGCCAGCCCTTGCGCGTGAGCACTTGGTGCCACCACGTCTGCTCAACGAGGCGCACATCGTTGGAACGTTGCGCCCGAGGTCCCTCGGGGAAATACCACACGAAATTGGTGTCGGGCGTGAGGTAGCCCTCGAATGTGCTGTAACTGTCGCCTAAGATGCTAAGGCGAACGACCTTTCCTTTGTTGCCTGCCACCGCGGGGAGTGTGGTGGTCATCAGCAGGAGAATCAGGCAAAACAACTGCTTCTTGTTCATCATTCCTTCTATAAAAGATGGTTCAATAACTGGCGAAACCGCTTTGCAAATTTACGGAAGTAAGTCACACAAAGCAAGCGTTTGACCCGAAAAGTGCGGTGGAGTCGGTCTTTTTGGCCGTATGGCGATGGAACGGCGTGCCGAGAGGCGGGTGTCAGGACTTTTCCACCCCGGCGCTGCTTTTCTCGCGCTTTTGCTTGTGTATTGTGTTTACTTTTGTTAACTTTGCGAACGTATTATCGCAATCGTTCAGTTCCTTACGCGCCAACGAATGTAAATGATAATGCCAAAGTATACCAAAAAATAAATTAAAAGTATACCATTTAGGTT
>JABUUA010000039.1:0-2490 GCA_021443405.1 Bacteroidaceae bacterium
GAACCTAGGACCTCCAGATTATGAGTCTGTTGCTCTAACCAACTGAGCTACAAGTCCAGTGCTAGGCGGAAACGCCCTTGCGGGTGCAAAGGTACGAAGAAGTGCGGGATTTTCCAAATTTAATTAGAAAAAACGTGCGCGTTGGACTCACTGCATCACCACCTTCTTGCCGTCGTTGATGTAGATTCCTTTGTGGACGGGGTCTTGGAGACGTCGGCCTTGGAGGTCGTAGAGGAGGTGTTGTTTCTGTCCTTGTGCTGCAGTGTGAATGGATGTGGCTTCTGGCAGCGGTTCGTAGAGCAGGCGAACGGCGGAGGCGCGGAACTCCTGTGTAGAGTTGCCGTAGGTGAGGTCCACCTGCCAGCCTATGTGCACTATCTGCGGTTCCTCGATGGTGAAGTTGAGTTCTGCCCATGCGTCGCCCGTCTTGGCAGTGGCGAAGGTCTTCACGGCAATGGCGGTCTTGCGCAGTGAGGCGGTAGTGGCGAGCTCGGTGGTAGCGAACATCATCGACTTGGCGTGCATGTTGTAGTTGGCTTCGTACTGTGCTTGAAAGGAATAGGTGCCGGGCTCAAGGTCCAGGGTGCGGTAGATGCGTGCATCCTTGAGCAGGGCTTTGCCGCCTACTTGTTGCTCGGCGTCGTTCCAGACGCCCAGCATCAGACAGTCGTAGCCAGGGTAGCGGTCGAGTCCGTTCTTGGTGCCGTCGCCGCCGTTAGGTATCATAAAGTTCTCCACCGTCCAGTACTTGGGAGTGCCGAAGCGCGTGGTGACGGTCTCGTCTTGTCTGGAAAACTTGTTGCGCTCAATGAGGTAGCGCAACGTCATGTCGCGCTGGTTGGGGATGGTGGTTTCGTCGTAGCGGCGCAGTTCCAACTTAGTAACGCGGAACTCTTGTGTGGCGCTGCCAGCCATAAGGTCTGCTTGGAAACCGAGGGTCACGTCCTGCTCCTCCTTAATGATAAAAGTGATGCCCCACCATGTCTTATTATCGTTGGGGGCGGTGTTGAGGCGTGCCCAGGCGATGGCATCGTCGGGAATGTCGCTGGTCAGCAGGCCGTCGGCATCACCGGAAACGGCAAACATATAGGCGTCGTCGGTGAGACTGTAGCAAGCGTTGAAGAGGCCGCCGAAGTAGTAGATGCCCGGCGTGAGGTGCACGGTGCGGCGAATGGCCGCTTGCGACAGGTCGCAACTGGCGGGCGCGTTGCCACGGTCGTTCCAGACACCCAGCATCAGTGCGGGCGTTCCGCCGTAGGAGTCGATGCCCTGCTTAGTGCCGTCGCCACCGTTGGGGATGTTGAAATTGCTCACTTCCCAGTACTTGGGAGCGCCGAAGCGCTGGTTGTTGTTGGTGGCAGCCGTGCGACTGAAGTTCGACGCCTCGTCGAGCAGGCTCACGGTGAGATTCTCGCCGCTGTAGAGTGGCTCGCCCGCGGGCGTCACAGCCACCTTGAGGTAGGTGAAATACGCCTTGCGCAGTGCCTCGGTGGCTTCGCTCTGCTGGTCCTCGGGAAGGGCGAGAGCATTCTCAGCCACCTTCACGGCGTAGGCGAGGTCACCCAAAGCGGAAGGGTTGCGGCTGCCCGTGTTGCTGATGGTAACACTCTCGTCGGCATCGGCAGAGAGTTGCTTGCAGTAGTCGATGAGTTCGGCCAGTGAGAGCGCCTTGTCGGTGCCGGGCTTGAAGGTGAAGGCGAAGACAGGTGCATTGGGGTTGGTCGGCGTGTCGGGAATCTGCACGGTTACTCCGTCCATAGACAGGGTGTGCTCCACCTCGCCGTAGCCCAACAATTCGCAGCTTTCCACTTCGCCGCTGAAATACTGGCTGGTGCGGCCGAGGTGGCTGAAGGTGAACTCGTGGTCGGTGGGCCAGCGCATGATGGTGGCGAATACGGTGTCGCGGTCGGTTTCCGTCTGGGCATACTTCACAACGTAGCGGACGTCCTTGTTGGAATAGTTCTGTCCCTCGTTGAAGCCCTGGTTGTTCAGCGGGTTCGACGCATCGACGAGCGGTCCCTCGCCAAACGATTTCCACACGCGGGTGCCGTGGATGCTGCGTCCGTTCTGCTGCATCCAGAAGGTCATCTCCTGCACAAAACGCTTCTCGGCGTCGTCGATGGTGCCGTCGCCACGCACGGGAATGGAGAGCAATAGATTACCGTTCTTCGACACGATATCCACGAGCATATTGATGACGGTCTGCGCACTTTTGTAGTTCGTGTCACCGTAGTGCCATCCGCCGATGCAGGTGCATGTCTGCCAGTACTTCTCCTGTGGGCGGTCGGGGATGCCGCGCTCGATGTCCCAGAGCATGGCCTCCTTATGGATGGGTTCCAAGACTTTGCCCGTGACCACCATTTCGGGGTCGGTGTTGTAGGCATGCGTCAGGATGTTGAGACCGATTTCGTCGGTGTGTCCCACGAAGGGAAGCACGGTGTCGTCGAAGTAGAGCATCTTGGGGTGATACTTGTTGACGCACTGCAGCAC
>JABUUA010000039.1:5323-17530 GCA_021443405.1 Bacteroidaceae bacterium
GGTGATGATGCGGCGCACTTGTCCGTAGCCCACTTGGTTGTCCTTGGTCATTGCGAAGGCGCGCACCCAGTATTCGGTTGCCGGCTCCATGGGCTCCATGACGTAGATGAGGCCGGGGTAGTCGTACAGCTTCTCGCCGGTGGTGGTGAAGTCGTCCTTCAGTGTCGGGCAGTCGTGCCTTGCCCAGCAGAAGCCTTTGTATTTGAGCTGCGAATCGCTGAAGCCCTTGACTTTCAGACGGCCGAGCGCGCCCGTTGCGCCTTCTGGCACGAAGTTGTAGGTGATAACCTCAGGCACTTCGCCCGTGCCGTTGGCCTCCATGTAGAGGATGCCTTCGCGGTGGAGCTTGATGATGTAGAGTTCGATGTCGTCGGGCGTTGCCGTGCCTGCCTCGCACTTGGCGCGTGCCTCGTCGATTACGGCCTTGAATGCCTTGCCTGCATTGCCTCCGAGTGCGTCGTAGATGGCTTCGGCCTCGGTGAGCGCGAGGGTGAGTTTCTCATATTCCCCGATGCTTGCCTCCGATGCGTAGATGGCGGCGGTGAGCGTTGCGGCCTTGTCGCCAATGCCTTCGGCCGATGTCACAGCCTTGGCGTCGTCGACGGCTGTCTTCAGTGCCGCGCGTGTGGCTGCGCTCTGAACGACTGGCAGGAGTGCCTCGCCGCTGTTTATCAGGTTCTTAAGCTCGGCCATGAGGGCGTCGTTGTCCATGCCGATGTAGTAGATGTGTATGTCGTCGAGGCACACGTAGTTGCCGGTGCATGCCTCGGTCTTGATGCCGATGCGCGCCGTGCCGCCTACTACCGAGAAGTTCATCTCGTACATTCCCGGGTGGTTGATGTCGGTCTTCGAGGTGTTGGCGTATATCCATGCGCCTTTCTGCTTTGTGCCCGAGCTGCTCTGGAGAATGTTCTGCGCCAGTGCGGTGAGGTGGTAGTTGCCGTTTGGCAGCGGCACGTCCTGATAGGCGTATCCGTCGGCAGCCACTGTCCAGCCCCATATCTCGAGGTAGGTTGTGCCTTGTTTCAGCTCGAATGCCGTGTTGGTCTGTGAGTTGAATCCGCCGTCGCATGTCCAGCCTTTTGTGCTGTTTTCGAAGTCGGGATTGGTGATGCGGCCCGTTACCTCCAGCGGGTTGCTGGGCGATGCGATGGAGAAGTGATAAGCCTCGATGGCCTCGCGCAGGGCGACGAAGACGACGGTGACGTCTTTGTCCGCCGTGCCGTCAATCACGGCTTTCGCCTCGGTTATGCAGGCGTCCAGCGTGGCTTGCTGTGGCGTGCCTGTGTTCTCGCTCAGTGCCTCTGCCTCTGCCACGAGCTTCACCAGTTCCTGACGGAACACCTCAAAAGTGTGTTCGTCAGGCTCGTTGAGCGTGAGCGTAAAGGCGTCCACGCACACATAATTGCCTGTCGCGTTCTCGGCAACGAAGCCGATGGCCAGCGTGCCGTCCACCACCACGGTGTTCACCTCGTAGCGGTTGGGCAGATTTACTTGTGTGATGTCGTCGTTGGCGAACATCCACGTGCCCGTCTGCACGGCGGTTTTGTTGTTTTCCTGTATGTTTTGGGCGATGCACGAGAGGGTGTACGAACCCGCGGGCAGTCCCTCGATGACTTGCTTGATGCGGGCATCGCCGGCACGGTCGCCTGCGGGGCGCCACGTCTCCAGATATACTCTGCCATCCTTGAGGGTGAACGCATTGTTGGTCTGGCATCCGAAGCTGTGGATTTCCCATCCTTCGCGCTCCTCTTCAAAGCTGGGGTTCACGATACGGTCTGTCATGTCCGTCTGCGCCCACAGCAGTGTGGAGGTCAGCAGACTGACGAATAGCAGCAATAACTTCTTCATCTTTGTGTATTTTCTTGGTTACGTTTATCACAAAATTACAAAGTTGAGATGAAAACATAAAAAGAAAAAGGTGAAATCCTGCGCCCATGTCGCAAAAATGATATAAAATGTCGCTAAAGTACCATTATTCGCTTCGTCCCCATCGCCCTTTCCCCCGCTTCGCGTCCCCATTTTGTGCAGGATTCATGCCGCCTGCGTCGTGTGCCCCACACCCGTGCTTCTTCCACTCGTTCCTTGGGCAAGTGACCACCAACTACTATTTGGCAACCAAAACCCATCTTTAGCTTACATTCTGCACGCCATAGTATGTTTGCGCTTTCTTTCTGCCGACGGATTCCTGACGAAATTTCGACCGAAATAAAACGAGCGGATGGCTGAACAGCGTCATTTAGTCGCTAAAATCGGCTTCTGCGGTGACCTCCCATCAGACATGCGGACGAGTTGGACGATTCGTCTAAGAAAAAATGCCGATTCGTCCAGACAAATTTGCCGATTCGACCGCATGTTTTTGCCGATTTTCCGGGGTGTTTCCGCCGATTCTTCCAGTCAAAGATTTTCAAACGTCTAATTATCAAACAACAATATCTCCGTCTGCCGTCGCGCAGAAACGGGCGACCGTCCGAAATTTTATTTTGCAGCCTTTCTGAGCGACCAGCAATTTGACATTTTGTCAATTGGAAAGTCTGTTTCACCACGCCGCGTCGACTCGTGAAGAAGAACGGCATGTTCGACAGCAGAAAAAAGACGGCGAAAGAGCCTTTGCGCGCTTGTTGAATCAAAAATTTCCTTATTTGGGCTGTTTTTTCTTGCGGTGCGTGAAGAAAATCACTTAACTTTGTGAAAGAAAGTTCTTGCGAGTCATGATACGAAAGCTCTATCTTCTTACCCTCTTCGCCTGGGCGACGACTGCACTGGTGCGCGCACAACTGCGTGCCGACCAGCCCGGAGAGATGCACATCACCGACGTGCAGCAGCTGGCCGATGGGCTCGACATCACCTGCGAAGATGCTTATGTGATATTCGACACCGTGCGGCCTGAGGCCTTGGTGGAGCGATGGAGCAGCAAGATTACCATTAACGGTGCGCCCATGGTGGCCGACGAAAATGCCCGCGTGGCGATATGGAAGAACGGCTCGATGCTCATGGCACACGGACGAAACTACGTTCCCCTCACCACATTCACGAGCACGGGAGAGCAACAGCACCACCTGCCGGCGTTGTACTATACCAATCAACCCGTGACACTGATTGCCGACTCGCTCGTGCGGCCTCTGCAGCACGACAATGCCATCACAGGTTTCCACCTGCGCCGCGGCTACATGGCCACCTTGGCATGCGAGCCCGACGGAACGGGCTACAGCCGCTGTTTCATTGCCGACACCGCCGATGTGGTGGTGCAACATCTGCCCGCGGAACTGAACGGTAAGGTCAGCTTTGTGCGCGTGTTCCGATGGAACAGTGTGGTGAAAAAGGGATGGGTGGGCAGTCACGACAAGAACCAGAGCGCCGCACTGGCCTATGTGCGCGAGCAGACCGCCGCCGTGAACGGAAGTTGGTATTACAACTGGGGCGCCACCAGCGCGTGGACCGACAATCCCAACGTGAAGACCGTGCGCCGTGATGCCGAGTTCGTGCCCGAGAAATGGGGCGCTGGCGGCGAGGGCGACTGGCAGAAGATTCTCAACGGAACGGAGTCGGCCCACCTCAACGGCTATAACGAACCCGACCACAGCGAGCAGAGCGACGTGAGCGTGAGCGCCGCCGTGGCAGAGTGGCCGCGCATGTTGCAGAGCGGTCAGCGCTTGGGCAGTCCGGCCACCACCAACAATGCGTGGCTCTTCGACTTCGTGCGCGAGTGCCGTCGCCAGAACTATCGCGTGGATTATGTGTGCATCCACGCCTATTGGGGCGGCTACAGTCCGGGCCAATGGTACAGTGAATTGAAGAAAGTGCACGATGCAACGGGGCTTCCCATCTGGATAACGGAGTGGAACAACGGGGCCAACTGGACCAAGGAGCCGTGGCCTTCAGGCACCGATGCCCAGCAACAACAGCAACTCAAACAGTTGAAACTCATCCTCGAGGTGCTGGACACCTGCAGTTTTGTGGAGCGGTACAGCATCTATAATTGGGTGGAAGACAAGCGGGCGCTACTGCTCAACGGAAAGTTGACGCCCGCGGGCGAGTACTATGCCGCCGACTCGAGTGACTTTGCTTGGAATCCTGCCAAGGAATACATACCCCGCTGGGAGGTGCGTCAGGCGCCCACGGCCACCTTGCACGTGCGTTCGGACGGGCGGTGGTTGCGCTGGAACGACCCGAATGGAGAGCAATTGAAAGGGCATCGCGTTTTGCGGCGTCGATGGCCAAAAGAAGCCGATTTCACCGAGATTTATTGCACACCAGACTGCCACACCCGCGAGTGTCTGTTGCTCGACGACGGCGACCTGACCCACGTGGACCGCGTAGAGTTCCGGGTAGAGAGCCTGCTCCCCGACGGACAGCCTGCTTTAGCGTCGGAAGTGGTGGGCTATGACGTGGCGCACCCCGACGTCTTGGCGCCGCTGAGTCTGACGCAGCTCACCGCACACCACACCGCGGGCCTGACACTCTATGCCGAGCCGTATGCCGAGCGACGGCTGACACTGCTGGGCACGCCCACCTATCGCATCAAGGCCCCCTTCACGGTGGCGCCCCAACTGCAGGAAGGGCGTGGCGTGGTGCTGCAACTGCGTCCGTGGGTCTATCAGGGCGATATTCAGTTCAACTACCCCGACACGCTGGCTTGCGCGGTGACCGATGCGGGTCGGTGGACGCTGGAAGGAGGCATGGAACTGGAAGTCGATAGCGTGACGGCGGGCACGGAATGGAGGCGCGTGACGTACCGACATCCGATGCCGCAGCAGCCTGTGGTCGTGGCACAAATCATGCACGTCGGCACTTCTCTGCCCCATGTGGCGCGCATGCGTAACGTGACCACCGAGGGCTTTGAACTGCAACTGCAGGTGGAAGAGGCGGTGGCCGACACCTTGAAGCAAAATAATTCGGTTTCATCGGTGGTTTCGTGGATGGCTGCCACGCCCGGAACGGATTGCTGGAACGGGCATGCGTTGGAGGTAGGGCGCGCCGATAAGGTGGGTGACGAGCGCACACAGGCCTGCACTGTTCCGTTCGTGGCGCGGTGGCAGCAAGCGCCCGCTGTGTTCGCTTCGTGGCAAGACGATGCCGACCCCTATGCCAGCATGCCCCGCGTCAAGAGTCGTTCCGCCACGCAGATGGTGCTGATACGCGACAGAGAGAAGTCGGCATCGGTCGCTGCAGCCGGTCCGTTGAGAGCCGGCTACGTGGTGATGGGGGCTGTATCGCAGGAAGACGCTCTCACGTCGCCGCGCTGCTCCGCCGCATCCGCTACCATCTACGATTTGCGGGGTATCTATCGAGGAACGTCGCTCGACGCGTTGCCCAAAGGTGTGTATGTGCGTTACGAAAATGGTGTCGCCCAGAAATGTTTGCGACGATGAGCGTATGAATCCGCCTATTTTTTTGTACATTTGTAAAGTGCTAAGCTGCCAGATATGAACGTAAGACTCCTCGTCGTCCTCTTTTTGACGCTGTGTGCGCAACGGGTTGTGCCCCAACACATCTCGCGTCGTAGTGCGCTGGCCCTGACGGTAAACAATGGTTTGCCCTCGGGCGAGGTGAAGCAGGTGTTTGTGGACAGTCGTGGCTTGCTGTGGGTGGCCACGAGCTATGGATATTGTGTGTACGACGGCTATACCTGCCGCACGCTGGGCCATGCCAATGTGCAGTGCTTTGCCGAGGATGCGGCAGGCCGTCTGTGGTTCGGCACCATCCACGGCGTGGAGATTTACGACCTGCGGACCGACGAACTTTCGCGGCCCGAACTGCCCGACATCTACAACAAAGGCGTCTCGTGTCTGCTGGCGCAACCCGACGGCGATGTGTGGATAGGAACGGAGTCGGGACTGGTCATCTACGACCACAAGCGCCAGCGCTACCTCCTGCAGAACGACTCCACCACCCAGCACGTGTTGAGCGCCACGCCCATCAAATGCCTGATGCGCGACTCACGCGGCGACACGTGGATAGGAACGTGGGAGCGTGGCCTTTACCGTTACGCCAGTCAGGCCCGACGATTCATCGCCTACCCGCAGATGAACGACCGCCGTTCGGCGCATGTATTGCACGAGGACGCCGAAGGAAACATCTGGATAGCCTCGTGGGCGGGCGGTCTGACATTGTTGTTGCATCCTTACGATATGGAACGTCTGACGTGGTGCACGCTGCTCAACGACCCTGCCGACCCCACCTCGCTGGGTAGTAATTTTGTCTATTCCATGCATAGCGACCCCGTGACCGGCGACCTCTGGGTGGGGACCATGAACGGGTTGAGTGTGTTATGTCAGGCCGACAAACAACGGATGACCACGGGTGAGCGCGTGGCGTTCACCAACTATTCATCGACGTCATGGGCCGTCGGCACATTGCCGGCGACGGGCATCAACAGCATGGCCGTGGACAAAGGCGGCGATGTGTGGCTGGGTTCAGTGTATGAGGGCGTGATGCGTGTGACGCGCACCAGTCGGCACTTTCAGTATTTGTGCGTGCCTGACGCCGACCATGACCTTATGGGCAGTAGTGTGGCTTGCTTGACGGTGGATGCCGATGCGCGGGTGTGGTGGGGACTGGCAACCAACGGATTTGCCATCGTTGACCCCGTGACGCAGCAGATGACCCACTACAGTAGTCTGCCGGAGTTCCGGGGACAGACGCTGCGCTCGGGCGTGCGGGCCTTCCTGCGTCGCCGTGCCACGGGTGAGATGTGGGTGGGAACGCAGAGCGACGGCATCTTCACTATGGAAACGGGCCAGGCGGCGCGGCATTACGACAAGGAGAATTGTGACTTCTTGCGCGACAACAGCATCCGCCGTCTGCTAGAAGACAAGGCGGGGAACGTATGGATTGGATGCAAGGCAGGCTTGTCGCTGCTGCGCGCCGACGGGTCGGGTTACTGTTTTAACCAGTTCGACGTGGACGGCCACGACTTCCTAATCAGTGAAGTCACCGCGATGGCTCAGGACGGTTCCGGCGCAGTTTGGGTGGGGACGCGGCAGGACGGACTGGTGCGCATCCAAGGAAATGTGATGGGGCAGAAGGACATGAAACTGCAAGCTTATGCGCGTTGGAATCGTCGCATGCCCACCTCTGGCATCTCAGACTTGCTGGTCGATGCCGACGGCCGCCTGTGGGTGGCCACGTTCACCGATGGCATTTTCTGTTACGACGCGGGTGCCGATAGTCTGCAGCACGTCCGACTTCCGTTGCGCGGCAGTTCGCAGCGCATATCGTCGCTGGGCATGGACCGAAAAGGAAATGTGTGGCTGACCACGTCGGCCGGCTTGGCCACCTTCGACCCGCAGAACCCTCTCACCTCGTTGCGGCACTATGGCAGCGAGGTCGGTCTGCTGAGTGGCGAGTTTGCTCCGGGTGTGGTGGCCTCGGACGGGCGCTTCGTCTATTTCGGCGGCACGAATGGCATCACCTATTTCGACCCTGCCGGACTGAACGAGGAACCCCAGCGGGCGGCACACACCTATATCGTGGACATCGCCATCGACCGAAGCAGTCTGCTCACAATGGGGGCTGCCGAACGCGCCACGTATTGCAAGGCGTCTCCGTTGGTGGCCCAAGAGGTGAACATTCCTGCGGATGGCAGTTTCACCCTATACTTCTCATCGCTGGATTATCAAGTGACGCAGCAGACGCAATACGAGTGGCGGCTGGAGGGTGTGGACGTGGATTGGCAACTTTCCACGGACGGTCAAAACAGCATCACCTACAGTCGGCTGCCCGGCGGTGACTACACGTTCTGCATTCGCTGCACCAACGAGATGGGGGAATGGAGCGACGACTACACCGTCCTGCGCGTGCATGTGGCCAGTCACTGGTGGACTACCCTCTGGGCACGCCTTATATATATAATAGGTATAGTGGCGCTGATTGCCTTTGTAGTCTGGTTGCTGGTGCGCCACGCCCGCATGCGGCAGTCGCTCTACCGCCAGCGCGTGGAGCAGGAGAACAGCGAACGGTTTGCGCAGGCCAAGATGAAATTCTTGACCAACATCACGCACGAGTTGCTGACGCCCCTGACGATTATCTCCGCTTCGGTGGACCAGTTGCGGCAGTCATACAGTCAGGGACAGGAACTTTACGACGTCATCACCTACAACGTCAAGCGTCAGCTGCGCTTGTTACAGCAGGTGTTGGAGTATCGCAAGTCGGAGACGGGCAACCTGCGTCTGCGTGTTTCGTATGGCGACATGAGCGCGATGGTGCGGAAGATGGAGGAAGAGTTCCAGCCGCTGATGCGTCGCCAGCAACTGCAGTTTGCGTGCCAGTTGCCTGCCGAGGCGGTGTTTGCCCTTTTCGACCGCGACAAGGTGGAGAAGATACTCTACAATCTGCTCTCCAACGCCGCCAAGTATAACCGCCCCGGCGGGCATGTATCGCTGCGGTTGGAGCGAGGTGCGGCCGCCGACACCGTGCTTCTGACCGTGAGCGACGACGGCGCCGGCATTCCTGCAGACCGACAGCGCAGTCTGTTCCAGCGTTTCTATGAGGGCGAGCACCGGCGTTACGACACGCAGGGCAATGGCATAGGACTGTCGCTCACCTACGATTTGGTGCAGTTGCACCATGGGTCCATCACCTTTGAGAGCGAGGAAGGCCGGGGTACGATCTTCTCCGTCACCCTGCCCGTGGGCCGCGCAGCTTTCGCTGATGAGGAGGTGGACAACGAGTTCACAGCGCCCCCTCAGCCTCTCATGACGGTGGAAGAACCCATCGACGACGAGCCTGACACCCATACCGAACCGCAGCGACAGACGGTGCTGCTGGTGGAGGACGACCCCGACTTCCTGCGTCTCATGCGCTCGTTGCTGGCTGCCGACTACACTGTGCTCACCGCCACCAATGGGCGTGAGGCCATCGAGACGGTGCGCACTGCGGGCGTGGATTTGGTGGTGAGCGACGTGATGATGTCGGAAATGGACGGTATCCATTTGTGCAAATACCTGAAGAATAGTGTGGACTACTGCCACATCCCCTTCCTGCTGCTTACGGCGCTGCATCACGACGAGGCGAAGATTGAGGCCTTTGACGCGGGTGCCGACGGCTATCTCACCAAGCCCTTCGATATGGCGTTGCTGCAGAGCCGCATGCGCAATCTCTTCCGTCACGCCGCCTTGCAGAGCGAGCGATTCCGCAGTCGTTTGGCCTCGGTGGCAGAACTGACCGATGTAGCGGAGGGCGAGGAGTCGATGGACCAGGCCTTCATGACGCGTCTGATGGACGCCATCAGCGCGAACCTCGACAATCCCGACTACGACCGCCAGCGCTTGCAGGACGATATGTGCATGTCGCGCAGCAGTCTGTTCCGCAAGGTCAAGGCCCTCACGGGCATGTCGCCCTCCACGTTGCTGCGCAAGTGTCGCCTGGAGAAGGCGCGCCGCTTGATAGAGAGCGGGCGTGTGTCACGCGTGACAGATTTGGCCTATCGCGTGGGATTCGGCGACGCAAAATACTTCAGCGCCGTGTTCAAACGCGAGTACGGTCTATTGCCTGCCGAGATGGTGCAAAAAGTGCGCCACGATAAGCCAAATGAAGGTCAGGCATCGAATTGAGCCGTTTTTCCACCCGATTCGGTCCTCTTTTCTGCCGATTACATTGTGTTTTTCCTTAAATTTGCAACAGCAAGAACCGCAAATAAACTAAATCCAATACAATGAAGACGAAAAATCATCGGTTTATCAATCTTATCGCCCGCGTGGCAGCGTTGGCTTCGCCAAGCCTGCACATGGTCAGCCAATCAAGCAAGTTTGTTTGCGCTCGCTTCATCGCAGCCGTGCTTGTGGGTGGTGTGTCGTTGATGGCAGCGGCGCAGGAGAGCAGCAAGATTGTGTTGCGTGGAACGGGTAGCACCGCCACCATCAAGGTGGGGGCTGTAGGCCTGGCGCACGACGTGACGCTGGAGGCCAGTGCCGACTTCGCTGTGAGTCCCACCGTCATTCCCGCCGGCTCGGAGGAGATTGACGTGACAGTCACCTACACCGCCTATCGCTGCAAGGCGTCAGGCGCCATCTATCTGCGCAGCGACATGAACAAGCGCACCATCGAGCTTGAAGGATACGGCTCGCCTCTGCCGCAGAAGGTGCTCGACCGCCGCAATAACATCTATGTGGCGAGCGAGAAAAAGTTCGACATCATCGCCAGCGATGGTTTCCGTCCCGATGCCTCGAAAGGTTACACGGTGGAGTTCCGCGTGCGCAATGGCAAGGCCGACGGAGGTTTTTATCCCTATTTCGTGACCGACAACGGCATGGGCGTGAAGGCTTATACCGAGCAGGCGGGCATCGGTGTCTATGGCTCTTACGATGCCGCCACAAAGCGGAGCATCACGAATCCTGCCAACGCCAGCGGTCGCTTCTTTAACGAAGACGGCGAATATCACACCTATCGTTATGCCGTGACGCCCGATAGTCGTGCTATTGTCTATCGCGACGGCATGGCGCTCGACACCCTGCGTCTGGCTGACCTGTGTGCCCAGCCCGAGTGGACCAACCGCACGGGCGGTTATGTGGAGAACTTGTTGCACAACGGTGGTTTCGAGGGTGAGTCGGACTATGTGGCCTCGTCCAACATCATTGGTAAGATAGAAGGATGGAACGTTTTCCCTTACGACCAGTACAATTCCACCCAGCGCATCGCAACGGACGAAATCAACGCTGAGCAAGACCAATACAACCACACGCTGCACGTCGACCGCTACATGTGGAACGCCGGCTGGGCGGCTGCAGAGATTTCACAGATAGTGGATGTGGCTCCCAACGAGACGTACTCGTTCTCGGCGCTGGCCAAGGGCGGTGTGAAGAGCAACGGCGATTTGTTCGGTTCCATTCGTCTGACGGAGTATCCCGATACGGAAAAGAAGGAGATTCTGAAGGTCACGAGTGACAGTTGGAAGACGTATGCCACCGACTACACCACGTCGGCGCACTGCAAGCAGCTGCGTGTGACGATGTATCTGGAGCGCGACGCTTGGGGCTCGAGCATCAGCGATTTGGTGGTTGACAACGTGAAGTTGGCGGGTCGTGAGCGTCAGTTCAAGCAGATGATAGGGTATATCAATGAAGGCGCCGATGTGGAATACATGACCTACGACCTCACGGGTGCCTATGCTCCCAAGGAAGCCGTGCTCTCTACTTCGGTGGAGACACTCACCATCGAGGGTACAGGAGCGAGTGCAACCTTTACGGTTACGGCTGCTAACCTGCCGGAGGGCCACGACATCACGGTGGAGGCAGCTCCTGGCTTCACCGTTTCGCCTTCCGTCATCCCTGCTGGAACCGAGAGCGCCACGGTGACCGTGACCTATGACCGCATGCGCGAGAAACATTTTGGCGATTTGGTAGTGCGCTGTGCCAATAATAAAGCCCTTGTGAAACTATACGGACTTGGGTCGGCACTGGAGGAACGCGCCCTGGACACCGGGGTGTCGGTTCCAACGAACACGGCTGCCTACGAAATCAGCGATAAAGATGGTTTCACGCCCGACGTTTCAAAGGGCTACACCGTAGAGTTCCGTGCCCGCACGAATAAGGCCGATGGAGCTCTGCTTCCCTATTTCGTGACCAAGAACGGCATGGGCGTGAAAGGTTATCTGGAGCAGAGCGGCATGGGCGTTTACGGCTCGTATAACAGCGAAACCAAGCGCGGTATCTCAAATCCATCGACGTCCAGTGGTAAGTTCTACAACGACGACAACGAGTTCCATACCTATCGTTACGCCGTGACGGCCGACAGTCGTGCTATCGTCTATCGTGATGGCATAGCACTCGACACCTTGCGTCTGGCTGACTTCTGCGCCCAACCCGAATGGACCGACGAAACGGGCGACTATGTGGCGAACTTGCTCCACAACCCCGGCTTTGAGGGCGAGTATGACTTTGTGAAGGCGAACAACATCATATCGG
Source organism: Bacteroidaceae bacterium (assembly GCA_021443405.1). GTDB lineage: Bacteria > Bacteroidota > Bacteroidia > Bacteroidales > Bacteroidaceae > Physcousia. Next base: position 17,227 of record JABUUA010000039.1, read on the forward strand.
AAGCTTTCTTCTTCAACTCGACAACCTCATCACCCTTCATCAGCGTGAGTGAAATAATCACGCTGATGAAGGGCACTTTCTCTTGGGAACAGCGTAAGTTAGGCGAGTTCACAAGGGTCAGCAAATCCCTCGAAGCGGATTTCAGGTATTGTCGATTCCATTACAGTTCACCGCCCAGCAGCCTTGCAAACTCCGCAAGTCCGGCCATATCTCGCGCGTTGCCACGCAGATCTTTAAGCATGCCGAAGAGCGTGCTTTCGGCCTCTGTGACCTGTTGGTAAATTTCTGCAAAGGTGGTTTCATA
>JABUUA010000003.1:0-2554 GCA_021443405.1 Bacteroidaceae bacterium
GCCGAGATACAGCTCAGCGTTCATGACGTGGAGGACATCCAAGTCATCTGCCGCGAACTCAAGAAAATAGGGGAAATCGACACTGTGACGCGCATCTCATAACCGCGAGATGCTCCGGCGGAGCCGAGTGGGAGGGAGAATTCGGTCAGACGCCGCAGGCGTCCAGTTCCCTGCGGATGCTCACAAGTTCCTGGCGAACCCGCTGGAGACGCTCAATCAGCGCGGACGTCGTCGTCACGTTGCTCCGGCTCTTCTTGATGGTCTCGCGCGCCATGGCCAGTTTCATACCGCGCACTTTCACCAGATTGTGCACGAGCCGCACTTCCTCGATGTCTTCTGCACTGTACTGACGGATGTTGCGACCGCTCTTGCGAGGACTGATGGTCGGGAACTCGCGCTCCCAATAGCGCAACAGCGTCTCGGTGACGCCGAACATATCCGCGACCTCACCTATCGAGTAATATTTCTTTAACTCCTTGTGGACGTTGAGCCCCATAATAGCCTCTCCTTACTAACTCTGTTGGTAAATACTTTGCAAAAGTATGCAAAAATTATTATCTTTGCAACAATTTTTGAGAAAATAAATCCAAGAAAAGATATGACTGCTAATGAAATCCGCGATTCGTTTCTCCAATACTTCGAATCGAAACAACACGCCATCGTCCCTTCGGCACCCATGGTGGTGAAGGACGACCCCACGCTGATGTTCACCAACGCCGGTATGAACCAGTGGAAAGACATCATCCTCGGAACCCGCGACCCCGAGCCGCGCCGGCGCGCCGACTCGCAGAAATGTCTCCGCGTGAGCGGTAAGCACAACGACCTCGAGGAAGTGGGTCACGACACTTACCACCACACGATGTTCGAGATGCTCGGCAACTGGTCGTTCGGCGACTACTTCAAGGAAGGGGCCATCGACATGGCCTGGGAATATCTCGTGGATGTGCTCAAGCTCGACCCCGCCAATCTCTACGTCACCGTCTTCGAAGGCAGTGAGGAGGAAGGTCTCGCCCGCGACGACGAAGCCGCCAGCTTCTGGCTCAAGCACGTTCCCGCCGACCACATCATCAACGGCAACAAGCACGACAACTTCTGGGAGATGGGCGACACCGGACCCTGCGGACCTTGCTCCGAGATTCACCTCGACAGCCGCTCCGACGCCGAGAAAGCCAAAGTTCCCGGACGCGAGCTCGTCAACAAGGACGACCCGCAGGTCATCGAAATCTGGAACATCGTCTTCATGCAGTTCGAGCGCAAGGCCGACGGACACTTGGAACCGCTCTCGATGAACGTCATCGACACGGGCATGGGCTTCGAGCGACTCGTCCGCGCCATCCAGGGCAAGACCAGCAACTACGACACCGACATCTTCCAGCCCATCATCCGGGCCATCGGCGACATCGCCGGCATGAACTACGGCGAGCGTGAGGAAACCGACGTGGCCATGCGCGTGGTGGCCGACCACCTCCGCACCATCGCCTTCTCCATCGCCGACGGACAGCTCCCCGGCAACGCCAAGGCGGGTTACGTCATCCGCCGCATTCTGCGCCGCGCCGTTCGCTACGCCTACACCTTCCTCGGGCAGAAAGAAGCCTTCATGTACCGACTGCTCCCCGTGCTCATCCGCGAGATGGGCCGCACTTATCCCGAACTCGAGGCGCAGCGCGAACTCATCTCCAAGGTGATGAAGGAGGAGGAGGAATCGTTCCTCCGCACGCTCGAGACCGGCATTCGCCTGCTCGACGGTGTTATGCGCGAGACCAAGGAAGCCGGCCGCACTGAAATCGACGGCGCCAAGGCCTTCACGCTCTTCGACACTTACGGTTTCCCCCTCGACCTCACGCAGCTCATCTGCCGCGAGAACGGACTGACCGTCGATGAAAAGACCTTCGACGAGGAGATGCAGAAGCAGAAAGCCCGCGCCCGCAACGCCGCGCAAGTGGAGAACGGCGACTGGGTGGAAGTGGCTCAGGGCGAGACGGAGTTCGTCGGCTGGGACTACACCGAGCACGAATGCCGCATTCTCCGCTACCGTCAGGTGACGCAGAAGAAGCAGACTTACTATCAGATTGTCCTCGACAAGACTCCTTTCTACGCCGAGAAAGGCGGACAGGTGGGCGACCAAGGCGTCATCGTGAGCGAGGAAGAAACCATACGAATCACCGACACGAAGAACGAGAACGGACTGGCCGTGCACATCGCCCAGCAACTGCCCCGCAACGTCCAGGCTCCTTTCATGGCTTGCGTCGATACGGACCTTCGCCACGCCAGCGAGGCCAACCACAGTTGCACTCACCTTCTCGACCAAGCCCTGCGGCAAGTGCTCGGCGACCATGTCGAGCAGAAAGGCTCGCTCGTCACGCCGCAGTCGCTCCGCTTCGATTTCAGCCACTTCCAGAAGGTCACCGACGAAGAACTCCGCCAGGTGGAGCGACTCGTCAACGCCAAGATTCGCGCCGACATTCCTCTGCAGGACCACCGCGATGTGCCCATCGAGGAAGCCAAGAAGCTCGGCGCCATCGCCCTCTTCGGCGAGAAATACGGCGACCGCGTG
>JABUUA010000003.1:4925-25464 GCA_021443405.1 Bacteroidaceae bacterium
CGGTTGGCCAGCGGCGCGTAGATGTAGAGCGTCTCGCCGGCAATCTTGTACTGCTTGTTCGGTCGCTGACTGCCGAGCGTGCGCATGTTGTGCAGTCGGTCGCTGATTTTGATGAGGATGACGCGGATGTCGTCGCTCATCGTCAGCAGCAGTTTCTTGAAACTTTCCGCCTGCGCCGAAGCCTTGTCGCCGAAGATTCCTCCCGAGATTTTCGTCAGTCCGTCCACGATTTGCGCCACCTTCGGACCGAAGATGTTCTCGATGTCCTCCACCGTGAAGTCGGTGTCCTCCACCACGTCGTGCAGCAGCGCAGAGCAGATGCTGGTGCTGCCGAGGCCGATTTCCTCGCAGGCAATCTGCGCCACGGCCAGCGGATGCATGATGTACGGCTCGCCGGAGAGGCGGCGGACTCCTTTGTGGGCTTGCCGCGCAAAGTTGAAGGCGCGGGTGATGATGTCCACTTTCTTGCGATGGCGGCTATGTAAATAAGTATCGAGCAAGTGCTGGAAAGCGGCCTCCACCATGAGGTCGTCTTCCTGTTCTCGGGTCAGTTTCTGTTCGTCCATAGTCTTTGTGCGCTTCGACGGTTAAACGTGAAATGAATGGCGATTGTTCAAGGGCGGCGGTGTCAGCGAACGCGCAACTTCTGTCCCGGGCGGATGCTGTTGCCCCGCATGCCGTTGAGACTGCGGAGTCGGGCCACCGTTGTGCCGTTGCGTCGGGCAATGGCGCCCAGCGTATCGCCGCGGCGGACTGTCACCGAGCGGCCGCCACGCGACTTTTTACTGCTTGCTTTCGGCGCTGCGGCCTCGTTCACCTCCACTTCGGTCTTGGCAAAGAGCTCCGTGGCTCGGTGAGAATAGACGCTGTCGCCAGCCTCGATGAAAGCGTTGATGGCTTGCATGGGCATGCGCAGCGAGCTGGGGCGGGCGTTGCCGGGAACCAGCGTGGTGCGGTACTGCGGGTTGAGCGCCTTGAGTTCGTCCATCGACACGTTGCAGAGCTCGTGAATCTGCTCGAAACGAACGTCGCGGCTGACCATAATCGTGTCGGTGCCGCTGGGCAACGTCGTGTTCACGGGACAGATGTTATGCTCGCAATAATAGTTCATGATGTAGTTGGCGGCGATGAAGGCCGGCACATAGCCGCGGGTTTCGGCCGGAAGATAGGGGTAAATCGTCCAGTAGTCCTTCGAGCCTCCGGCGCGCTTGATGGCCTTGTTCACATTGTTCGGACCGCAGTTATACGAGGCGATGACCAGTGTCCAGTCGCCAAAGATGTCGTAAAGGTCCTTCAGATAATGCGCGGCCGCATTGGAAGCCTTCACCGGGTCGCGGCGTTCGTCCACAAGACTGGTTATCTCCAGTCCGTACTGCTTGCCCGTGGTAATCATGAACTGCCAGAGACCGGCGGCGCCGGCACGGCTTGTCGCGCCGGGGTTGAGCGCGCTCTCGATGACCGGCAGGTACTTGAGTTCAATCGGAATCTGGTAAGATTCGAGCGCTTCTTCAAAGATAGGATTGTAGAAATTGCTCTGGCCGAGCATCAGAGACACGCTGCGTCGCAGGCGGCCACTGTACTGGTCGATGAACTTCCTAACGACATCGTTGTACGGCATGTCGATGACGGTCGGCAGATGCTGCAGTCGCTGGATGTATTCTTCCTTGGTGTATTCGGGGTTTTCCTTGCCCGCGTCGCAATCCTCGTCGAAGGTAAGGAAGTTGCGCGTGTTCCACTCGTGGAGCAGAGAGTCCACTTCGTTCTGCATCATTCCCTCGGGAAGTCCGATGGACTGCTCCTTGCCCATCTCCTCGTCGAAGACCGTGATTTCGTTCTGAGCCTGCGCGTGCAGGGCGGTCAGGCCGAAGGTGAGTAGCAGGCAGGAGCGTGAAAATATGTTCTTTTCCATAAGTCTGTGGTATTATCTAAGCTTGTTATTTTCGTGTTAAAACAAAAGATTGCACTGCACGCCGAATGCTTTGGGCGTACGGTGCTGGGCAAACGTGGGCGTACCCAGTGAGATGACGGCCGGCTCGAGCCGAAGACTGAGGTCGGGCGATATGTCGAACGTCGATAGTTCCGCGTCGATGTAGGCGTCGGCCACCGTGATGGCATAGACGGCGATGAAGGCAATCACGCTCATGTCACGATATTTGCGGAAGTGGTCTTTCTTGTTCTTGAAGATAGTTTTGAAGCGTTCTTCCTTTCCCGTGATATCGTAGTTGAGCGGCAACATCTTGGTGTAGCTTTTCGTGTTGGGGTCGTCGTCCATGATGTCCAGGTAGGCCTGTGAGTAGTCGCGCAACATCTGGTTGTTCCACGTGAGGGCGTACATGCAGCCCAGGAACCCGCCGTAGAACACGGGTAACTTCCAATATTTCCGGTTGTATATCTGGCCACCGCCGGGGAACACGAGGCCAATCCACATGGCTCGTATGGGGTCGGGGGTGAACAGACGCTTGTCGCGCTTCGGCATCACCAGCGCGGCTTGCAGCACACCCGCCGTGTCAATCGGTGTTTCGGGGGTCAGCGCCGCCTCGCTCGTCCCGGTGATAGTGGGCAGGACTACGGCAATAGTGTCCTGCGCCGAGGCGGTGAGTGCGCCGAGCACACAGAGCAGACCGCAGAGCGCGCGGAACAGAAGAGGAATGTTCGGCGTGCTGTGTGTGCGACTTTGTGTGCTCGGTGCGAGGTGTTTCATCAGTTGTCCAGTTGCTTGAAGAGCGTCATGAGTTGTTGCAGTTCCTCGTCGTTGGCGAAGGGGATGCTTATCTTGCCGCGTCCTTTGCCCGTGCAGGTCATCTGCACCTTCTGGCTCAGCACCTTGCTCAGCATGGTGCGCATCGCCACGTGGGCGTCGGAAAGCTGGGTTCCTTTGGCTTTCAAGGCCTTGCCGCCGGTGTTCACGGTCTCGCCCTCCATGAGGTTCTTCACCATTTCCTCCACCTTGCGCACGCTCAGACCCTGGCGCGTGATTTCGGCGAACACCTTGAGTTGCAGGGTGGGATTGTCCAGCGAGAGCAGGGCACGGGCGTGACCCATGTCGAGTTCCTTGTTCTTCAGCGCCATTTGTATGGAAGCGGGCAGCTTCAGCAGGCGCAGATAGTTGGTGATGGTGGTGCGGTTCTTGCCCACACGCTCGGACAGTCGTTCCTGCGTGAGGTTGTATTGCTCGAGCAAGTGCTGGTAGGCGAGGGCGATTTCCAAGGAGTTGAGGTTCTCGCGCTGTATGTTCTCCACCAGCGCCATCTCCATCATGTTCTCGTCGTCAACGGTGCGCACATAGGCGGGGATGCGGATGAGCCCGGCCTTTTGCGAGGCGCGCCAGCGTCGTTCACCGGCGATGATGGTGTAGGTGCCGTCGCCCATGTCGCGCACGGTGATGGGCTGGATGATGCCTATCTCCTTGATGCTGTCGGCCAGTTCCTGCAGCGCCTGCTCGTCGAAGTCGCGGCGCGGCTGGTTGGCGTTGGGCTTGATGGCGTAGATTTCTATTTCGCTGATCGACGACGAACCTTGGGTTCTCACCTCACCCGTCTGGATGAGTGCGTCGAGTCCGCGGCCTAAGGCGGGGAATTTCTTGTGAGGAGGCATATTCTTTGTCTTTTTGTTTTAGTTTACGAATGCTTGAATGGACAGTGGTCCGAGGGGGGGGACAGCGCGCGGCGACCCAGGAGGAGGCGACGTTTCGGCCCGGTGTGTAGGGGGATGTTTCTGCGCGTCGTCGGAGGGTCGTCTGGACGGCGTGATTTCGTCACCAGCGAAAAAAATTTTTTTCTAAGAAAAACGGACGATTTCTTTAGAAAATTTTCCATTTTTTCTTAGACGAATGAAGGTCTCCGTCCAGACGCGATTTTTCAGTCCTCTGCGTGCCCGTCCTTTTTCCTACTTGTAACGCTGTATGATTTCCTTGGCGAGCGCCAGGTGATTGCGCGACCCTGTGGAGTTGACGTCGTAGAGAATGGCCGGGACTCCGTGGCCGGGTGCCTCGCTCAACGTAACATTTCGCTGTATCACGGTCTTGAAGACGAGCTCCTGGAAGTGGCGCTTCACCTCGTCGTACACTTGGTTCGCAAGGCGCAGACGCTTGTCGTACATCGTCAGCAGGAAGCCTTCGATGGCCAGTTCAGGGTTGAGGTTGCTCTTGATGATGCGGATGGTGTTGAGGAGTTTGCTGATTCCCTCGAGTGCGAAATACTCGCACTGCACGGGAATGATGACGCTGTCGGCGGCGGTGAGCACGTTCACAGTGATGAGACCGAGTGAAGGACTGCAGTCCACTAAGATGTAGTCATACTCTTCGCGCAAGGGCGCCAGCATCTTCTTCACGATGTGCTCGCGGTTCGGTAAGTGTGGCAACTCGATTTCCGCGCCCACCAAATCGATGTGCGAGGGTATGAGGTCGAGTCCGTTGATGTCGGTAGTATAGATGGCGTCGTGCGGGTCAATGCCGTCGAGCAGGCAGTTGTAGAAAGAATATTCCACGTTTGCCACGTCGATGCCCATGCCCGAAGAGGCGTTGGCCTGCGGGTCAGCGTCCACAACGAGTACAGATTTTTCGAGCGTCGCAAGCGAGGCCGCCAGGTTCATTGTGGTGGTGGTTTTGCCCACGCCGCCTTTCTGATTAGCTAAAGCAATAATTCTGCCCATTACAATTGTCCTGTTAATATTAGCGATACAAATATACGTCTTTTCGCGCACATACGCAATAATAAGTGTGCGAAACAAGGTTAAATGTCGATAACTCGCCGTTTTTGTTGATAACTTTACTACTTTTTCGTAACTTTGTACCAAAGAAAATGCGGGAGAGCGCGCTTGCGACGCGAAGAAAACGTCCTCGTAACCGACAGTGCGCGCCCCCGTGAAACCTATACCGACTATGGACAAAAAGACAGCAACACCCCGTCCGCTCATCCTCATCACCAACGACGACGGCTACCAGGCCCAGGGCATCGGCGAGCTGGCGACCTTGATGCGGGAACTGGGCGACGTGGTCGTGGTGGCGCCCGACGCGGCTCGTTCGGGAGCCGGGTGCAGCATCACCAGCACACAGCCTGTGTCGCTCCAGCTCGTTCGCCGCGAGACCTCCGACCACGCACACGGCTGTGAGGTGTGGGCCTGCTCGGGACTGCCCGTCGATTGCGTGAAGCTGGCGTGCGAAGCCGTCTGCCCCCGCCGTCCCGACCTCGTGGTGAGCGGCATCAACCACGGCGACAACGCCAGTTGCAGCGTGCACTACAGCGGCACCATGGGCGCTGTGTTCGAGGCTTGTCTCAAGGGGATTCCCGCCATCGGGTTCAGTCTGCGCACCCTGAAGCACGAGTGCGACTTCGCCCCTTACCGCAAGGCGGTGCTGCGGGTGGCGACGAACGTGCTGACCGACGGCCTGCCCCATGGCACTTGTCTCAACGTCAACTTCCCCGAGGTGCCCAAGCTCCGCGGCATCCGCGTCTGCCGCATGGCGCGCGGCGAGTGGATGAAGGAGTGGGCGGAAGTGCCTTGTCCGCGCGGCGGACGCTGGTTCTGGCTCACCGGCGAGTTCAACTTTCTGGAGCCGGAGGCCGACGACACCGACTACTGGGCCCTCGACCATGACTACGCCGCCGTGGTGCCCGTGAAGATGGACCTCACCGACTACACGCTGCTGCCGCGACTCGAGGCCGCTTTCACCGAATGACGGCAGTTGTTGCACCCGCGTAAACTCGAATGCTCGAACAACCGAAACCGATGAAATACTACCTGATAGCCGGAGAAGCCAGTGGCGACTTGCACGCCTCGCACTTGATGCGCGCCCTTCGCGACGCTGATGCCGAAGCCTCGTTCCGCTGTGTTGGCGGTGATCTCATGAAGGCGGAGGGGGCCACGCTCGTGCAGCATTACAGCGCGTTGGCCTATATGGGCATCGTGCCTGTGCTCCTCCACCTGCCCACCATTCTGCGGGGCATGCGTGAGTGTTGCGAGGACATTGTGCGCTGGCAGCCCGATGTGCTCATCCTCGTGGACTATCCCGGCTTCAATCTCAAGGTGGCGCGAACCATCAAAGACCGCACAAATATTCCGATTTTCTATTACATTGCACCCAAGTTATGGGCGTGGAAGGAGTACCGCATCAAGTCGATGCGGCGCTACGTCGACCGTCTCTATAGCATTCTGCCCTTCGAAGTTCCCTTCTTCGAGCAGAAACATCACTATCCTATTGACTATGTGGGCAATCCGACAGTGGATGAAGTGGCGACCTACAGCGCCGTGCATCCCGTCGATGCCGCAGGTTTCCGTCAGCGGAATGGCTTGGACGAGCGGCCCATCATCGCCTTGTTAGCAGGCAGTCGGAAGCAGGAAATTCGTGACAATCTGGCGCGCATGGCCGAGGCCGCGCAGCCCTTTGCCCGCGATTATCAGCTCGTGCTTGCCGCGGCGCCCAGCATCGACGACGCCTACTACCGCGAGCAGACCACCCGTTGGGGCGTTCGTGTGGTGCGCGAACAGACGTATCCGTTGTTGCTGCACAGCACGGCGGCGCTGGTGACTAGCGGTACCGCCACCTTGGAGACGGCACTTTTCCGCGTGCCGCAGGTGGTGTGCTACTACATGAAGGCCGGTCGTCTGGCCAAGCTCGGCCAGCGTCTGGTGCTCAAGATTCCCTTCGTGTCGCTCGTCAATCTGGTGGCCGAACGCGAAGTGGTGCCCGAACTCGTGGCCAGCGACATGACGCCGGAGGCGGTGCGCCGCCATCTGGCCTCCATCCTGCCCGGAGGCGAGGCCCGCGACGCCCAGTTGCAGGGCTATGCCGACGTGGCCCGTCGGCTGGGCAATCCCGGTGCTCCCCAGCGCGCCGCCCAGCTGATGACGGAGCGACTGCGGGAGATGAAAACCGCTCAACCGAATATTCGAACTCAAAATAGCTAAGAAAGAAGAAACAATGGAAAGGACTGTTAAGGATTGGATTGTGGCTACGCGTCCGTGGTCGTTCCCTGCTTCCACCATGCCCGTCGTCGTGACCACGTGCATGATGTACTATCTCCACGACAACATCGACTTGAAACAACTCATCCCGTGCGCTCTGACGCTGGTGATGATGTGCCTGCTGCAAGCGAGCGGCAACCTAATTAGTGACTATGCCGACCACGTGAAAGGGGTGGACCAGAAAGGCAGTCTCAACGGTGTCCGCCACATACAGTCGGGCCTGTTCCAGCCCATTGAGATTCTCACGATTGGGTGGTGCATACTCTGTTTCTGCGCGTTGCTGGGCTCTGCCCTCATCATTTGGTGGGATTTATCGTTGTTTCCGTTAGGTTTTTCGGGACTTCTGCTCACGGTTTTCTATCCGTTCCTCAAGTATCACGCCCTTGGCGACTTGGACATTCTACTTTGCTACGCCCTGCTTCCCTCGGTGGGCACGGCCCATCTGATAGTCGGCCGTTGGGAGTGGAGCGCCTTGTTGCTGTCGCTCACCTACGGACTCATGACGGTGGCCATCCTTCACGCCAACAACACACGCGACTCCAAGAGCGACGCTCGCGTGGGCGCCGTGTCGCTGGCCGCGCTCATCGGACCGAAGACGTCGGCTTTCCTTTATACGCTCGAGGTGTTGCTTCCTTATATTATATTGGGCTATGCCATCTACGCAGGCTTTGCTCCTTACTTCAGTCTGCTGGCGTTCGTCGTCCTTCCGCTGTCTGTCAAGCACGCGCGACGCATTCTCAAGGCCGAGCCTTACGATGCGTTGGCCATTGCCGACCTCGACCAGAAGACCGCACAGATGCAGTTGCTGTTCTCACTGCTCCTGTCGTTGGGCTACCTTATTGGCATTGTTGTCGGCTAAACGTCCAGTTGTCTGATGAAAAACAATGTGACGTCATCGAAGAGGGGACTGCTTGCCAGCGTGCTCGTCTGCGCGAGTCTGTGGTTCGTCATGTTCTCGCCGTGGACGGCTCACGCCGTGAACTTCTGGGCGGTGATGAGCATGTCCGGCGTGTTGCTGACGGCTCTGGCCACCTTCGTGGGCCGGGACTGGTACCGGGGTCTGGCTGTTGGCTGGGACACGTTGCTGTGGGGCGTGGCCATTGCCGTGCTGCTGTGGGGCGCGTTTTTTGTGGGCGACAAGCTCTCGCAACTCTTGTTCGGCTTTGCGCGTGAACAGGTGGATGCCATCTACGGCATGAAGGAAGGCGAGAGCCCCATCGTGGTGGGACTGCTGTTGTTACTGGTCATTGGACCCGCCGAAGAAGTGTTCTGGCGCGGCTATCTGCAGAAATCCTTGGCCGTGTGGCTGGGTGCCGACCGCGGCTTTCTCCTGACGCTCGCCCTCTACACGCTGGTGCATGTGTGGAGTTTCAACTTCATGCTCATCATGGCCGCCATGGTGTGTGGAGCGGCATGGGGGCTTCTCTACCGTCTCAAGCCCGACCACCTGCCGGCACTCATCCTTTCGCACGCCCTCTGGGACGTGGCCGCTTTTGTGGTGTTTCCGTTCTAAGTGAACGCCGCCGGCGCGTCACTCACGCTTCTCCAACTGGATGTCGCAGACCGAGAACCAATTGCAATCTTCCGTGTAGTCGTCCATCAAAAACGTTTTGTTGCTGGTGACACCGTAGTAAATGGTAGCGCTGTCGGTAAGTTCTATCTTGGACGTCTCCACATAGTTCCAGCCGTATCCGCAGCCTTGGTTGGCCGTGGCAATCTGGTGACGCAAAGCCGAGAAGTCACGGTGTATGGTGTCGTCCCCCAGCCCAGGCGTTTCGTTGGCCCAGCGCCACAGGTTGCCGCCCATGTTTTCGTCGGCTGGGATGTAGCTGAAATAACTGTGATGGGGGTGTTCTTCCTCGTCGTCTTGTGTATAGATACACACTTTACCGAGGTGTACCTTGACGCTGCTCGTTCCATGAGACTTGGTGATGCTGCCACCGACACAAGCGAACACATTCACTCCCAGATGGGCGGCGCGCGCCACACAACCGACCCGATAGGTGCCGGGACCCACTTTCTCGCTGCGCTCTATCGTGAAGATGGGCGTTTGCAACTCGTGCCAAACGTCGAAGTAGCGGACTGTGCTGTCGCCGCTGTAGTGCTCGCCGGTGTGCGTGATGCGGCCGTTGTCGTGGCACATGCTGTAGTCGATGAGCTTCCAACCGCCTGCCTCCAGATAGTTTTTGCAGCTGTCGGGCAGTTCTTGGTCGGTGTCGTAGTACGTTGTGTGTGACGACATCCATGAACTATGGCGGTTCAAGTTGAGACCGAGCAGGGCGGCTTCGCCTGAGAGACGTACCAATCCAACGTAGCCCAGCAGACACGCGAGCACGAACAGGCAGACCCAGATGACGCGTTGCAAGCCACTCATGGGCTTCGCAGAGCCTGCGCTGCTCATGATGGCATGGAAGATGCAGTACACAAAGATGCCCAGCGCCACGATGCCGCCTAAGGCGACCATCCAAATGGAGGGCGTGGCCTGCGAGAGTCCTGCCTCTATCAAGTGTGAATTGACGCCCATCGTCCCCAAAAACGCCTGGATGAGGCCCGTAGGAAGAGCCATAAAAGCAATGACGACGACTACAAATGTGAAGAGGGTCACAAGGGCGGGGAAACCGAAAGTCAAGGCCAGAAGGACCAAGAGAATGGTGCTCGCGATGGAGCGTCGCTGCGTGGCAGGCTGCTGTTGCTGCATACGGCTTACCTCGTCGGCCAGATTCTGCGGGTTGATGGTCTCGCCACGCATCCGCAGTTGCTCCTCCGGCGTGTAGGCGATGGGGGCGAGCAGGGCCAACAACAGGTAGATGATGAGGGGCGTGAGGTCTATCCACACAGACCACGTATCTACAACACTCCCATAAATCAGGCAGAAGACGACATAGCCCAAGCGCCATAGCAGCAGGTCGCCACCGAAGAAAGCGGCACAGCCCGACAGCACGCCGGCGAGTAATTTGTTCTGTCCGTCGCGGAAGAAACGCTTACGTCCCGGCTGATTGTCGTGGAGAGGACTGTGCCCATCGTCGCTGCCGCGCGTGCCGTTGCCGTAGTTGCTCTCGTTGTTGGCCTGTTGTCCGAACGTCGTTTGCTGGGTGTCCGTGCCCTTTTCGCCGAGCGAAGCCGCAGAGTCGTCGGCCTCTGCGTCGGCCTCTATCTGCGACACCTCGCCGATGCGGCTGATGATGTTCTGCACGTCGTCGATGGAGATGGCCTCGTGTCCCTGCGTCTTCAGTTCAGCAAAGAGCTCGGCAATGCGGCTTTCTATGTCGTTGACCATCTCTTCTCCGCCAGCCATGGGGCTGTAGTGACGGCGGAGCGAGTCGGTGTATTCCTTGAGAAGTTGGTAGGCATCGTCGTCTATGTTGAAGAGCAGACCGGCCAGATTGATGTTGATATTCTTTTTCATCGTGGAAGTGTGGTTAGTTGTTTAGGAAAAGTTGGGCGCATGCGACAATGGCGATGGCGATTAAAGAACAGATGGTGCACATGGTGAGGGTCAGTATTTTGGGTTTCCGTATTTGAGTGCCTTCAGGTTGCCCACGGTGCTTTCTATCTCCTGCCAGGCGAGGTCGAGCTGGGTGAGGATGCTGTGTCCCTCGGGGGTGAGCAGATAATACTTGCGTGGCGGGCCCTGGGTGCTCTCGCGCCACTCGTAGGAGAGCACGCCGTCGTTCTTGAGTCGGGTGAGCAGGGGGTAGAGCGTGCCCTCGACCACGAGCAGGTTTGCCTCCTTGAGTCGGGCGATGATGTCGCTCGTGTAGCAAGCTTCTTCGCTAAGCAACAGCATGATGCAGTACTCGAGCATGCCCTTTCGCATTTGCGATTTCGCGTTATCAACGTTCATGTTCCGTAACTTTTATTAGGTGATCTGCCGCAAAGGTATGTATAAATATTGTACCTTGCAATACATAGTACTTGAATTTTATTAGAAATTAACGTTCGTTAAACCTTTTGTGAGAGGTCTGACGCCGTGTTGTGTGGGCGCGGACAAGGCGGTGTCGAGGCATCCTTTTGGGCTTAACCCAAATGGGTCGTTAGGACGTCTGCTGACTCTTCGCCTACTTTCAGCCTCTGTCTTGCCCCGTCTGTGTCTGACTTCGGTCACGATGGAACCCCATCGCTCCCTCAGTCAGTTGCAACCGAGCCTGCGTCATAGCACTGAAATTATGGCGAAGCCTAACGACCGATTTGGGTTAAAGAATACAAAGTTCTTTGCGTTCTTTAGGAAAATCACTACCTTTGCAGTCGGAAATTTCTTGAGCGTTAGATGTACGACGTAGAACAAGTGCGGGCCGATTTTCCTATTCTCGCGCGCACGATATATAATAAGTACCCGTTGGTGTACCTCGACAACGGAGCTACGACACAAAAGCCTCGCCAGGTGGTGGAGGCCATGACCGAGGAATATTACAACGTGAACGCCAATGTACATCGGGGCGTGCACTTCCTTTCACAACAGGCCACCGAATTGCACGAAGCCAGTCGTGAGACGGTCCGTAAGTTTGTGGGTGCCGCCTCCACACGCGAGATTATCTTCACACGCGGCACGACAGAGAGCATCAATCTCGTGGCCGCCTGCTTCCCGTTCCGCAAGGGCGACGAAGTAATCGTGAGCGAGATGGAGCACCATTCCAACATCGTTTCGTGGCAGTTGCAGGAACGACGCGGCGTGAAGCTGCGCGTGATTCCCATCACCGACGAGGGAGAACTCTGCCTCGACGCCTATGCCTCGCTCTTCAACGAGCACACGCGCTTGGTGTCGGTGGCGCATGTGAGCAATGTGCTGGGCACTGTCAACCCCGTGAAGACGCTGGTGGACATGGCCCACGACCACGGTGTGCCCATCCTCATCGACGGCGCACAGAGCGCCCCTCACATGGCTGTGGACGTGCAGGCGCTGGGTTGCGACTTCTTTGCCTTCAGCGGCCACAAGGTCTATGGTCCTACGGGCGTGGGCGTGCTCTACGGACGCGAGGAGTGGCTCGACCGCCTCAGTCCCTACATGGGAGGCGGAGAAATGATAAAGAATGTCTCGTTTGAGCGCACCACGTTCAACGAACTTCCGTTCAAGTTCGAGGCGGGAACGCCCGACTACGTGGCCACGACGGGTCTTGCGCGCGCTATCGACTACGTGCAGGCGCTGGGCATGGACCAGATAGAGGCCCACGAACGCGACCTCACACAGTATGCCATGGAACAGATGATGCTCGTGCCCGAGATGCACATCTACGGGCCGAAGCAGCACCACGACGCCGTCGTGAGCTTCCGCGTGGGCAATATCCATCCCCTCGACATGGGCACACTGCTCGACCGTCTCGGCATAGCCATCCGCACCGGTCACCATTGTGCTGAACCGCTGATGCACCGTCTCGGCACGGAGGGCACCTGCCGCGCCTCGTTCGGTCTCTACAACACCCGCGCCGAAGTGGATGCGCTGGTGAAGGCCATCGACCGCGTGCGCGGAATGTTTTAGCGGGGAGGCCCCTCGACAGCATCCTCAAAAAAGAGAAATAACAAAACGACAACTAATTATTTTCTAACAAACAAAACAAATGAAAAAAGTATTTAAGAAGATGGCCGTATGCCTCGCTATGGTGTGCGGCGGCGTGATGACCACCAGTTGCGAAGGCGACGTTCTGTCGAACATCCTCGGTGTTCTGGACCAGTACATCGGCAACCTCAACGGCGTTCCCGGTGCCAGCTACCAATCGACACTGAGCACTCAGCTGATGGTGAACGGAACGTCAGGCTACAGCTGGGAGGGTGACAAGTTGAGTTATTCTGGTTCTACCTGTGTGGTTCAGGAGCAGAAGCCCACGCTCATGAGCGGTACTACCGAGTCAACCTACACGCTCACTATCCCCTCTCACACGCTGGGCACCGAGGCCAAGAAGGTAACAACCACCAACATTGTCCTCACGAACCTGGCCATGGTAAACGGTCAGCTGGAGATTACTGACAACTCAACCATCGACGGAGCTATAACCATCAACGACAACACAACGCCCATCGGCGCCTCGAACGCCTTCCTGGGCAGCAGCGACGACACCAGCTACTACGTGAAGTACGACCTGGCAACGCCCTCGCTTTCATTCCACATCCAGGTGTATTTCTCGGATGATTACGTGATTGACCTGCAGTTCCTGAACGGCAAGTACGTGACCACCGCAGAATAAACACCCTCGTCTCCTCCCTGCAATGCTCTTGCCGTATTACCAAGAAGGCGTGGTGGAAGCCGGCTGCGACGAGGCCGGGCGCGGCTGTCTGGCCGGACCCGTGTAT
Organism: Bacteroidaceae bacterium; assembly: GCA_021443405.1. Taxonomy (GTDB): domain Bacteria; phylum Bacteroidota; class Bacteroidia; order Bacteroidales; family Bacteroidaceae; genus Physcousia. The sequence goes on from JABUUA010000003.1 coordinate 18,171, forward strand.
GCCGCCGCGGTGGTGCTGCCGCCCAATTTCTCGAACGACCTGCTCAACGATTCCAAGCAACTCACCGAGCGCAAGCGCTACCAGCTGCGCGAAGTCATAGAGCGTGAGGCGCTGGCATGGGCGGTGGGCATTGTGGACAACCAGGAGATAGACGAAATCAACATCCTTCGCGCCAGCATTCTGGCCATGCACCGGGCGGTGGACCAGCTGACGGTGCGACCGCAGGCCCTCATCATCGACGGCAACAGATTCTATCGTTACCGCGACCTTCCCCACACGACCATCGTGAAGGGCGACGGCAAGTACATGAGCATAGCGGCCGCCTCCATCCTGGCCAAAACGTACCGCGACGACCACATGCTGCGTCTCCACGAGGAATATCCCGCGTATCACTGGGACAAGAACAAGGGATACCCCGCCAAGGTGCACAGAGAGGCCATCCGGCAGTACGGCACGACGCCGTATCACCGAAAGAGTTTCAACCTCCTCGGTTCTACGCAACTGGAAATTGATTTCGGGTAAGCCATAGAGCGAGAGCGGCCTCCTTGGGGGTCGCTCTCCTTGTAAATGGCGACTGACAGGCCTGCGAGCAGGCGGCGCCGCAAGTTGACAAAATGTCAAATCACCAGTCGCCGAAAATGACGTAAAACGAAACGCGTGGCAGGTCGCCCGCAAATACGCGACGTTTAACAAGATTGACAACCGCTTGACAATTAGGCGGTTGAAAATATCTGACGGGCAAAATTCCCTGAAATATGCGGAAAAATCAGCAAAGACATCACGGTGAATCGGTAAATTCGCCGTGATGTCTTGCTATTTTTTCTTAGAAGAATCGACTCAGACGTGCGGACGTCTCACATCGGGTGACCGCAGAACCCCACTTTTGCCCTCCAAATGACTCCCGGCAATGACCTGGTCGTTCTATTTCACTCAAAATTTCGTCAGAAATCCATCGGCAAAAAGAAAGCGAAGACGCCGTAGCGTGTGCAGGGTGTAAGCTAAGGGGGAACTTTGCCTGTCGTGCAGTTACTTCACGTTGCCCACCTTGATGAGGTACTCGGCAATCTGCACGGCATTGAGGGCGGCTCCCTTTTTAATCTGGTCGCCCACAAGCCAGAACGTGAGGCCGTTGGGGTTCGACAAGTCCTTGCGAATACGGCCCACATACACATCGTCCTTGCCGGCCAGGAAGAGCGGCATGGGATACACCTTGTTGGCAGGGTCGTCCATCAGCTGCACGCCCTCGCCGTTGCGGATGGCTTCGGCAAAGGCCTCGGGGCTCACGGGCGCTTCCGTCTCGGCCCAGATGGCCTCGCTGTGGCTGCGGAGACTGGGCACGCGGACGCACATGGCGGAACAATCGGCGTCGGTGTGCATGATTTTCTTGGTCTCGTTGAACATCTTCATCTCCTCTTTGGTATAGCCGTTGTCGGTGAAGACGTCGATCTGTGGGATGACGTTATAGGCCAACTGATAGGCAAACTTCTCTACCGTGGCAGGTTCTCCCGCGAGCACTTGTCGATATTGTTCTTCGAGCTCGGCCATGGCAGCCGCACCCGCGCCGCTGGCCGCTTGGTAAGAAGCCACGTGCAGACGCTTGATGTGGCTCAGGTTCTCGAGGCATTGCAGGGCCACTACCATCATGATGGTGGTGCAGTTGGGGTTAGCTATGATGTTGCGCGGGCGGTTGAGCGCGTCCTCGGCATTGCACTCGGGCACTACGAGAGGCACATCGTCGTCCATGCGGAAAGCGCTGGAGTTGTCAATCATCACGGCTCCGTGCTTGGTGATGGTCTCGGCAAATTCCTTCGACGTGCCGCCGCCGGCGCTGGTGAAAGCAATGTCCACGCCCTTGAAGTCGTCGTTATGTTGCAGGAGTTTCACCTCGATTTCCTTGCCACGGAAGGTATATTTGGTGCCAGCACTGCGCTGGCTGCCAAACAACACCAGTTCGTCGATGGGGAAATTTCTCTCGTCGAGCACGCGCAGGAACTCCTGTCCCACGGCACCGCTCGCACCTACAATGGCTACTTTCATAATAGAATCTTTTATACCTTATAAATAAATCCGGCTACAAAGGTACGATTAAGCGCGAGAAAATGCAAATATATCGGCAATTTTCCGCCGGTGTGTGCCGTCGCCCGTCCGTTTGTGAGGTGGAAGGGAGGAAGCCGCCTCTCCGCACTCGCGGGCGGGACGACGACCGTTTTCTGGGGCGACGGTGCGCGATTTATTGGGAAACACTACGTGTTATTGCCCAAAAATTCGTAACTTTGCAGCCATGAATCTGCTACTCGCCGCTTCGCGAGGCGCCATGGTCACCGACGCAACAGCCATCTTTTTCATTGTGCTGGTGGTGATTCTCTTTGCGCCCCTGCTGCTACGCCGCCTGCGCATTCCGCACGTGGTGGGGCTTATCTTGGCGGGCATCCTTATAGGTCCCTTCGGCTTCAACGTGGTGGAGCGCGACCGTTCGTTCGAAATCTTCGGGCAGGTGGGCATCTACTACATCATGTTTCTGGCGGCGCTCGAGCTCGACATGGGTTCCATGCAGCGCTACGCACGCCGCGGACTCGCCTTCGGTCTGCTCACGTTTGCCGTGCCGTTCGTGGTCGGGTTCGGCGTGATGTACTGGGCCATGGGCTTCGGTGTACCGACGTCCTTGCTGCTTTCCTGCATCTTTGCCTCGCACACGCTGGTAACCTATCCCATCGTGGGGCGCTACGGCATGACGCGCCACCCGTCGGTGGTGGTGTCGGTGGTGGCCACGGCCATCGCCACGTTCGGCGCCCTGTTAGTGCTGGCCGTGACGGTGGGCTCCATGAACCCCGATGCCGGTTGGGCGTACTGGTTGTGGTTTGCCGTTCGCTGCGTGCTCTACGGACTGTTTGTGTTGCTTGTCTATCCGCGTGTGGGCCGCTGGTTCCTGCGTAAGTACGACGACAACGTCATGCAGTTTATCTTCATTCTCTCGCTCCTCTTCCTCAGCGCCACGCTGGCACAACTGGCCGGACTGGAGGGTTTGCTGGGCGCGTTCCTCGCCGGTCTGGTGGTGAGTCGCCTTGTGCCCCGCACTTCGCCGCTGATGAACCGCATAGAATTTGTGGGCAACGCCCTGTTCATTCCCTATTTCCTCATCGGTGTGGGCATGATTATCAACCCACGCGTGATGCTGAGCGACTGGTCGGTGATGCGTCTCGCCCTCGTCATCGTGGCGGTGGCGACGGCTACCAAGGCCATGGCGGCGTGGTTGATGAACTGGTTGTTGCGGGAGGAAGGAAAACACGCGGCACTGCTCATGTTCGGCCTCACCAACGCCCATGCAGCGGGAGCACTGGCCATCGTGATGATTGGCACCGCGCCCGAGGTCAATCTCATGGACGTGACGGTGCTCAACGGCACGGTCATGCTCATCCTCTTCTCGTGCATCATCAGCAGTTTTGCCACGAACTTCGGCGCCCGCCAGCTGGCCTTGCGCGACACGTCGCTCGAGGACAACCGCGGTTCGTACCACGGAAAGTGCCTTGTCACCTACTCGCAGCAGGCCAACGTGGACAATATGACGCAGCTGGCCATGCTCATCCGTAACCCGTATATCCCCGATAGCTTGATGGGACTGGCCGTAGCCTACGACAGCAACGCCGCCACGGAGCAGCATCTTCGCGGGCGTCGGTTGCTCGAATTAGCCCAGAAACAAGCTGCAGCCGCCGACATCCACATGGCCACGATGAGTCGTGTGGCCACCAACATAGCCAGTGGCATCCTGCACACCATGCGCGAATACGACTGCGGCGAGGTGGTGATGTGCTTGGCAGACCGCGTCACGGGCATGCCCAAGTCCAGTCTCGGCACCATCATCGACAATGTAATCGCCGGCACGCACCGCGAGGTGATGGTCATTCGCTACATTGTTCCGCCCGGCACAGTGCGGCGCGTGGTGATTGCCGTGCCGCAGAATGCGCAGTACGAAGTGGGCTTCTACAAGTGGATAGAGCACGTCTGCCGTATCGGCGAGCAACTCGACTGCCACCTTGAATACCATGCCCACCCCGACACACTGCCTTACATACAGGGCTACATGCAGAAGAAGCATGGCAGTGTGCGCACCGAATATCGCCCGCTTCCCCACTGGGGACAGATGCTCAAGCTGGCCCGCAGCGTGGGCGACGGCGAACTGCTGGTGGTGGTGACGGCGCGTCCGGGCTTCATCTCCTACCGAAACTCGTTCGACGCCCTTCCCATCCACATCCATCGCTTCTTCAGTCACACCAGCGTCATGCTCCTCTATCCCGACCAATGGGGCGAGCCCAACGAATCGGTGTCCATATTCCAGCCCAACGGGCAGGCGGTCACGCGCCAGCGCTCGTGGCTTAAACGACTCTTCCGAAAATGATACACGTAAGAAATATACACAAGAGCTTCGGCGACTTGCAAGTCCTGCGAGGCATCGACCTCGATATAGCGCGCGGCGAAGTGGTGAGCATCGTAGGCCCCAGCGGCGCGGGAAAGACCACGCTGCTGCAGATAATGGGCACGCTCGACGGCGCTGACCAAGGCACGATAGAGATTGACGGCGTGAACGTCAGCAGGCTGTCGCAGTCGAAATTGGCCAAGTTCCGCAACCAGAAGATTGGATTCGTGTTCCAGTTCCACCAGCTCCTACCCGAGTTCACGGCGCTTGAGAACATCATGATTCCCGCCTTCATCGCCGGTGCCGGGCGCAAGGAGGCCCGTCAGCGTGCCGAGGAGCTCCTCGATTTCATGGGGCTGAGCGACCGTGCCAACCACAAGCCGGCCGAGCTGTCGGGCGGTGAGAAGCAGCGCGTGGCCGTGGCCCGTGCTCTCGTCAACCGCCCTGCCGTAGTCATGGCCGACGAGCCGTCGGGCTCGCTCGACTCGAAAAACAAGGAAGAACTGCACCAGCTCTTCTTCCGTCTCCGCGACGAGATGGGGCAGACCTTTGTGATTGTGACCCACGACGAGCAGTTGGCACAGACCACCGACCGCACCATCCACATGAAAGACGGCGTTATCACCGATGCCACGTGCCCGGCCGACGACGAGCCGGCATCCACAGAAAACGATGCAGACCATGAATAAATTGGAACTCGGACGTATGAACACCTTGCGTGTGGAACGCAAGGAAGACCACGGCTTTTACCTCGATGGCGGACCCCAGTTGGGCGGTATTCTGTTGCCGAACAACGAGGTGCGGGGCACCGAAGAACCCGAGATAGGCAGTGAGATAGAAGTGTTTCTCTACCTCGACCAGGAGGAAAGACTGGTGGCCACCATGCAGCAACCGCTGGCACAGGTCGGCGACTTCGCCTACCTCGAAGTGGCGTGGGTGAACAACTACGGCGCCTTCCTCAACTGGGGGCTGCTGAAAGATTTGTTCGTACCCTTCCGCGAACAGAAGATGAAGATGCAGAAGGGGCAGCGCTACATCGTGCACGTCCATCTCGACGAGGAAAGTTACCGCATCATGGCCTCCGCCAAGGTGGACCGCTATCTCTCGGCCGAGATGCCTCGGTACCGCAGAGGCGATGCCGTGGACGTGCTGGTCTGGCAAAAGACAGACCTCGGTTTCAAGGCCATCGCCGACAACCAATACGCCGCCCTCCTCTACGACACGCAGGTGTTTCGTAACCTTCACACCGGCGACCGACTCACGGCTTACGTCAACAAAGTGCGGGAGGATGGCAAGATTGACCTAATGCTGCAGCGCCCGGGACAAGCCGCCGCGGCCGATTTCAGCGAGGTGTTGCTCAATCATCTGCACACCAACGGCGGTCGCACTGTGCTGGGCGACAAGTCGCCCGCCGAGGAAATCTATTCCGTGTTCGGCGTGAGCAAGAAGGTGTTCAAGAAGGCGGTGGGCGACCTCTACAAGCGTCACCTCATCGAGATAGCCGACGATGGTTTGACATTAATTAAGGAATAAGCCGACCGATTGGCACGCCACTTGTGTCACACACCGGTAGTGAAACTATAAAACAACGAACTTATGTATTGGATTTTATTTATTGGCATTGCCTTGGTAAGCTATCTCGTGCAGGCCAACCTCAACAGAAAGTTTGAGAAATACGGGCGCATCCCCACCGACAATGGCATGTCGGGCCGCGAGGTGGCCGAGAAAATGTTGCACGACAACGGCATTTACGACGTTCGCGTCATCAGCACGCCCGGCCGACTCACCGACCATTATAACCCTGCTGACAAGACGGTGAACCTTAGTGAGGACGTGTACAATGAGCGCAGTATTGCCGCTGCCGCCGTGGCTGCACACGAGTGCGGGCATGCCGTTCAGCACGCCACCGCCTACGGCCCGCTGGGTCTGCGTAGCGCCTTGGTGCCCGTGGTGAGCTTTGCCGGCACTTGGGTCACGTGGGTCATCCTTGCCGGCATCTTCCTCATCAACGTGTTCCCCGTCATCATGCTGGCGGGCATCGGCCTGTTTGCCTGCACCACGCTGTTCAGTTTCATCACGCTCCCCGTGGAGATTAACGCCAGCAAGCGTGCCACGGAGTGGTTGAGTCGCGCCGGCATCGTTAGCCCGCGCACCTATCCTTACGCCGTCGAGGCCCTGAAGTCAGCCGCATACACCTACGTCGTGGCCGCACTTAGTTCACTGGCCACGCTGGTGTATTACATCATGATTTACTCGCGACGCAACTAACATGTTCTCAAAAATTCGGGATAATAAGAGGGCGTGCCATTCGTGGCACGCCCTCTGTTTCTTCTTGATAAGGGAAAGACTCTTAAGCCTCGCTTGCAGCGGTGTTGACGCGCTTCTCGGCGATACGAGCCTTCTTACCGGTCAGGTTGCGCAAGTAGTAGAGCTTAGCGCGACGAACCTTACCTACCTTGTTCACAACGATGTTGTCGATGTTGGGGCTCTCGATAGGGAAGATACGCTCTACGCCCACGGTGCCTGACATCTTGCGAACGGTGAAGCGCTTCTTGTCGCCGTGACCTGCAATCTTGATTACTACGCCACGATACAACTGGATACGCTCCTTGTTACCCTCGATGATCTTGTAAGCTACGGTTACAGTGTCGCCAGCCTTGAACTTGGGATGGCTCTTACCAGTAGCAAATGCTTCCTCAGCAATTTTAATTAAGTCTGCCATTTTTGATTGGTTGTTTAATAAATTGTTTACCATCTCACCAAAGGCATAACAGGTCTCTCTAAACATCCTGCCAGCGACCTAAGGCGGAAAGCGACTGCAAAGGTACGAATAAGCGAGCGTTTTTCCAAATAAATTTGAGAAAAACCGAGCGGGAGTACCTT
>JABUUA010000003.1:25637-55159 GCA_021443405.1 Bacteroidaceae bacterium
CGAACGCAGAGGAACACTCGCGTTCAGAGTACGAATAAGCGAGCGTTTTTCCAAATAAAAATTGGCAGAAAATCAGTTTGCGAGTGATGGGGCGTAAGGTTGTGCGTCCATCGTTGCGGCATAATATGCCCTTACTTACCAGCGAAATTTTGCCAATATATTTGCTTTTTCTCGCGCTTAATACTACCTTTGCAAGCATGAAACACATGGTATTTCTTCTTGCACTGCTCCTTGTGCCCTGTGTACTTAGGGCGCAGAAGAGCATATCGAGCGAGCGTATAGAGGTGACGGCTTTCCACGACCTTCACCCCAACACCAAAGCAATGAGCGTGATAGCGCCCTATAAAGTGGCGGTGGACAGCGTGATGGCACCCATCGTGGGGCGCAGTCTGGTGGCCATGAGCAGCGCCCGTCCCGAGAGTTTGCTTAGCAATTGGGCGGCCGACGTGCTGGTGGAATGCTCGGATTACGACGGTGGCAAATGTGCCGACCTCGGCATCATCAACATCGGCGGCCTGCGTAGCAACATGCCCAAGGGCCTGGTGCGTCGTGGGGATATTCTGCTTATCTCACCCTTTCAAAACCGTCTGAACGTATTGTATTTCAAGGGTGACGCACTGCTGGAACTGATGAACGACATCGCCTCCACGGGCGGAGAAGGAGTGAGCCGTGAGGTGCGCATGCGGATTACGGCTGATAAAAAGTTGGTGGATGTCACCGTGAGCGGACAGCCCATCGACCCAGAACGCATCTATCGCGTGGCGACGCTTGACTATCTGGCAGAGGGCAACGACGGACTGGTGTCCATGAAGAAAGCCCAGCAAGTGAAGGGTAGCGACCTCATGACACGCGACTGCATGGTGAACAACATCCAGCGGAAGGGCGTCATCACCAGTCAGATGGAGGGTCGCATCACCATTGTAGAGAACCCTTAACACCGATTCCGAAGATGATGAAGAACCGCATATTCTGCTTTCTCTTGTTGCTGGCCGCTGCTCTGTCGGTTGATGCGCAGCGACTGACCATCCTGCACACGAGCGACACCCACTCGTGCGTGGAACCCGTTTCGCCCAACGACGCCGACATCAACATGGCAGACAAGGGCGGCTTCGTACGCCGTGCCACACTCATCGACTCCTTGCGTCGCACAGAACCCGACCTGCTGCTGTTTGATTGTGGCGACTACTCCCAGGGTTCCGTATATTATAATATGTATAAGGGCGAGGTGGAAGTGAAGTTGATGAACGCCATGGGTTACGACGTGGTCACCATCGGAAATCACGAGTTCGACTACGGTCTCGACAACATGGCACGCCTGTTCCGCATGGCGCAGTTTGCGGTCGTGTGCTGCAATTACAACTTTACGGGCACGCCCTGCGTAGGGCTCGTAAAGCCCTACGTCGTGCTGGAGCGCAAGGGACTGCGCATTGGCGTGCTGGGCGTTGCCCCTCGCATGGAGGGCCTTGTGGTGAAGTCCAACTACGGCGACACGGGTTACACGCTTCCTTCTGAGGCAGCCCAGCCGGTGGTTGACCGCCTGCGCAACGAGGAGCACTGCGATGTGGTCATCTGCCTCTCGCACCTCGGCTACACCTTGAAACCCGAGTCCGACGTGGAGTTCATTGCCCGCACGCGCGGCATCGACCTCGTGTTGGGTGGTCATTCCCACACCAATTTCACGAACGCCCAGTATTTCCCGAACGCCGACGGCCGCCTCATTCCCTTGGATCATCAAGGCAAGAATGCCCGCTTCGTCGGACTCCTGCAGCTGGAGTATTAGGACCTTTTGACGATTCCTATATAGCAAGAGAGAGTGTACCACTTGGGGACGCCCTCTCTTTTTTCTAAAAAATCGGGACGTTTCCTTATTTGTCCTGGGTAACAATTGTTTCAGCGAAACTATTGTCCACCATTCCTCTAACAATCAGTCTCCTTTTTTTGTTGGTTGTGTTGGGCGCAGCAGTTATGGTAATAGCGTTTTTGTTTATGGCTGTTATATCACCTACACCCACAGCACGAGCTGAAAGCCAATCGTAGTCAACGCGTATGCTATCAGTGAGGACTATGCTGACCGAAGATTTTCCTACCCCTTGCCAATCTTGAATGCTTAGACCATAAACACAATCGTTACCATATATGGTTTGCGTTCCCCCATTTCGGTCGAAGTAAAGATGTTTGGGGTAGTCATGGTTCTCGCAAGCTACAACTATGAGTCCGACCATCAGTAGTTTCCATATTGTCTGGTAAGTTTTCATCGTTTTTTGATTTTTTTATTTGAACAATCAAAATTACAAAAAACCAATCAGACTAAGAGAAGAAACGGAGTTCAAAAAGTACACAATGTACTCTATAATTATTCTTTAACTTGCTGATATCCTATTACTTATACGGCAAAGTACAAAAAGTACACTCTTTATTATAAACGGTGGATGTTGGCATCAAAGGACTTGGAACTATGGCTACCGAATATTTTCAGATTGGCAGACCCACGCAGATTACTTACGCGTTGCTTGGAATAATTCATCAAGGCTGCAATTTCCGTGGGGATGAAATTGACACGGGTAAGTAGGCACACGTAGAATTCACGCTCGCTCAGCTCTAATTTATACGGGCTCAAATATGCATAGAATTCTGGCAGCAGCTTCTTTACAACTTCTTCGAAATCTTTCCATTCGGCAGTGGTGGGTACCATGATACCACGGGTGGCGTACTTATGGAAATTTTGTATAATCTTATGTTGTTGCAGCCCCTGTTCTGTTTCCCACAGTTCCTCATTGATGTTATTCTGGTAAGCGGAGATTATCTGCTTGAGCCGTTCTATTTCTTTCTGTTTCTGCTGCTCTAAATCACGTTGGTTGGTTCGGAGCATGAGGAGTTCGCTGCGGGCTTTGTCGAGTTGCAGCAAAGTGTCGTTGTAAGCCCTGTTCGTTTGGCTTATCTCGGTTTTTATCCATACGTTTCGTCGCTTGATGTAGTAATAGCTTAGGGCTGCAATTATCAGTATTCCGATTATCAGGAGGAACAACAAGCGTTGGAATGTACTGGTTTCTTTTGCCTTTCGGACGGCTGCCTGCTGATATTCCGTATAATCGTACAGCGCCTGAACGCGGCAAACTTCATCAATAGAGCGATGCAAATGCGAGGTGTCATTCGCATCGGCATAGAGCCGTGCATACTTTATCACAGAATCGGTGTTATGCAAATCGCCGAATGCCATCATCATTCCTCTGTAGCCAAATTCTGTGCAAAGGAGATGTGACGTCAGCGACAGCACTTTTCTGAAGCACCACAAAGCCGAATCGAGTTGATTTGTTTGCTGATAGTAGACACCGAGGTAGTAATAAATCATTTCATTACCGTTATAGGCATTGCCGTCACTATCTACTAATCCGGAAACGTGGATGTATTCGTCGATGTTTTCCTTGAGTTTGTCAAATTCTCCTCGTGCCAAATAATGGTCAATGAACATGCCATTGACAGCGGCTGCCAAATCCTTATGTCCAGCGTTTAGATACAAATCACGGGCTTTTACCGTGCATGACATCACATGCAGACTGTCATGCATCTCGTAGTAAGCACCGGCCATATATTGCAGACAGTTGGCGAGCATCAGGGTATCGTTGGCCTTATATGCCAGGGATGCAGCAGTTTGCCAAACTGTCAGCTCACGCTGGTAATATTGCTGTTGGTGCAAGATACCTCCCATTTGGGCATAGATGCGGCTTATGGAAGCGAAATCGCAGTGGGCACTGGTGGTATCCGCCAACGCGACAGCGTTCAAGTAAGATTGTAACGCTCTCGGACTGTCGCCTCGGTCGCGGTACACGCAACCCATCATATAGTTGGCACGGATCTTTTCACTCTGGCTTCCGTTGCTCATAAAGTAGGTAAGCATTTCCTCGATACCCGTAAGCGTATCCATGAGCACGTAATTTTTGTTCAGGGTTTCAGCGTTACAAAGTTTTGCCTCCATGCTCCTCCTTTGTGACGAGGGACCGCAATTTATCAGTCCTATAGCAACGAGGCTTAGGAAAACATAGGTCCATTTCTTTCGGAGTGATACTTGTGTATGTGCCATGTTGCGCAAAGATACAAAAAAAAGAAGATATACAACAGTCCGACGTCAGTTTTTTCGATGTGGGTCTTTGCTGCGGTGCAAAACTCGTCTCCCCAGTGTGTTCTGCGAGTACACACTGGAGAATACTGGAGTGCCCTCTATGGAGTACTTCAGCACCGGACACGAAACACGGGTGGGTACTGAGGATAACATTTGTATGTGTGCGTGGATTTTGTGGCGTTATGAAAATAAAATATCCATCATTTTGCGTTTTATTTTTTTGTTGTTATCTTTGCAGATAAAGGTAATCAAAAGAGCATCTATGAAACGTTTTTTAGTCGTAGTGCTGGGCATTCTGGTCGCCGGAGCGATGTTTGCCCAGACGGATATGACGAGTTGTATCGTTAACCCCAGCTTCGAGAACAGCTTTGACGGTTGGGAGCAGGAAGGATTGCAACGACAAGGTAACGACGTCTTCAAACTGAAGGACGGCGCCACGTACGTGGAGAAATGGACAGGACGCGGCGGTAAGGTGGACAACGCCCACCTCGTCCAGAAGCTGACAGGTATGCCTGCTGGCACGTACACCCTCCGCTGTGTGGCACAGAACATTCAGGAAGACACGCCCGAAAAGGTACAGACAGGCGTGACGCTCAGGGCCAACGACCAGCAGACACAGGTGAACGTGGCCAGTGAATACACCGTGCAGACCACCATCGTGGACGGCACGCTGACCATTAGCTTTGTCATCAACAGCGCCACCGGCAACTATGTTTGCGTGGACGATTTTCATCTCACGCACGAGGCGCCGACGGCCGACACCTACGAGCAGATGCACCTTCAGATGCAGCAACTCGTGGACGAGGCGCTGGCCATCGACTGCCAGACGGGGACGAAGGAGCAGAACGAACTCGACGCTGCCCGCGAGGCGGTGGCACAACTCATCCTGCAGCCAGTGCAAGATGGTGTGACGGAGGCTGTGACACGTCTGAAACAAGCCATCTACGACTACCGCTTGTCTATGGCCTCGGAGGACAACCCCGTGGACATGACATCGCTCATCGCCAACCCCAGCTTCGAGGTCAAGGGCACGGAGGGCTGGACAGTGGACGGCATGAATGTTCAGAGCAACGATTTCTTCAACATCAAGAGCGGCACGACCTACATGGAGAAGTGGACCGGACGCGAATACATGGTGGGCGACTGCACCCTCTCGCAGCAGGTGTCTTTGCCCAACGGACGCTACCGCATCACGGCGGCAGCCCAGAACATACAGGAGAACACCCCCACGAAACAGCAGACCGGCGCTTTCCTCTTCCTCGATGAACAACGGACGGAGGTGGGCGTTCGCGGCACGTACACCTTGGAGGCTGTGGTCGTCGAGAACCAGGCAACCATAGGTTTCTGCACCCGTGGCGCGACAGGTAACTGGGTGGCCGTGGACAACTTCACCGCCACTTACCTCGGACGCAGCGAAGAAATGCTGCTGACGGCCTTGGCCGAACGCATTGCGCAGGCGCAGGCCTTGAGCGTGGACTACCAGAATGCCGCCGTGAAGCAGACGCTCGTCGAGGCCATCGAGGCGGCGCAAGGCGTGACACAGAGCGAGACCATGGTTCCCGTCGCCATCGCGCTTCGCGACGCCATGGAGGCGTCACGCGCCAGCATCAGCGCCTACGCAGCCTTGGCAGAGGCCATAGCACTGAGCGAGATCTACTACGGAGAAGGCGTGGGTAACGACGCCGACACCTATCGTGCCAGCATCGACGCAGCGCAGCGTGCCTACGACGACCTGTCGCAAACGCCCGCATCCCTGAACGAAGCCGTGCAGGCCTTGCAGCGAGCCGACTTCTACTACCGCTTGCAGAACGCCACGGGTGCCGTGCCTGTGGTCACCACGTCGACCTACATCGCTCGCGGCGCCACGGGCGCGCTGGGGCGCAGCACCGTGAGTGGCAAGGGCGTCATAGAGCAGGGATTCTGCTGGGCCACGCACCCCAACCCCACCGTGTTGGACAGTCGCACGACCCTCAACTACTATATCCACGGCCCCATGTACTGCATGGAACCGCTCGAGCCAGCCACAATATATTATGTTCGCGCGTACGCGCTCACGGAGGGTTATGCCGTTGGTTATGGCGAGGTGCGCAAGGTCATCACGCTCCCCATGGGACAATGTTCCTGGTCCTACGACTACGGAGCCGACCCTGAGGCCAACGAGCGTATCGCCTTCGCCGTGAACGATGCCATCAACTACTACAACAACTGGTCGAGTGTGAAGGGATTCCATCCCAGTGTCCACTACGGTAGCGGCACACCCACAGCCGACTGCTCTTACGGCGGTTGGATGCGTGTGGGCCCCAACTCCGCCTATCAGCGCACGGGCACCATCCTGCACGAACTGAACCACGGTGTAGGCGTGGGCCAGCACGAACGCTGGTGGGACGGCAATCTCCACGATGGCAATTGGAAGGGCTATCGTGCCAACAGTCTTTTGCAGTTCATAGAGAATGACCCCAACGCCACCGTGGCCGGCGACGCCACGCACATGTGGCCCTACGGCATCAACGGCGCTCACGAGGACACGGGCTGGCGTATGGACTATATCGCCAACGTAATGATTACGCAGGCGCTCCACGAAGACGGCCTCGTGCCCACGGGCGGAGGATGTACGCCCTGCTACACCTTCGAGAGCGAGGACACCTGCGTCTATTACATCACCAGCGAGAGTGCGAAGTGCGGCCTTGGCAAAGGATATCTCTACGAGACCTCGACGGCTACCTTGAAATGGCAGCAACCCGAAGGAGAACTGACGGACGACGACAGTTTCGGCTGGCGCGTGCTGTTCCAACCACAGACGGGCTATTACCGCATACAGAACGTGAAGACGGGCCACTACTTCAGCTACGCCAGCGGAAGCGTGAAGCTCGCGAAGACCACGTCACCCGGTCAGACGGAGAACATGCAGCTAATGAACGCGCGCAACGCCGTGGCCGTGGGCGGCGACCCCAAGGGGGCCACGGTGCGCGGTTACTGGATAATGGCCGGCAACAACACGCTGTGGCCTTCCGTGCTGGCAGCCAACACCACGGGCGGCACCGTGGCGGCCACGTTCGACCTTTCCGATGCTGCCGACGCGCAGCGCTGGGTCATGCTCACCGCCGACGGCATTGAGGCGGTGACGAAAGGCGCAGTCATGGCCGCCAAGAACCAGTTGCAGCGACTCCTGGACGGTGCCAGACAGATGGCAGAGGTGCCTCACGACGATGCCGACAACTACACCACTGCCACCATGGACGCCACACTCGAAGCCACTGCGAACAGTCTTCCCACCCTGCAGACCACCGAGGAAGTGGACGCAGCCACAGCCAACGTATGGCAGGCCATCACCGACTATATGACGGGCACGCAGCCGACCTCGACGGAACAGCCTTACGACCTCACCTTCCTGCTCAAGAACCCCAACATGGAGGACGCGACCGACTGGGAACTGACTGACTGTGGCGCACCCACCATACGCAGCGGTGTGGCGGAATACTTCAATACAAAGTTCAACATTCATCAGACCTTGGAGGATATGCCATGCGGCACTTACGACTTCTGTGTGCAGGGCTTCCAGCGCCCCGGCTCCTATAACAGCGTCTATAACCTCTGGACGAAGAACACACTGGTCACCACATCCACGCTTTACTACAAAAGCAGCTATCGCCAGAAACTGCAGAGCATCATGGACGGCGCACAGAAGCAGCAAGTGGGTGGCGGCGTGGAACAGAAGGTGGGACAGTGGTACATCCCCGACAACATGGAGGCGGTGCAGCAGTATTTCCTGCAGGACTTATACAACGAGAACAAGCTCATCTTCGAGCACAAGACGCAGGGCAAGATGTTACTCGGCTTGAAAAACACCACGGTGAAGGACGCCGACTGGACGATTTTCAACCATTTCCGCCTCCATTACTACGGGCCGAACTTCACCAAAGACGTGCTGACCGACGTGGAAAGCATTGAGACCCCGGTCCTCGACGAGCAGACGTCTCCCTGCTATGACCTGCAAGGTCGGCGCATTGCCACCCCGGTACGTGGGGTGTACATACGGAACGGGCGCAAGTATGTAAAGTAGAAATCACAGCATTCACAGGAGCGACAAAGTACACCACTTTGCCGCTCCTTTTGGTTGTTGACCATTGTGTCGGAGCGTCATCCTGCAACCAATCTTCATCGTCTAACCTTATGTCTAATCAGTCGCTGCGGGTACATCCTCGCGAACAACCATACGTTCACCAAAAGCCGACTTTGGCTATCACTTTGCACACTCTACCGAATGAGCACTTTCTTTTTGCCGACGCATTTATGCAGAAATTTCGAGCGAAATAGAACGAGCGGACGACTGCGGGAGGTCAATAAATGGTCAAAAGTCGGGTGCCGCGGTGACCTCCCATCAGACATGCGGACGTCTTTAACGATTCTTCTAAGAAAAAAGGATGATTCGTCCAGACGAATTTGCTCCTTCGACCGCATGTTTTTGCCGTTTTTTCGGGGCATTCTCGCCGATTCTTCCAGTCAAAGTTTTCCAAACGTCTAATTATCAGCAAACAATATCCCTGCCATACATCGCACAGACGCGGGCGACCGTACCGAATTTTATTTTGCGGTCTCTTAGAGCAACCAGCGATTTGACGTTTTGTCACCGGGAGTTTCACTGCGTCTTGATGCGGAGGGAAGTGCCCAACCAAAGGCCATCAGGCGAGCGGACTTCAGTCGTCCGAGTGACCGAGTTGGGAGAGCACGTCCATGATTTCGTCGAGGGTGAAGCCGCGTCCCTGGGCAAAGCGGATGAGTTTGCCGCGGCGTTCGTAGTCGCTGGCGGCCTTCACCGAGCGGTTTTTCTGCTCGATGAGGTGGCGCAGAACGTCGCAGTATTCCTCGTCGGGCAGTTCGCTGAGCGCCTGACTGCGGTGGCAGTCGACGATGCCTTGCAGGCGCAGCATGTAGTCTATCTTGACGCGTCCCCAGTGGGCATAGCGCATCTTGTCGCGGGCATAGGCGCGGGCGTAGCGTTCCTCGTCGATGAAGCGCTGCTCCACCAACTGCGCGATGATGCGTTCCTGCGCCTCGGCCGACTGGCCCCAGCGCTCAAGTTTGGCGGTAATCTCGCTCACGCAGTGCTCGCTGGCGCTGCACAGCGCCGCCGCCTTCTGCAAGGCCTCTTGTTCGGAGTATTGTTTCGGAGTCATGGTCAGGGGATGAGGGGGTGGATGGATGCGGAAGAATCAGTCCTTTTGACAGCGTATCATGCGCGCGTTGCCGAACTGGTCAGCGCGGATTTCTATATTTTGGAAGCCGAACGACTGCAATAAATGGGCGGTTTCATCGGGGAAATTCCGATTTATCTCGAAGAAAAGTCGGCCGCCCGTCGTGAGGTGTTCGCGGGCGAATGCGGCAATGGCACGGTAGAACAACAGCGGGTCGTCGTCGGGCACAAAGAGCGCCAGATGTGGCTCATGGTGTAACACGTGGTCCTCCATCGTGGCGGCCTCGGAGTGGCACACGTAAGGCGGATTGCTCACAATGGCATCCCAGCGGCGGTCTGTAGGGGCGGGATGCAGGATGTCGCACGCCTCGAACTGCACGGCAGCGTGCAGCGCGGCGGCATTCTCGCGGGCGACGACGAGCGCTTCGGGGCTGACATCGAAGGCCGTCGCCTGCCATCCCATCAGCGCCAGCGACACGGCTATGCAGCCGCTCCCTGTGCCGATGTCGAGCAGCGTGCCCGTTCCTTCGCCCACCCATTCCACCAGTTCTGCCGTCTCGGGACGGGGGATGAGTACGCCCGGGCGCACGGCAAAGCGGTGGCCGCAGAAGGTGGTGTGCCCCACGGCGTACTGCACCGGCACACCAAGCTGGAGCTGCTGGATAATATTTTCCAGTTTCTCTCGCTCGTCTGCCGATAAATCACTATCTTTGCACAGCAGAACTTGGGTGAGCGACCAGCCGAAAGTCTCCTCCATCACCCATTGGATGAGTCCCCTCACGGAGTCGGCACCACCGACCGTCGCCGCCGTTGCAGGTGCGGCAGTGGTATCGGAGTCCCCTTGTACCGGGGTGCCCGACAAGCGGGAGAACAGATATCGGTAGAGTTCCATGCTGTTACAAAAGTAATGAAAAAAGACGAGATAATGACGAACGAGCAGGAAAAAGTGGACGAAATGTACATGCGTCGCTGCATACAACTGGCCCAGAACGGCATCGCTGGGGCGCGCCCCAACCCCATGGTGGGCGCTGTGGTGGTGTGCGACGGGCGCATCATCGGCGAAGGCTATCACTGTAAGTGTGGCGGACCGCACGCCGAGGTCAACGCCATCGCCTCGGTGCGTGAGCCCAAACTGCTGGAGCGCAGCACCATCTATTGCAGTCTGGAGCCGTGCGCCCACTACGGAAAGACGCCCCCCTGCGCCGACCTCATCGTCTCGAAACGCATTCCCCGCGTGGTCATCGGCTGCCAAGACCCCTTTGCGAAGGTGGACGGACTGGGCATCCGGAAACTACGCGACGCCGGTTGTGAAGTGAAGGTGGGCGTGCTCGAGGCCGAGTGTCTGGCCCTCAACCGCCGCTTCATCACGCGCCACACCCATCAGCGCCCCTACATCGTGCTCAAGTGGGCACAGAGCGACGACGGTTTCATGGGCCAGCGGGGCGAGCGTGTCGTGTTCTCGTCGCCCACCACACAGGCTCTCGTCCACAAGCTGCGTGCCGAGGCAGATGCCATCTTAGTGGGCGCTCGCACTGCGGCCGAGGACAATCCCTCGCTCACCACACGCCAGTGGTACGGGCGCAACCCCATCCGTTGCATCATTGACCTTCGCGGCACGCTGCCCGCTCATCTGCACGTGTTCGACGGCAGTGTGCCCACCCGTGTCTATGTGGGGGAGGGCATAACACCCGAATATGCCGCCAACGTGACGCTGGTGCCGACCCGTGAGGAAATCCTTCTGCCGACCATAATGGCCGATTTAATCGGGGAAAACGTGCAGTCGTTACTCGTGGAAGGCGGTGCTGCCACCCTCCAGCGTTTCGTGGCCGCCGACCTCTGGGACGAGGCCCGCATCGAGACGGCCCCCTTCGCGTTGGGCGAAGGAGTGCCGGCGCCGCACCTTACGAAAGCGCCCACCGACGAACAAGTCATCGATGGGCGACGTATTGTTTGGGTGGAGAAGTAGCGTCGGTTTCGGACCGTCGGCTTTTTTCTTTCCGGGAGAAAGAACCTCCGCCAACTGCCGCGTGGCGCTTCTTACTGCCGAATCCGTATCTTATGAACAGCCTTGCCAGCCTTCACGAGCACGATGCCCGTGGTGGGGATGCTGAACAACTGCGTGCCGCAGACCTCCTGCTGGGCGAGGAGTGAACCTTGCAGCGTGTAGATGCTCACCTTGCAAGGCTGTGCTGCCACCACGCTGACGATATTGCCGTGCGCCGTCACGGCAGGCGTGTCGGTGAGCACCGACTCCACAGGCAGCGCCTCGTCGGAGATGGCTTGTATGCCCAGTTCGGCTGCCGAGGCCCAGGCGTTGCCATTGACCTCGCTAAGCGCCACGAAGCGGAAGTAGCGTGCCACCACGATGTCGGCCAGCGGGATGACCTGCTCGCTCGAGTTGTTCTCCAGTTGTCCTTGGGCGGCGGGCTTGCCCCACGACTTGCCGTCGGTGCTGAAATACACCTCGAAGTCCTTCACGCGTCCGTTCGACATGTTGTCGCGACCCTGATAGACGAAGGCCGTCACGTTGTAGTTCTTGCCCATGTTCACGATGATTTCGTGAGGATACTTGGGCTCGTTAGCACCGTAGGCCGTGTGCCAGAAAGTGGACGTATTGCCGTCGATGGCGTTTTCCTTGCGTTCGTTGCCTCCCTGCTCGCTATCGACGCTCACCACGCTCCAGCCCGACTTGTTGATGAACATACCGAAGTCGGCCTCTGTCACGAGGCTGCGCATGAGTCCGTCCTTCTCGGCGTAGGCCATGACGTGGCCGCCGTCCATGAAACTGAACTTGGCGGTGTAGCGCTTGTAGGTGGTGCCGCCGTCGATGCTATAATAGAGAGCGGCGCTGGAAGTGGTGGTCTTCAGGGTGACGTAGCCCTTGTCGGACGTGATGGTCACGGGCGCACACTGGGAACCGGACACGCGTGCCTTGGCCGCCATCTCCTGGTCGGTGAGCGGCGCGGTGATGGGCATGAGGAAGAATTCAAAGGTGAGCGGGGCACTCTTCAGCTCGTATTTGTCGAGCACGTCGGGGCCGCAGCTGGCGTTGCCAAGGGCACGCATGGCCGCGTCGATATTGACGACGGTGGGCTTGATGAAGCTCACCTCGTAGGGATGTTTCTTACGCGTGTCGTTGTCCGTATAGATGCTGCGGGCGCGCCAGTGGCCTACCGAGGCCGACATGGTCTGCGGCGCCACCACCATGAGACCCGTGCCCTCGTCGTTGGTCAGGGCAATGTAGCGCACATCTTCATGGTTACCAGTCTCCTGCGGCACGATGTAGCCCGTCCATTGGTCGGTCACGGTGCTGTGGTAGAGGCCGGGGAAGCACGACTCCTTGCGGTCGCGATAGTTCTCCCACGGACCACGACCGAACCATGCAAACTGCTCGTAGCCGTCGGGCATATCGAAGGTGTAGCCGATGCGCGGCAGGATGACGCCCAGTTGCTGCGGCTCGATGCTGCTGCTCACCGAGATGGTTCCGTCGGGCATGACGTAGTAAGCCATTCGGGTGACGAAGGAAGCGCCGCCCTTGCTCTTATAAGTGTTGTTGATGGTAAGCATAATAGCCTGCTCGGTTTCCTCCACTTGCCACTTGCCATACACGACAGAGAGGTCACGCAGACCCAGTGAGTTCCAGTCGTTGGCGGCGCGTCCGTCGTTGTCGGTGGGCGCGCGGAACGTATTGAGTTTCAAGACGGACGAAATCAGTTGCTTGCCATCCACGGAATACGAGGCCAGCTGGCCGTTGTAGTTCGAGAAGTCGGCGGTGAAGTTGTCGCCCGACACGGTGATGTTGGTGACGCCCTTCGTGACGGTGAGTTTGCCGGCTTCCGCCGAAGTATAAGGAGGTTTCTGCTTTGCGGCACGCAGTTGCAACTGCTCGCTGGCCACCTCGTAGCCCGCTTCGGCCCAGTCGCTAGTGGCGGTGGTCTTCACCGAGAAGCGGATGTCGTACTCGCAAGCGTCGTTGAGCGCCTCGCCCATCATGTTGGAGAGCGTGGGCAACGTAATGACGCCTTCCTGGCCGCCCGCCACATCCAGCGGGTCGATGGTGCCGCTCTGCACGGGGATACCGTCCTCGAGCAGCTGGTAACTGAAGGCGTATTGGCTGAGGTTGGCGAAGGCCATCTTGTTCTTCACGGTGAAAGTACCGCGGATGGTGCTCTTGATGGCAAAGTCGGCAGGCTGGTAAATCTTCTTCACGTTGAGCGCCTTGGCCGAGTAGGTGTAGTCGGGGAAAATGACGCCGTTGGTGCAGAAGTTGCCGCTGTTGGGGTTGTCGCCGAAGTCACCGCCGTAGGCCCAGTAGGTCTGATTGGGTTTGTTCGGCACGGGCATCTCGATGCCTTGGTCCTTCCAGTCCCAGATGAACTCGCCGGCGAGGGCGGGATACTTCTCGTAAGCGTTGTAGAACTCGCGCTGGTTGCCCATGGAGTTGCCCATGGCATGCGTGTTCTCGCACTGCAGATGCGGGCGCGGGTTCGTTTCGTTCTGGCGCGACGAGCCTATCCATTCCATGTTCTCCACAGAGCCGTACATCGTGCTTGTGACGTCGCTCCAGTCGCTGTTGCCCTCGTAGTGGCGCAGACGCGTAGGGTCGATGTTGTGGATAGCCTCGGAAACGGCTTGGAAGTTGTTGCCGTTGCCCGACTCGTTGCCGAACGACCAGATGAAGATGGACGGGTGGTTGCGCAGCGTGAGCACGTGACGTTCGTTGCGCTCCACCATAATGGGCTTGAAGACAGCCTCCTTCGACAGCTGCTGGTGCGGGTGACACTCCACGTTGGCCTCGGCCAGCACATAGAGACCGTACTTGTCGCAGAGGTCGTAGAGGTAGGGGTTGTTGGGGTAGTGACTGGTGCGGAGCGCATTGATGTTGAAGCGTTTCATCAGCAAGATATCCTTGAGCATCTCCTCACGCGTCACGGTGCGCCCGCCCTTCATGCTATGGTCGTGACGGTCTACACCGTGGATGATGATGGGTTGTCCGTTGATGCAGAGTTCGCCTTTCGAGCCCACGGTGATGTCGCGGAATCCCCAGTTGCAGCCGCGGATGTCGATGTCCTTGCTGCCGTCGCTGAGCGACAACACCACTTTGTAGAGGTACGGTTGCTCGGCATTCCAGAGGTGAGGGGCGGTGAGACTGGCGGTGAGCGTCTGCTTGCCCGCCTTGGCAGCCGCCTGCGACTCCGCCACCACCTGTGTGCCGTCGAGCACGCGCAAAGTGAGAGTAGCGCCTGCGGCCAGTTGATCACCCGCGATTTCCGTCTCCACGTTCAGGTCTGCCGTGGTGTAGGAACTGTTGAACGAGTTGGTGATGTAGAAGTCGCGAATCTGCGTCTTGGGCGCCGACCATAAGAGTACGTCGCGCGTGATGCCCGTAAGACGCCAGTAATCCTGTGCTTCCAGCAGCGAACCGTTGGTGAAACGATAGACCTGCACGGCGATGGTGTTCTCGCCCTCGGTCAGATAGTCAGTAATCTTCCACTCCGACGGCAAGTACGAATCCTCGGCATAACCGCAGAAATTACCATTGACCCACACATAGTAGCCGTGGCCGGCACCGTTGAAGCGAACAAACACGTCGCGGCCGTCCCAGTCGCTGGGCACGGTGAAGGTGCGGCGATACGAGCCCACGGGGTTGGGCATGTTGCTGTTGTAGGTGAACCATCCGGGGCGATCTGCCATCACACTGAACGTGGTCTGATTGAACGAGAACGGGTAGGCCACGTTGCAGTAGAGCGGTTTGTCCCAACTCTTTCCGTTGCGAACGCCGTACACTTGCCAGCACGAGGGCACTTCAATCTCGTCCCATGAGGTGTCGTTGTAAGTAGTTTTCTCAAAGTCTACAGGGCGTGCCGTGGGCGTGGCCACCCACTTGAATCGCCACGTTCCGTTGAGCGAGAGACTGTAAGGAGAATTGTCTATGCCATTGAGCTCTACGTTGCTTGCGTCGGCGAGCGGTAGTTCCAAGGTATGCGCAGGCTCACGATGGAGCTGAGTGGTGGAGACATTGTCCCATTCTTTCATAGTTTGGGCAAAGGCTGCGGTCGCGCCGAAAAGCAGCGTCATCGCGATGAGAAAAGCACGTCTTTTCATTGATGTATAGATTTATTTCCGACAAATATACGAAGAAAAACGGAAAGCACAAGCACGCACGCTCGTAAAGATGCCTTTGTCGGGGCAAAGACATGCTTATGTTTGAGGCGAGACATACGCACGAATGAGGTCACACATGCTTATGTGTCGGCCCGGACGTGCGTATGTGAAAAGTCGTGTGAAGTCTTAAGAATAGCAAATAAAACTTAATTTGCGCGCCGAAAGTTTCGGTATGTGGGGAAAAAGCAGTACTTTTGTGAGCTATTTAGACACGCGCGTATATATAAAGTATGAAGAAATACCTCTATCTCCTGCTGGCCGTACTGGCTGCGCCCTCGCTTTTTTGTTCGTGCTTGAACGAAAATGACGATGACATTCAGCTCAGCGACCAGTGCTACATCAACACCGTCACGCTCGGCACTATGTACCGCAAGGTGACCATCAAGGACTCGGAAGGCTTGGACTCCACCTACAAGCAGGTGGTGACCGGTACCTATTTCCCCATGACCATCGACCAGCGCACCCTCACCATTGAGAACCTCGACTCGCTGCCCAAGGGCACAGACCTGAGCGCTGTGCTCATCACAGCCGACTACCAGACGGCCTTGTTCTGGCGAAAGGCTAACCTGTCCGAGGATGAAGATACTACGTGGAACCAATATAGTTCGAAGGATTCGCTCGACCTGCGCCAGCCAGTGCACCTCTATTGCCTTGCGGCTGACGGCACAGCCCACCGCACCTACACGCTGAAGGTGAATGTGCACCAGCAGACGGCGGACAGCACTACGTGGAATTTTGCCGGCATCGAGAGCGCTTTACAAACTACCCAAAAGGCGCGCATGACGGTGTGGAACGAACAACTGCTGCTGCTCACCGACCAAGCCGTGTGGCGCCGACCGCTGACGACCGAGGCCGCGTGGGAGCAACTGGGCGCTATCGGCACTATGGATGCCACCACGCTGCAGACACGCGCCGATGGTCTCTACGTCAGCACCACCGAAGGCGCTGTACTCAAGAGCACCGACGGCCAGACGTGGACGGCCACTTCCTATCCCACCCAAGCCGGGCTGCGCCTTGTGGCCGCCGGCGACCAGTGTCTCTATGCCTTGTGCGACGGCAAGTTGCTGAGCAGCAACGGCGGGGCATGGACGGAGGAATCGCTCGACGACGAAGCCTCGAATCTTCCCACTGACCTGCTGAACAGCGTGGTCTATACGATGAAAGACGGGCGTCGCCGCGCCCTGTTGTTGGGTCGGAAGGCCGACGAGACCGTCGCCACCGTGTGGGCGAAGGAGTGGACAAAGGGAACTGAAGCGACCGCCGGCTGGGTGTACTACTCGCCCAACGAGGCCGACAAACGCCGTTGTCCCGCCATGCGCAACCTCACGATATTGCCCTATGACGCGGGTCTCATCGCCTTAGGAGGCAACCTCGACGAAATATTATACAGTCGCGACCACGGAATCACCTGGGCCGAGCACGATAACAGCGAGTTGAACGTGGACGAATATCTGTGTCAGGCTGCCGCCGGAGGCCGGTCATTGGCTGCAGCTGTGGACGGCAATCAGTTCCTCTGGGTGCTCGTGGACGGTCGCTTGTGGCGAGGCCGCATCAACCGTCTCGGATTCCTGCGCCAAGACCGCTAACGAAATCGTAACCCGAAGTCTGCACCGATATGAAGCGTCTGTCAGCTCTGTTCCTCATCCTACTGCCCTTCTGCGTTCAAGCGCAGGAGTTGGAATACCGCATGGAAGTGGGTGGAGCTGTGGGCACCGACTTCTATCTGGGCGACGTCTGCGCCGTGCCGTTCAAGCATCCCAGCGTTATGGGGGGAATCTTGCTGCGGAATGTGCTGAACCCGAGAATGGTGGTGAAGAGCAACCTTGCCTTCGGACACCTGCGCGGGAACTCGTCGGGAACTTTCATTCCCAGCGACGCCTATCAGGAGGCGGCTGCGGGAGGCAACCCTGCTTACGTGAGTTTCAAGCGTAACGTGGTGGACTTCGGAGCTCAGTTCGAAATGAACTTCTGGGGCTTCGGAACGGGTGAAGGCTACAAGGGCAACCGTCGCTGCACTCCTTATGCTACGGCCGGCCTGGGCTTCACACTGGCCATGGGCGGGGGCGGTGGCACGAATGTGGGACTGAATTTCCCCATCGGCGTGGGCGTGAAATATAAGTTGAAGCCCCGCGTGAATGTGGGTGCCGAATGGACTTTCCGCTTCACGACGACCGACGCACTCGACGTCAACGGAGGACAGGCATCGCTCTCACATCCCTACGGCATAAAGGCGGTGGGACTGAAGAATAAGGACGCATACAGTTTCCTGATGGTCTTCATGACCTACGACATCGGGCCGAAATATAGACAATGTAACAACTAATATATGACAACACTGGACATGAACCGCATACCCAAGCACGTGGCCATCATCATGGACGGCAACGGACGTTGGGCAAAAGCCAAGGGACTGCCCCGCACTGCCGGGCACGCCGAGGGAGTCGAGACGGTGAAGAAAATCACCACAGAGGCGACTCGCTTGGGCATCAAGTACCTGACGCTCTACACTTTCTCTACCGAGAACTGGAATCGTCCCGCCCCCGAGATTGAGGCGCTCATGGGACTCATCCTCGATCACCTTGAGGAAGAAATCTTCATGAAGAACGACGTTCGCTTCCGCGTCATCGGAGGCATCGACCGTTTGCCAGCCAGTGTGCAGAATCGACTGCACGAGTGCATGGACCGCACCGCTGGCAATCAGAAGATGACTATGGTGGTGGCGCTCAGTTACTCGTCGCGTTGGGAGCTCACCAACATGGCGCGTGAGGTGGCAGAAAAGGCGAAGGCCGGCACCCTTCTGCCCGAAGAGGTGACGGAGGACTACGTGAGCCAGCACTTGGAGACTAACTTCATGCCCGACCCCGACTTGATGATTCGCACCGGCGGCGAGTTGCGCATCTCCAATTACCTGCTATGGCAGTGCGCCTACAGCGAGTTCTACTTCTGCGACACCTACTGGCCCGACTTCGACGAGGAGTGTCTGCGACAGGCAATTGCCGACTTCCAGAACCGCCAGCGCCGCTTCGGTAAGACCGGCGACCAAGTGGAGGAAGAAACAGAGAATAACAAGTAAACACACACCCATAGTGAAGAAACTATCTATTATATTACTCCTGCTGTTCAGCGCCTTGGGCGCACAGGCACAATTCCTTGAGCGAGTCGTCGACCCCGTCGTCGACTACGGTCGCACGCCCCGTGAATATATTCTCGCGGGACTGACCGTCTCGGGAGCCGACAGCTACGACGACTATCTGCTCATCGGCCTCTCGGGCTTGCAAGTGGGGCAGCGCGTCACCATTCCGGGCGACGACATTACCAAAGCCGTACGCCGCTACTGGCGCAACGGACTGTTCAGCAGCGTTCAAATACGCATGGACAGCGTTGTGCGCGACTCGGCTTATCTGCACATCCAACTGGCCCAGCGCCCTAAAATCTCGCGTATCGAGTACTCGGGACTGAAGAAAGGAGAGCGTGAGGACATGGAGAACAAGCTCGGACTCGTGAAAGAAGCACAGCTCACGCCCAACACTATCGACCGCGCCAGGATACTGGGTAAGAAGTATTTCGACGGGAAAGGCTTTAAGAACGCAGAAATCAACATCGAGTCAACCGACGACGCCGAGAAACCCGGCTATGCCGTGGTGAAGGTGAATGTGGATAAAAAGGATAAGGTGAAGATTCATCACATCTACATCACCGGTAATGAACAGTTGAGCGAGCAGCGCATCAAGGGCGGTCTTATCCGCAAGGGTGCTCTGAAGACCATCTTCGAACAGCACAACAAGAGCAGTTGGTTCCACTCGAAGAAGTTTGTAGATACCAAATACAAAGAGGCAAAGAACAACTTAATCCAGAAATATGCGGAGCTCGGCTACCGCGACGCCATCATCGAGGCCGATAGTGTGGTCCCCTTCGACGAGAAGAGTGTGGACGTTTATCTGCATCTCACCGAAGGTCAGCGCTATTATATTCGCAACATCGAATGGGTGGGCAACACGCTGTACGCCACTGACGACCTGAACCGGGTGCTGCGAATGAAGAAGGGCGACGTGTATAACCAGAAGATGTTGGAAGACCGTTTGAAGAACGACGAGGACGCCATCGGCAACCTTTACTATAACAACGGTTACGTTTTCTACCAGCTCGACCCCGTGGAAACCAATATCGTGGGCGACTCGGTGGACTTGGAGATGCGCACTTTCGAAGGAACACAAGCTCACATCAGCCACGTGAGAATCATCGGTAACGACCGTGTGTATGAAAATGTTGTTCGTCGCGAACTCCGCAACAAGCCCGGCGACCTCTTCAGCAAGGAGGCCATGGAGCGTTCGTACCGCGAGATTGCGTCGATGGGTCACTTCGATGCCGAGAGCATCTCGCCCGATGTCCGCCCCGACCCCGAGAACGGAACGGTGGACTTGAACTGGGGTCTCACGCCCAAGTCCAACGACCAGATTGAGTTCTCGCTCGGTTATGGCCAGACGGGTGTGATTGGTAAAATCGGTTTGAAGTTCTCGAACTTCTGCCTTGCGAACCTGTTCAACAAGAACGGAATCCGCCGTGGCGTGATGCCGCAGGGTAACGGTGAGACCTTCAGCATCAGCGGTCAGACCAACGGTCGTTACTACCAGGCCTACAGCGTCAACTACATGAATCCTTGGTTCGGCGGCAAGCGTCCGAACTCACTCAGCGTGTCGGCCTTCTTCTCGAAACAGACCGACGTGAGCGACAACTACTACAACTCGGCCTACTACAACACGCTGCAGAACAGTTATCTGTATGGTGGTTACGGCGGCTATGGCTATGGATACGGTTATCCCGGCTACGGAAATTACTACGAGAACTACTACGACCCCGATAAGTTCGTGAAGATTCTGGGCGCCAGCATCGGCTGGGGTAAGCGCTTGCGCTGGCCTGACGACTACTTCACGCTGTCGGCCGATATTGCGTACACGCGCTATATATTGAAGGATTGGGAGTATTTTCTCATCTCCAACGGCTCGTGCAACAACCTCGCTGTCAATCTCGCTATTGCGCGCAACAGCACCGACAATCAGATTTATCCCCGTCGAGGCAGCGAATTCCTGCTCTCGGCCAGCATCACGCCTCCGTTCAGCTTGTTCGATGGAAAAGATTACAGCACGCTGGCCACCAACTATTATGCCAGCAGTTACCAGAATGAGCTGAAGGACAAATACCGCTGGATTGAATATCACAAGTGGAAGTTCAAGAGCCGCACCTACACCGCCCTCACCAAGGGCAACAAGTGTCTGGTGCTGATGACCCGCGTGGAGTTCGGTATTCTGGGCAACTACAACCCTCATAAGAAGTCGCCCTTCGAGACCTTCTATGTGGGTGGCGACGGAACCTCGGGCTATAGTTATACCTATGGCACGGAGACCATCGGTCTGCGCGGTTACGACAACGGTTCGCTCACGCCCCGCGGCTACAGCGGCTATGCCTACGACCGCTTCACGGTGGAACTGCGCTATCCGCTGATGTTGGGCCAGAGCACCAACATCTATGCGCTGGCCTTTGCCGAAGGAGGTAACGCCTGGTCATCGGTGAAGAAGTTCAATCCCTTCGACATGAAGCGCAGTGCCGGAGCGGGTGTCCGCATCTTCCTGCCCATGGTCGGCCTGTTAGGAATCGACTGGGCCTATGGTTTCGACAAGGTGTTCGGCAGTCGTAAGTACTCCGGTTCGCAGTTCCATTTCATCCTCGGTCAGGAGTTCTAATCGGGATTGCAGAGAGGAAAAACATAAATCGAATAATCGCATAAAAAAGGTAGAATATGAAAAAATTATTTGCTATCGTAGCGGTGGCGCTCATGAGCCTCACTGCCAGTGCACAGAAGTTCGTGTTGGTTGACATGGAATACATCCTTGGCAACATTCCCGCCTATGAGCGCGCCAACGAACAGCTCAACCAAGTTTCCAAGAAATGGCAGGCCGAAGTGGAGGCGCTGGCCAACGAAGCCCAGTCGCTCTACAAGAACTATCAGAGCGAAGCCGTGTTCCTGAGCGACGAGCAGAAGCAGGCTCGCGAGACCGCCATCGTGGCGAAGGAGAAGGAAGCCAGCGAACTGAAGAAGAAGTATTTCGGTCCCGACGGTGAACTCTTCAAGAAGCGCGAGAGCCTCATGACGCCCATTCAGGACGAGATATACAATGTAGTGAAGGATATCTGCGAACAGAAGGGCTACAGCCTCGTGCTCGACCGCGCCAGCGATGCCGGCATCATCTTTGCCTCGCCCAAAATCGACATCTCGAACGAGGTGCTTCTCAAGTTGGGTTATGTCAACTAAAACGGACCCCGTCACCCGCTTGACAACCAGAAAACAAGAACTAATAATAAAATACAACAACAATGAAAAAGATTCTTTTTGTTATTCTGATGCTCGCTCCCATGAGCATCTTCGCACAGAAATTCGCCCACTTCAACATGGCTGAGGTGCTCCCCAACATGGCCGAGTACCAGGCAGCCAGCGCCGAGATTCAGAAACTCAGCGCCCAGTATCAGGAGGAGTACGACCGTCTGATCAAGGAATACCAGACCAAGGCCGAGGAACTGCAGAAGCTCGACGAGGCCGGCAACACCGCACAGGCCATCCTGCAGAGCAAGGCTCAGGACCTGCAGAAGATGCAGCAGAGCATCCAGGAGTTCGGTCAGGCCAGCCAACAGGACTTGGAGAAGCAGCAGGGCGAGAAGATGCAGGCCATCCAGACCAAGGTGATGGCCGCCATCACCAAACTCGGCGAGGCTGGCGGTTACGTCTATGTGGTGGACACCAGCTCTGGCGTCATCCCCTTCGTCAACCCCTCTCTGAGCACCGACATCACCGCTCAGGTCAAGGCCGAACTCGGCATTAAGTAATCTCACAACCTAACCCCCACAGGCGGACAAGTGTCCCCCGGCGGACGCTTGCCAGCTTGTGGCGATAACCCTTTCTCACGATGAGACGCATTCTGTTATCGCTGCTCATTGCCCTTCCGTTGGGTGCAATGGCACAGAAGATTGGTTACCTCAGTTACCAAGGCGTGCGGGACCGCATGCCCGAGTATGCACAGGCTAAGGACGGCATCAAGACCCTCAAGGCCCAGTACGACCAGGAAGCCAAGCGCACAGAGGATGAGTTCCAGCGGAAGTTCACCGAGTTCTTGCAAGGGCAGAAGGACTTCCCCCAGAACATTCTCGTCAAGCGTCAGGCCGAGCTGCAGACCCTCATGGAGAGCGGAATGAAGTTCCGCCGCGAGGCGCACGAACTGCTTATTAAGGCAGAGCAGGAGGTGATGGCTGGTGTGGACAAGAAACTCAACGAGGCCATCAAGGCCGTGGGCGCGCAGGGCTACATCTGCATCCTCAACACCGACGGAAACCTCTGTCCTTATTTCAGTCCGGAGATGAGCGAGGACGTCACGCTGCCCGTGCTGAAGCAACTGGGCATTGTGGCCGACGAACCCTCTGTGGCAACGGCTGCCGAACCCGCTCCGGCAACTGCTGAGTAAGAACCCATGAACGGCCAACTGCCAACGGCGCCCGGCCCCATCGGTGTCTTCGATTCGGGCTACGGCGGACTCACCATCCTGCGCCAGATACGCGGGATGATGCCGCAGTACGACTATCTCTACCTTGGCGACAACGCCCGCGCTCCCTACGGAACACGCTCGTTCGAGGTGGTGTATGAGTTCACGCTGCAAGCCGTCTGCCGCCTCTTCGAGATGGGTTGCCACTTGGTGATTCTCGCCTGCAACACGGCGTCGGCTAAGGCGTTGCGCTCCATCCAGCAGAACGACCTTCCCCGTCTCGACCCCACCCGCCGCGTGCTGGGTGTGATTCGACCCACTGTGGAGGCGCTGGATGCTGTGTCGCGCACGGGTCACATCGGTATAGTCGCCACGCCGGGAACCATCCGGAGCAACACGTACGCTCTGGAGATTGCCAAGCTCCACCCCGAAATGCAGGTGAGCGGCGAGGCCTGTCCCATGTGGGTGCCGCTGGTGGAGAACAACGAATACGACTCTCCCGGAGCCGATTATTTTGTGGAGAAGCGCATGGGCAACCTTTTGCGCCACGACCCTCAGATCGACACCGTCATCCTTGGCTGCACCCACTATCCTCTGCTGCTGCCCAAGATTCTGCAATACACACCCCGGGAAGTTACCGTCATGCCGCAGGGCGAATATGTGGCCAGCAGTCTGCGCGACTACATTCAGCGCCATCCCGAGATGGCGGCGCGCGTGACGCAGGGAAGCACCACCCGCTTCCTCACCACCGAGCAGCCGGAGCAATTCAGTCAGTCTGCAGCCATCTTCCTTGGAGAAGCCGTCGAGGCAGAACGCATACAATTGTAAGACCCCAACAGCCCGAGCCTCCAAGACCCCACCCTCGTCCCCTCGAGCCAAGTATTCGAGTAAAGAAAAAGTGTCTTTTCTCCCCTCCCACGTGGGGGAGGGGACGGGGGTGGGTTCTTGGGTTCTTGGCGTCTTCTTTCTTTTCTATGATTCAACTATCCGACCATTTCACTTACGGACGCTTGTTGCGTTTCACCTGGCCGTCGATGATGATGATTATCACGTCGTCGGTCTATGGCGTTGTGGATGGCGTGATGGTCAGCAACTTCACGGGTACAGTTCCCTTTGCCGCCCTCAATCTCATCTGGCCCTTTGTGGCCATTCTGGGCGCCACGGGCTTCATGTTCGGCACGGGCGGCAGCGCCTTGGTGGCGAAGGCCATGGGCGAGGGCGACGTCGATAAGTCGCGCAGCATATTCTCCTTCCTCACCGTTTCCTGCACGGTGCTGGGCCTTGTGCTTGGTCTTGCGGGAGTGGTCGTGGTTCGTCCCGTGGTGCAGTGGCTGGGTGCCGAGGGCTATATGGCCGATTGCTGTGTGACTTATGCCCGCATCCTGCTGTTCCTGCTCCCCGCTTTCGTACTGCAAGTCTTCTTCCAGTCGTTTCTCGTCACCGCCGAGCGGCCCAAGTTAGGCATGTGGGTCACCGTCGGCGCCGGCGTGATGAACATGGTGCTCGACGTCTTTTTCGTCGGAGTTTTCCACTGGGGACTTGCCGGAGCCGCCTGGGCCACGGTCGTCAGTCAGTGCGTGGGCAGCGCAGTGCCGCTGTGGTATTTCGTCCATCACCGCCACGACCGCCGGCTGAAACTCCGCTTCCGTCATTTCCGTTTCTCTGCCCCCACGTTGGCACAGACCTGCTACAACGGCCTCTCGGAGTTTGTCATCAACATCACGTTGTCGCTCGTGAGCATGCTCTACATGTATCAACTCTTGCGGGTGACGGGCGAAAACGGCGTGGCCGCCTACGGTGTGATGATGTATTTTGCCTACGTCTTTGTGGCCGTCTTCCTGGGTTTTTCCATCGGTTGTGCGCCCGTGGTCAGTTATCACTTCGGCGCTGCCAATCGGCGCGAGATGCGCAATGTGCTGGGACTTAGCTGGGGAATCATCGCCACGCTGGCGCTGGCCATTGTCGTCACGGCGCAGTTGCTGGCGCGTCCACTCTCGGCGTTCTTCGTGAGCTACGACGCGGCGTTGCTCGAACTCACCGTGCATGCCTTCCGCATCTACTCGCTCCACCTCATCGTCGTGGGCTTCAATATCTATGCCTCCGCCTTCTTCACGGCCCTCAATAACGGCGCTGTCTCGGCGCTCATCTCCGTGCTCCGCACACTCGGTTTCGAGGGAGCCGCCGTGCTGATACTTCCCATCTTCTTCGGCATCGAGGGCATTTGGTGGTCGGTGTGCGTGGGCGAGGGCGTCACGCTCTTTGTCACCGCCTTCTTGCTGTGGCGCTACCGCCGGCGCTACGGATACTGAAGCCCCCTGTTGGTCCCCTAAAACAAGAAAAAATCGCGGTTTTCGTGGTCAGCGCTTTGTGTGAAAGCATAAAATGCTTATCTTTGCTATCACGTAACCAATTAAGGAAAGAATACTATGAACAAAAAACTGATGAAGTCGTTGGCCGCTCTGGTGGTGCTGGCTGGCGCTGTGACTCTGACATCTTGTGACAAGAAGGCTGCCGCCACGGCTGAGGGCGACGGCGCCGGTGAGGCTGCTACTCCCGCTTTCGCCATCCCCGAAGGCGCCAAGCATGTAACGGCTGCCGACCTCAAGACGCTCACCGACGAGGTGATTGTTTTCGACAAGAAGACCCTCTACCTGGGCGACGACGCTCTGAAGAACAACGCCACGGTTCGCGAGATTTACATCACCGAAGGTTTCGAGTTCATCAGTCCGGGCAGCCTCTGCAACTGCACGAATCTGGAGAAACTGGTGGTTGCTCCCGGCGCGAGCTGCAAGGTGTATAACGACAACGCCGTGCAGAACTGCACCAAGCTGAAGAGTGTCACGGGCGACGTCCTCACGGTGGGCCTTGAGACCTTCAAGGGTTGCAGTGCTCTGGAGGAAGCTACGTTCGGCAATGGTCTCTATTGGGTTCGCGACGGCGCCTTCAAGGGTTGCACCAACCTGCGCAAGCTCTTGCTCAGCGCCACCCTTTCGAAGATGGAGGGCGAGGCTTTCGACACTTGTGACAAGCTGGAGGAAGTGGGCATTCCCACCTCGTACATGAAGCAGTTGCTGGGTAAGTTCGCCGGCAGTCAGAACATGAAGAAACTCTTCCTCCTCGGCATGGAGGTGAAGCCCTTCCCCGCTGAGGCACAGTCGCTGCCTTGCGAGAACATCGACGTTTATGTGGCTGACTGCATGGTGGAACAGTTCAAGGCCGACGCTTCGTATGCCCGCTTCAAGAGCATCAAGCCCATGAGCGAGAGCGGCTACTACAACGCCGATTGTTTCTTCAACTAATGTTGCACACTTATTTCACATATTTCTTGATGGCGATGTCATGCATCGCCATCATAGTTTTTGTGTGTCTCTACTTTGTGACGGCTGGCTACGGTCAGTTCCGCACGCGGCAGTGGGGGTGGTCGATTCCTAACAAGACGGCGTGGGTGCTGATGGAAGCGCCCGCCTTTCTGGGCATCATCGGGGTGCTTTGCTATGCGCTCTCCCGCGGTTGCGCGGTGGGGTGGCCGGCTTGGTTTCTGTTCGTCCTCTTCGAGTTCCACTATTTCCAGCGCTCCTTCGTCTTCCCCTTGCTGATGAAGGGCAAGAGCCTGATGCCCGTGGCCATTGTGCTCATGGGCGTGGTGTTCAACCTCCTCAACGCCGCGATGCAGGGCGGCGGACTCTTTCTTTTCCCGCCGACCGACCTGCAGCAGTCCTTCGGCCGGTGGTTCTTGCAGGGACATGTGGTGGCCGGCGTCGTTCTCTTCGTTGTGGGACTCGCCGTCAACTGGCATTCCGACCACGTGATTCGTCATCTTCGCCAACCGGGCGACACGCGCCACTATCTGCCCGAGAAGGGAATGTACCGCTACGTCACGAGTGCCAACTATCTGGGCGAGTTGCTCGAATGGACCGGCTTTGCCATCGCTGCCGCCACGCCTGCCGCGTGGGTGTTCGTGTGGTGGACGGCCGCCAATCTCGTGCCCCGCGCCCATGCCATCCACAAGAAATACCGTCAGGAATTCGGCGAGGCCGTGGGGCGTCGCAAGCGCATCCTGCCCTTTATCTACTGACCGACGGACGGCGCTCTCAGAGTCCGCCGCCTCTTTTCCCCGACAAAACGACTATGCAGAACAAGATTTTCGAAGAAGCCCACATCGGACCGCTCACGCTTCGCAACCGAACCATCCGCAGCGCGGCCTTTGAGAGCATGTGTCCCGGCCACGAGCCCAGTCAGCAACTCTACGACTACCACACCAGTGTGGCCCGCGGCGGCGTGGGCATGACCACGGTGGCCTATGCCGCCGTCACCGAGAGCGGCCTCAGTTTCGACCGCCAGTTGCGCATGTGTCCCGAGATTGTCCCCGGCCTGCGCCATCTCACCGACGGCGTTCATGCCGAGGGAGCGGCGGCCAGCATCCAGCTGGGCCACTGCGGCAACATGAGTCACCGCGACATCTGCGGCTGCATCCCCGTGGGCGCCTGCAACGGTTTCAACCTCTACAGCCCCACCATCGTGCGCGGTCTGCGCCGCGACGAGTTGAAGCCGCTGGCGCAAGCTTTCGGCGCTTCGGTGCGACTGGCCCGCGAGGCCGGCTTCGACTGCGTGGAAATCCACTGCGGTCACGGCTATCTCATCGACCAGTTCCTCAACCCCTATTTCAACCACCGCCGCGACGAGTTCGGCGGTTCGCTGGAGAACCGCATGCGCCTGATGACGATGTGCATGGAAGAAGTGATGGAGGCCGCGGGCAGCGACATGGCCGTGGTGTGCAAGATGAACATGCGCGACGGACTGAAGCACCCTGGAACGACGATAGAAGAAAGCATCGAGATTGCCCGCCGGCTGCAGTCATTAGGCGTGCACGGCCTGGTGCTCAGCGGCGGTTTGGTGAGCGCCTCGCCCATGTATGTGATGCGGGGCGAAATGCCGTTGCAAACCATGACGCACTACATGGACAAGTGGTGGCTCAAGTACGGCGTGCGCGCCTGCGGCCGCATGATGGTCCCCACGGTTCCTTACGAGGAGGCTTATTTCCTCGCCGACGCGCTGCGCTTCCGCCGCGAACTGCCCGACGCCACGCTCATCTATGTGGGTGGTCTGGTGGCTGGCGACAAAATTAACGAAGTGCTCTCCCACGGTTTCGAGGCCGTGCAGATGGCCCGCAGTCTGCTCAACGAGCCCGATTTTGTGAATCGTCTGCGCGACGACGCCCATCACCGTTGCGGCTGTGGCCATAGCAACTACTGCATCGGTCGCATGTACACGCTGGAGATGGCCTGTCACCACCACCTCACCGAGCCGCTGCCCCAGAAACTGGTGAAGGAAATCGAACGCATCGAACGCGAACAATCCACCCTATGAAAGTAGCAATCATCACCGGCGCGGACGGCGCCATGGGTTACGAGGAGTCGAAGGCCGTGGCCCAGCAAGGTTATCATCTCGTCATGGCTTGCTATTGTCCCGCCCTGGCGCAGGAGAAGTGTGAGCGCCTTCGGCAGGAGACCGGCAACTCCAACATCGAGGTCATCGGCCTCGACCTTAGCAGTCTAGCCCTCGTTCGCCGCTTTGCGGATGAGGTAAAGAGCCGCTTCCAGCACATCGACCTCTTGATGAACAACGCCGGAACGATGGAGACGGGCAAGCACATCACCGTGGACGGCATCGAGCGCACCGTGGCCGTCAACTACGTCGGGCCTTACCTGCTCACCCGCCTGCTTCTGCCGCTCATGGGCGAGGGCAGTCGCATTGTGTGCATGAGTTCCGTGTCGTATCACTTGGGCAGTCTGAAGAACCTCAACGCCTTCTTCAGCGACGGCCGCAAAGGGTGGTGGCAGCGCGTGCTCGTGTATGCGAGCAGCAAACTGGCCGTCACGCTGTTTGTGTTCAAGATGGCCGAGCGTCTGCGCGGCACCGGCGTCACCATCAATGCCGCCGACCCCGGCGTGGTGGACACGCCCATCATCGGTTTTCAGATGTTCTTCGACCCAATCACAGACTTGGTGTTCCGCCCCTTCATCCGCACGCCGCGCGAGGGCGCCGACACGGCCATCCGCCTTTTGCTCGACGCCGACAAGGCCGCGCTCAACGGTACTTTCTGCCGTTCCGGCCGGCCCGTGGACTTGGGGAAGAAGTACACCCAGCACAAGCAACTCGACGCGCTGTGGGAACGGACTGAGGAAATCGTGCAGGCTTATCTTTGAGGTCGCAAGCAGAAAAGAGAAGGGTTCTGCCTACTTTACGCGCGTAATAGTATGGTAATACCTTTTTTCGCCGTGCGGACAGGGTCGCTGAGGCGTCCTTATGTTTTGCCTCCTTCGTCCTTATGTCTGAGCTCACCCGACCGCATGTCTGACGCCATACGTCCTATTGTCCGATTGCGGTTACTACTGAGCGGCGCATCGGCGATGCCCCCAGCCCGTCAAGTAAGGTCTAATTTTTCTCTCCTTTTCTTGGAGGTTATAAAATTATTGCCTAACTTTCGGGGACAATATAAATGACAGAAGAGGAGGAATAACGA
>JABUUA010000040.1 GCA_021443405.1 Bacteroidaceae bacterium
TTACTGGGCTTCGGGGCAACGAATTGTGCTGTTTTGAGTTTTACCGGACAGCAATATTTCCTAATGGCCGATGTTGCGTACTATAGCCTCTGTTCCTCAAGTATGTTTGCCCTGTTGCAAGCTTCTCTGATAGACGAAGCGTGAGGCGATTCTTTGAGGCTCCTTGGACTTGTGCAAAACCATCCCTAAGACTGCCAATGGCCGAAAGGAAATTTGCATATAAGCGCCCGCACACACTCCTGTGCGAGAAATCGCGCGTAAAACTTGTTTTTCTGCCGACGAAACTGTAACTTTGTGACGTTTAGTGTATTTTTTACAAGCAAAAATGGGGTTTCGGCCCTGAAAATGATAGAAAACATAGATGAACAGTAAAAAACTTTTCGGGTTGCTTCTCCTTGCGTGGCTGGCGTTGCCGTTGGTTGTGCAGGGGCAAGACTGGATAGATCTCACGGACGCATACATCGTCAATCCGCGTTTCGACAATAACAACCTCACTACGGGATGGCAGGGCACTCCGTTCGGCATGGCCTCTCCCCACGAGAATGCGGAGCATTACAGCCGGGACTTCGATTCCTATCAGGTGGTGAACCGACTGAAGCCCGGCACATATCGCCTCAGTCTCAACGCCTTCTACCGCAGTGGTGGTGCGCAGGACGACTACAATCACTACCGCGACGACGCGGCGAGTTACCAGTTGGCCCAGCTCTATGCCAGCAGTCAGGTGGACGAATACAGCACGCCCATCGCACTGGCCGGCAGCGGCGCGGTGCCCCAAGGTCTGGGCGGCGCCACCAGTGACGTGTGGACCGAAGGCGGTAGCTGGTGGGGAGGCGAGGGCGAACGCCTGGTCGTCCCCAACAATATGGACGCTGCCTACTATTGGTTCCAAGCGGGCCACTACCACAACGTGCTGACGGATATCGTGGTGGGCGCCGATGGCGAGTTGGTGATTGGCATACGAAAAACGAGAACCATCGGGAGCGACTGGATTTGTCTCGACGACTGGAAGTTGGAATACTACGGCGCTAAGGTGGACGTGACGGGCCTCCAGCTGAGCGATCAGACGCTGACGCTGCAATTTGGCGAGACCTACACGATGGAGGCAACGGTGCTTCCGGCCGACGCCACCATCCGGACGTATGAGTGGCTTTCGTCTGACGAGAGCGTGGCGAAGGTGGACGCCCAGGGCAACATCACCACAAAGGGCAAGGGAACTTGCACCATCTACGCTTTCTCGAAGGATAATCCCTCCATCACCGCCGCCTGCACCGTGACCGTGGAGCGCGACGCTGTAGCCCCCGGCTCGCTGGTCATCAACGAGATTCAGAGCAAGAACGTGGACATGTTCATGGACCCCTCGTTCAACTACGGCGGGTGGATTGAACTCTACAATCCCACCGACAAGGCCATCAGTCTGGGCGGCTTCTATGTGAGCGACGACCCCAACGACCTGAAGAAATACCATCTCCCCGACGACTACGGCTATGTGCCTGCGAAGGGCTTCCGTAACATCTGGTTCGACCACAACTCGCGCTACGGCTTGGCTTATCGCCAGGTGAACACGAAGTTGGACTGCGACGGGGGCGAGGTGTGCGTGTCGGACTACGAAGGCAACCTGATAGTTTCGCTACAATATCCCGCCGGCATCGGCCGCGCCTCGTGGGCTCGTTCTTCCGACGGCTCGCCGACGTGGGGCTGGACTGCCAATCCCACGCCTGAGAAGACCAACGTCGGCTGTGATTTCTCCATAGGACAACTGGCCGCTCCTGAGGTGGACACCAACGGATGTCTCTTCGACGAAGGGCAGAGCCTTACGGTGACCGTGACCATTCCCTCGGGAGCCAAACTGCGCTACACCACCGACGGCACCACGCCCACCGAGACGCACGGCACCGAGACCACGCGCACCCGCTTCACCGTGAAGAAGACCACCACCTATCGCTGGCGCTTGTTCCAGACGGGTAAACTGCCCAGTCCCGTCACGACGCGCTCCTACATCATGCGCGACAAGGACTACACACTGCCCGTCGTCAGCATTGTGACCGACCCCGACAACCTCTACAGCGACGCCTACGGCGTGGACGTGCCGGGCCTCGGCAACGGGCGCAGCGGCAACGGCACCAATTACGCCGTGAACTACAATATGGACTGGGACCGTCCCGTCAGCTTTGAATACATCGAGCAAGAACCGAAGACCAACACCGACGGATACTTTCAGCAGGAGGCCGACTTCAGTATCAGTGGCGGTTGGAGCCGCAAGCAGACGCCCCGTTCGTTCAAGATAAAGGCCACGAAGACCTACGACCTCAACTCCTTGGACTATCGTTTCTTCGACGATGCGCCCTACAGCAAGAACAAGGTGCTCCTGTTCCGTAACGGCGGCAACGACGGTCACGCCCAGAGTCGCATCAAGGACGCGGCCATCCACCGCATCGTGAAATACTCAGGTCTCTACTGCGACTTGCAGGACTGGAACCCCACGCACGTGTTCGTCAACGGCAAGTACCGCGGCATGGAGAACATGCGTCAGCCCAGCAACAAGCACTTGGCCTACGCCGCTTACGGCATCGACACCGATGAGATTGACGCCTTCGAGATGAGCGTCGATTCGGGTTATGTGCAGAGTGCAGGCACTCGTGAGAAGTTCGAGGAGTGGTACGCGCTCTCCGCCAACGCCCAGGACGATGCCGTGTATGCGCAGTTGTGCGACTTGGTGGATATGGACGAGTATTGCAATTACATGGCCATTCAGTTCAACTTGCAGAACTGGGACTGGCCTCACAACAACCTCAAGGGCTTCCGCGAGCGCCGTGACGGGGCCAAGTTCCACATGACGTTGTTCGATGTGGACAACGTCTTCGAGCAGAACATAGGCAATCCCTTCACCGCCTTCAAGAACAGAAAGACGTACACGTTCTACCCCATCTTCGAGTGGAACAACAAGCAACTGACGCTCGAGGTCGAGCACGTGACCATCTTCCTCAACCTTCTGAAGAACCCGACGTTCCGCAAGAAGTTCATCGACACCTACTGCCTTGTCAACGGTTCCGTGTTCGAACCCTCGCGCTGTGCCGCCATCATCGACGAGATGCGCGACATTCTGCTCGCGCCGATGGGCCTTGAAGGTTACAGCCGCAACCTGACGGAGCAGGCCAACACTCTAAAGGACAACTTCAGCGAAAGCCGTCAGCAGGAGGCCATCACCTACATCCGTGAGTTCGGCGACATGGCTCTGCAGAGCATTGCACCGCAGACTGTCTCGCTCGCCAGCAATATCGAGGGCGGTCGTCTGCTGCTCAACGGCATGACGGTGCCCACGGGCCAGTTCCATGGCGGACTGTTCGCGCCCGTCACACTCAAGGCAGAAGCCCCCGCGGGCTACCGCTTCCTTGGCTGGGAGAGCGACGCCGTCCCCACCGAGACCACCAGCACCAATCTCTTCGGTTTTGCCAACAACTGGCGCTACTTCGACCAAGGGTCGCTGGACGGACAAGAGTGGATGGAGCCTGGGTACAGCGACCAGAGTTGGCCCACGGGTCGGGGCGGTTTCGGCTACAACCTCCGCAACGGCGAAGTGCCCGGCACGACGCTCGACTACGGCGGCAACGACCGCGACAAGCGCCCGACCTACTATTTCCGCAAACTTTTCACCCTGAGTAAACTTCCGGCTGCCGACTCCAAGGTGGTGCTGACGGCTCGCTTCGACGACGGCTACATTCTCTATGTCAACGGCGAGGAGGTGGCTCTGAACCGACTGTCCAGCGGTGCCGGCTATGGCGACTTTGCGTCGGCCTACGGTCCCGACCCTTACGACGAGCAGACAATAGAGATTCCCATCGAGTTGTTGCGGAGGGGCATCAACTATCTGGCGGTGGAGGTGCACAACAACAGCGCCACGTCGTCCGACATTTATTGGGATGCCAAGCTCGACATGGTGGAATCTACCCCCATCGGCGACGGCACGTATTTCAGCACCGACGCAGAGATTCAACTCCCCGAGGGCAGCGACCTCAACTTTGTGGCCGTGTTCGGCGAGGAGACCGACGCGGACGTCTTGCTCGCCTCGGGCAATGTGCCTGTGAAGGTGAACGAGGTGAGTGCCGGCAACAGCGTGAATGTGAACGACTACTTCAAGAAGGACGACTGGATTGAACTCTACAACAATACCGCCGACGACCTCAACATCGCGGGCATGTATCTCTCCGACGACGCCGAGAATCCCCTGAAGTTCCAGATTCCTGCCGACCTCGACGGACTGAACACAACCCTTCCCGCCCACGGTCATCTCGTGGTGTGGGCCAGCAAGCGTACTATCATCGGCAGTGCCATCCACACCAACTTCAAGCTCGCCAATGCCGACGACGCCCTGGTGATTCTCACCGCCGCCGATGAGGCTTGGAGCGACACGTTGCGCTACAGCGCCCACGACGGACAGGAATCGTTCGGACGTTACCCCGACGGCGGCCGGCAGGTCTATCGCATGACCCTGCCCACCATCGAAGCGCCCAACCAACTCAGCCTATACAGCACCTTTGCCTATACCTACGAATATACGGGCGTTCCCGACCCGAAGCCTGAGGAACCCGACGCCATCGGCGGGGCAACGATGGGCGACGTCCAGTCGGTGGAGTACATCAACACCGCCGGCGTGAACATGGGTAGCAACCGCGAGACCCTGCGTCCCGGCGTCTATGTGGTTCGTTACCGCCTGACGGATGGCAGCACGGTGGTTCGCAAGCAGCTGATTCGTTAAGTGTCGCGTCGCAGTCTCCCGCTGCGTGCTTGCCGCGCGACACCAAGAAATATACACCCCCTCCCCGTGAACTCGGGGCGGGGTTTTTTCGTTGGCTTGCAGACATCCTATTGTTTCTGCTCAGACAACCTTATGAACGAGTTCACTCGTCCTTATGAATGAGCTCACTCGTCCTTATGTCTGAGCCAACTCGTCCTATTGTCTGAACCCAGACGTCGGGGCGATATGTTTCTGTCGTTACAAAGTCGCTTAGGTGGCGTCTCTGTGGTGACGTCTATTCCAAATCGGTCGTTAGATTGCCTGACATTTTCATCGTATGTTCGTTTTGTGACTATCATTTTATCGTTGTTGGGCAAGAAAAGTGGACAAATGTTTGGTTGGCTCGGTTAAATTGTGTAACTTTGTTGGAAATATAGTTAAAAAAGCGAAATGCAAGCGGTAGAAAACTCACACATCACCCCCCCCTATAACTGCTTTATTTGTAGCAGAATACAGAAGAGTGTGCCAGTTCGTGGCGCGTTCGTGGCGTCTTGCAACCTGTCTCCCCATCGAGGGGTGTAGGTTGCAAGGCGCTTTCTGTTTGCCTCCGGGGCGCGCACACACGGGCGTGCGTTCGCTGTTTATAAACGACCCATTGAGATATGTAACAAACAAATAAACCACTAAAAAGCATGAAACAGGAAAAAGAATTATTGGACGAACAGCGGCAAGCCTATGTGGCGCCGTGT
The DNA here is from genome assembly GCA_021443405.1 of Bacteroidaceae bacterium. Classification (GTDB taxonomy): domain Bacteria; phylum Bacteroidota; class Bacteroidia; order Bacteroidales; family Bacteroidaceae; genus Physcousia. The sequence goes on from JABUUA010000040.1 coordinate 5,482, forward strand.
GTCATCCAGCACTCCCTCCAGTTTGCGGGCGGAGCGATGCTTTCGGGCAGCAAAGACCTAACAAATCCAGGTCAGTTCTCCATCAACCGTCAAAAGGGAGGCTCCACCAACGGAACAGCGCAAGGCGACATTAACAACAGCGGTAACTTGACGGCCGACGCCTATGGCATCGGTTCTTGGGAAGTCTTTTGACCTTAAAGGGAAGAATAACGTAGAACTAACAAAAAATACGAAAGAACATGAAGAAGATAGTTTCCTTAATGACCATAGCGCTGGGGCTGCTCTCCGTCGTCTCTTGCAAGGACGAGGCTGAACTGCTGCCCGGCGACAATCCGACGTCCTACGGCAGCGGGATAAGGTTCTCTGCAAGTATGGAGGACAACGAAACGCGCACGCAGTATGCCGATAACGACTGGCGACAACTGGAATGGAAGGAAGGTGACAAAGTGACCATTTTCTGCGACCAGACTAAGGCCCCCGACGGCAAGGGTGGCTGGGCGAAGAAGACCTCGGCTGTGTATGAAATTAAGAAAGGTGACCTTATCGCTCATGAATATGAAGTGAATGGTCAGAAGATAAAAAACAACTGCTGGACGAACCTTCACCCGGAGTCGGACAAAAAGGACCCCGTCTTGAACAAGGAGACGGAAGCGCTCTATTGGGGCTCGGACGCAGGGCAGCACACTTTCTATGCCTGCTACGGCAAGGGCGTCAGCGTGGATGAGACGAGCGGCAAAGTAAATTGTTCCTACAATCCCATGCAGATACTTGAATACGACCAGAACCGCAATGAGTGCACCAATGCGGATTATGCCTACATGGTATCGAAAAAGATAATGACTCCCGACGACGTCGTGTCCATGGCGTTCGACCCCATCATGACCACGCTTCAGGTGGAGGTGCAGGGGCCTGCTACTGGCAATGTCGTCCTCAGCGCGATGGAGATTACGTTGCCGAAGGAGTGCGACGTCATCAATATGGACGGAACTTTTGCTGTTACGTGCAACAGCGGCGGATTTGATGTTGTTGCGTCGACAGAGGCACAGAAGGAAGAGACGTACGTCTTTTTGCTCAAGGATCCTTTACCCTTACAGGCTGGTCAATCGGTCAAGTTCACCATCTTCCTTCCTCCTGTGAAGATACAAAAAACCGACGAAGTAAAACTGTCGATAGTTGCTACGGACGCCTCTTGCACGTCCAAGATTTCAAATGTGGAAGTGCCTGCCGGTGGCAAGTTTGCCATCAAGGCACCGGAATGGGTGAAGAAGGATGCTGCTGCGCAGGAAGGCAAAGACTGGGTTGACCTCGGCCTCGGTGTGAAGTGGGCTACCCGCAACATCGGTGCCAGCACTCCCGAGGAGGCCGGCGGTTACTTCGGCTGGGGCTGCACCGCGATGTATGCAACAAGCGGTAGCAGTAATTGGGGCGTCTATTGGCAGTATCTTCGTAATTACACTGGAACGAATGCTACGATATGCGGAACTGCTAACGACCCTTTGCAACAGTACGTCTATGATGGTAAGGGTGTCACCAATAAGAATTGGATTATTGCGGGCACCGAGTGGGACGCTGCGCGAGTTCGCCTTGGCGGTAAATGGCGTATGCCCACCAGAGAGGAACTCCAAAAGCTGGGCAATTATGGTCCGTTTGATGGCGAGAACACCAAATGGGTATGGGATGCGTCTCGTAATGGTTACAGGGTGATAAGCAAGGTGGCTGGCTATGAAGGCCAAGAAATCTTCCTGCCATGGAGAGGCGTTCGCCAGCCCGCTTCGATACATTCAAGTCAGGGTGGCTATTGGACTTGTTCAAACGGCGGTGCCTGGAGCGCATCCAATGGTTCCGAGCAAAATGCATATTTTATGTATTATCAACAAGGGAACGTAGGAATTGCAAGTGGCAACAATAAAACCGATATGTTCATGTCGGCCTTCCCGCGTTTGGCGGGATGTCTAATTCGCCCAGTCTATGACTCGGAGATTACTGTGGGTGTTGATCTCGGCCTGAGCGTGCTGTGGGCCGACCAGAACGTCGGCGCGCAGAGCCCCGAGCAGCAAGGTCACCTCTATGGCTGGGGATGCATAGAGCCTTACGGCTATCAGAACGGCAAACCGGTCACCGAAACTGCTGATTGGGCCACATACTGGAAAAAGTTGGGCAGCACTGCAACCAAAGATACTGATTGCGGAACTTCTGCTGACCCGCTGCAGTCGATTACAGACATTAGCGGCAATGCAAAGTTCGATGCTGCAAGGGCTTATCTCAAGGGTCCGTGGCGCATGCCTACCGAGTCTGAGATTGCAGAGCTCTTTGATGCAAGCAAGTGCAAATGGACTGCGGCCACTGTGAATGGCGTTGCAGGCTACTGGATAGAAAGTCTGGTTACTGGTTATACGGGCAACAAGATTTTCCTGCCGCGTGTCAACTACAACTACTGGGGCGCTACTCACGGCCAAGACGATCAAAAGGGTGTTGGCTTCGACAACACCTCCAAGAATTTCTACTTGCGTTACAACGGCTGCGCCATCCGCCCCGTATGTCCGAGGACCACTATGGGCAGCACGATTATAGGCTATGGCGCGGGTCACAACTTGTTGCAGTAAAAGAGACATCACCTATAAAGAATCAAACAAATAGACGATATAATATGAAAAAGATATTCAATCTTCTGCTTGCCCTGCCGCTGCTGATGCTGGCGGGCTGCGCGTCGGACGAACCCATAGCGCCTGCAGAAAAAGTATATACCTACACCCTAAACGCCTGCTTCGACACCGATGAGGAAGAAACGCGTGTAAGCCACGCGGATGAAAGCGAATCGATGAATTGCAAGTGGGAGATGGGCGACGTGGTAAAGGTGAATGATACACAGGCAAAAAAGACATTTGACTTTAAGGTCACAGAAATCAACACCGACGGCACGGCTACGCTGACCTACCAAGGCACCGATGCAATTGCAAATATCACCAACTTCACGGGCACAGTCACGTATAACGCTGCTCAGCAATCGTGGTACCAGGCAACATCGGTGGGGAAACAAACGGCGAATAAGAACTGCGACCACCTGAAGTATAGCGAGGTGATGACGGCACACATGGGGAAAGGTCCGTACACACAAGAGACTACGCTCAGAAATGTGAATCTGAACGGTACCCAACTCTTCTTTGCCCATTCGAACTCTGTATTCAGAATCAAGTTTAAGGCTCCTGCCGCTTTCACCTCGGCGAAACTGACCTTGAGTGGTGATATGTGGCAGACAACAAATACCTTCCCTTCGGTCGATTTGAACTTCTCGGCAACGGCGGGCGACGAGGTTACTGCCTACATTATGGACGTATACTACCTTAATGGGTTGGCAGCAGGTAAAAGTCTAAGATTTACACTCAAAATCGGCTCGGATACCTATTGTTACAACCACACATTTGGAACACCTGTTAATCAATTAAAGGCGCGCGTCAATAATATTTACTGGCTGGCAGACCTTGGCTCTAAGTTGCAAAAAGCAGACGCCGACCCAATCCCAGTTCCTGTCGACCTCGGTCTGAGCGTGAAGTGGGCAAGCGTCAACCTCGGCGCAAGCAAGCCCGAGGAGGACGGCGACCGCTACGGCTGGGGCTGTGTAAAGCCGTATGACGCAAGTTTGACCAAAGTGTCTTGGACGGACTATTTCTCCGAGTTGGGTAGCACAGGTACTGCTGATACGGACTGCGGAGGCACTAACGACCCGCTTGCGAGCTACGTCGCACCGAAAGTGGGTGACATAAAAAACACCCAGTGGGACGCCGCCAACAAACGCCTCGGCGGCAAGTGGCGTATGCCCACCAAAGCTGAGGTGAAGGCGTTGTTCAACTCCTGCAGTCAGTCGTGGACATACAATTATAACGGCACAGGTGTTGCTGGTGTTAAATTATCAAACAATGGTAAAAGCATCTTCTTGCCTGCGGTGAAGTGCATGTCTGACAATGGAGTCGTAGTTCTTCCTAATGGCAGTCCCTCTGGCAATTACTGGATCTCTACCACGAACGATGTGCCTGATCCCGGCGAAAGTCAAGGAGCCGAAGTGGCAAATACTGTCGAGTTTATACCATTGAGTTCGTATGTGTCGTTTTCGCTCTTCAACGAATTGCGTTACATAGGTTGCGTCATCCGTCCCGTCTTGGAACCGTAAGTCGGTAGCGCAAGCCTCCGATTTCAACAATATGTCCCCCGACAAACTCAGTGTTTGTCGGGGGACGTCGTAATTTGAGTGGTGACGGGGGAAATGGGAGCGTAATAGATTCCTTTCTAATCTACCGAAACGGTCTCGCCACCGATGAGTCGTGTGCCTTGCTCCGTCACGGGCGTACCGTTGAGCAGTGTGGACTGCTTGGGGTGGCGGTGCGAGTAACTGGGACTGGCCGGGTGGGGGTTGATGCAGCAACCCGGGCACATGGAACAGGCTTTGGCGCGGTCCGAGAGCAGTCCCTTGGGGCAGTCGGTGCGCAGTTGTCCGTGCACCAGTGTCCATGTGTCGGCCTGTGCGTCGTGCACCACCGAGCACTGGAAGGGGTCGTAGCCCGTTGCGGTCACGGTGTTATAGGCGTCTTCGTGCTCACATCCTATCCAAACCACTTGTCGCGTGGCCGTGATGAGGCTCTCCAACTCCAGTGAGCGCACTGCGCCCGTCGCGTCCTTTATGTGTAGTTCCATCGCTGTGTTCGTTATTTTCGTTCGATTCCGGATACAAAGATACTACCTTTTCTTCAATTCCCGACCCCGTCGCAAGAGGGAAAATGTGCGGTTTTTCTTGCGATTTTATCAAGTTGAAGGAAATCAGTTGGTTAGAAAACCCGATTCGCTCGCCCGCAGGCAGGACCTTATTTTCTTAGATGAATCGACAAATTTTATTGGGTGAGTGAGCAATTTTTATTAGAAAAAAGTTCAGTTTTCTTAGGCGTCGCAAGGGTGTCACCGCGGTGACACTTTGCACACGTCCTTTTTACTAACCTTCTTCGCCCTAATGAATTTTCTTGCGCCTGTGGTCGTTGTAACGATTTTTTTGAGCCGCTGCGTGTCGGTTTTCCAAATCTTTTTGCTAACTTTACACTCACATTAACCATCAACCTAAAGAAACAACAGACCATGGAAGCGCTCGAAATGCTTTATACACGCCGCAGTATCAAAGGTTACACCGACGCGATGCCCCCGCAGGAACTCATCGACCAGGTGACGAAGGCCGGCACCACTGCCCCCACAGGAATGGGCATGCAGTCGCCCGTCATCGTGGTGGTGAAGAACAAAGCGCTGCGCGACGAACTCGCGACGCTCAATGCCGACGTGCTCGGTACTGCGTCAGACCCGTTCTACCGTGCGCCCGTCATCATTGTCGTCCTCGCGGCCCGTTCGCGCAACACCTATCTCTATGATGGCTCGCTCGTCATCGGCAACATGCTCAATGCGGCCCACGCACTCGGTCTCGGCGCGTGCTGGATTCACCGGGCCCGGGAAGTGTTTGCCAGCGAACGCGGTCGACAACTGCTGGCCGAATGGGGACTCAGCGACGACTACGAGGGCATCGGCCACGTGGCGCTGGGCTATGCGGCCGTGGACCCCAAGCCAGCCAAACCGCGCAAACCCGATTATGTGCGTGTAATTGAATAACGCCCCAATCGTTCCACCCAAAGAATAACATGACAACAACATGAAAAGACTATTTTTTTGCGTCGCCGCCCTCCTGCTCATACTGATGGCTTGCTATGTGAAGCCCGGCGAAAAGGCTGTGGCGAAGGACGTCGCCTTCGAGGTGGCAAGCGGCTATTTCTTCCGCAACGACCGCCCCGTGCCCGCCGCGCCGCTGGTGATGACCTCGCAGGCAGAATTGGAAAACTATTTCGGCTACGCCACCACCATGTCCTCGCGCCCCACTGCCATCGACTTCACCCAGCAGGCTGCGCTCGCCATCGTCGAGGCTCCCACGCAGCGACATACCGACATCGAAGTGACGGCCATCCGTCGTCCGACCCCCGACACCCTTACGGTCAACTACCGCGTCAGTGTAGGCGACTCGCTCACCTACACCCTGCAGCCCGTCACCCTCGTACTCATTCCCCGCACAGACCTATTCCCCACCACTGCCTCGACTGCCAACCCCCAGCTCCCCGCCGTGGTAGCGCGGGAGGAGTAGCAGGCCATTGGCTCGGTGTGAGCGTTTCAGATAGACTACTGCGGTATGCGAAAATACTCCATTAAGGCCTTGAAGTCGTCCTGTGCTGCGAGGCAGGTGTCGCGCAGATAGCCGTTGATGTGACCCCAGTTTTGCAGTCCTCGGTAGTAGAACATCTTGTGTTCGTCGGTGATGATGAAGGGAACCAGACCGTGGGCAAGGCATTCCTTGAACATCAGCAGGCGGCCCACGCGCCCGTTCCCGTCTTGAAACGGATGGATGGTCTCGAAGCGATGATGCAAATCCAGTATGTCGTCAAACGTGACGGTCTGCTTGGCGTTGTAGTTTCGGAGCAGTGATTTCATCTCGTCGGGCACATGTTCGGGCAGCGTCGTCTGCTGACCGCCGACCTCGTTGGGAAGTTTTTTGTAATTTCCCACTGCGAACCAATCCTTACGACTGTATGCCGTGCCTGATTTCAGCAGGCTGTGCAGCTCTTTTATTAGGGCCTCGGTCAACTTTTCCACGGCTCTGTCGATAATCATGTCGATGCAACGGCAGTGATTCGCCGTTTCGATG
>JABUUA010000041.1:0-6058 GCA_021443405.1 Bacteroidaceae bacterium
AAATGTATAATTTTCAATAGAATTATAGAAAAGATATGAAACTCTTTTGGAAATCCCAAGATAATAAAGCGTTTGCAGCTGCCCAAAAGCGCGAGAAAGACGCCTTGACAGCCGCCATGCGCAAAAATAACGCTTTGCACGACTGGTGGTATTCGAACTGCGAGGGCCCCGTCCCGCCCGCTTTGGAGAACGCTGTCAGCCTTATGACCAAAACGGAGCTGGAGCAACTGAAACAGAAAGCTTACCAACTTTCCGCCAACGAACAAGCACGAATCGAGGAAACGCGTCGCTTGGCTTGCACAAAGCGCCAAGACATCGAACAATCCATACAAACGGTGGAACAACAACAAGAATGGTTGAAGAAGTTCCGATGCATCATGCAAGAGTATGACGAGCACCGCACCCAGATGTATGATTGCCTCAAGCACCTCAACAGCCTGAGCAGCGAAGAACAAGCGTTGGAGCGTTTCGAAGCCTTCGAGCGAATCCAAGGCCGTTTTCTCCGAATGCAGATTTTGTTAGACCAATCACGCCAGCTCAAAGACACGCTGAGCACCCTACTGCGCGAAGCAGACGAGCAAGGACGGTTGGAGCACGAAAGCAGCAAGCGATGCACCCAGGCTGTGGCCGAGAAAGCCGAAACCGAGGTCGCTTTCGCTCGGGCTCAAGAACAATTTGGCGATGCCTGCAAACTGGAAGGAGTTCGCGACACACTCCGACTGACGGACACAAAATGTCAGGACTTACTATCTATAGTAGAAGAGCGACTCGTACAGCAAAGAGAAGAATACGAGGAAATCACGCGCACAGCAGAAGCATCACAGGCAAGCCTCAACGAATTAAAAGTACAAGTTCAGACCCTCATGCCGCATCAAAAGATGGTGGAGCACCCCGAACTCATCATCGCAAAGCTTGACCGCCTGGATGAAATTTCCATCGAATTAGAGAAACTTAAGGAGAGCTACAATAAAAGCGTTGAAAATCAACGAATTGAAAACGAGTTATTAGGTAAAGTTTATTCTCAGTACCAAACCGTGGACAATGATGTAAGGACGCTGAAAGACGAACTGACCATGCATCGGCACAACAATGCAGGACACGTAGGTTATGCTTTACAAGAACGCGCAATGCTCCTGAAGACGCGACAGCACAAACTTCTCAGCGCCCGCTTCATGTGGAAACGAATCATGGAAGGCTATGTCCTGATTGCAGAAAAAGAGCAACTCACCAACTCTCTGCGTCTTAACATCAACAGTGTCCACCGCGATATAGAACTCTTGGAACCAGAAGTAATTTCTTTGAGAAACCGCTGTCACGATAAGGAATACACGCTAACACTGGGGAAAAGTCAGAATGTCATCCAACTCCGCAACGACTTACAAGAGGGGATAGCCTGCACCGTTTGCGGTGCAACACACCATCCGTATCACGCCGACACTATGCAGGACCAGAGCAAATTGCTGGGCGATATTCGCATCGAATTCGAAATGCTCTCTCATGAACTGCAGCACAAAGATGCACGGCTTCAAGAGTTACGCCAGCAACACCATGAGCTGACCATACGGTTAGAGATGGAAAACGCGAGCCTTGAATATGCAAAGAAACGCCAAGATGCCGATGCGGCAGCATGGCAGAGTTTTGCCGACCTCGACCGCTCGTTTGCCGATTGCAATGCAAGCACCAATCTGGAAGCTCGCATGACGCTGATACAGCAACTGATTGAGAGCACCGCCATCGAAGAACAGAATGCACAAACCGACCTTGACGCTTACAATTTCCATCAAGCCCGTATTGTGGAAATAAGCGACATCCTGGATCAACAAGAGCAGCGTCGCCAAGAACTGACCGTCCGACTGAACGAGCTGAACACCGGAGTGCAAGTGATGGCTGGCCGTAGCGACCGTTTGTCGTTACGTCACAACAAAGTACAATCGGCCTTCAGTCAATTATTTGACCAGCTCAACAACATGATAACCATCTCCGATTGGTTTAGCGACTGGAAAGAAAATCAAGAATCCCTCAAAGCTCGGATAACCAACATGTCCCAACAATGGGCACAAACGCAAGCGACTCTAAGCCTGGCGGAAGCAGACCTGCAAAACTGCATGGCCTATAAAGAGAAATCGTATGCACATCTCCAGGCCTTAGAAAAGCTGGCACAAGTAATTTCCGAGGATCATCTGAAATTCACGAACCTCAGCAACGAGACACAATTATCCCTCTCGCAAATTGTCGACCAACAAGACCCTCGCTCATACATTGCTCGTTTTGAAGAGCAATACCGCCAAGCATGCAAGGAAGAAAACGACGTTCAGACACTGGATTCCCAACAACGAACGACCCACGCCCATACGCTTGGCGAAATAAAAACCATAGAAGACCTGATTGCACAACTGGACGCCGAGTCTGTGAAAGTGCGGTCCGATTTGGACATCTGGATTCGCCAATATAATGCGACCCATCCTCCCGTTCAATATTCCGAGTTAGAACGTATTTTTGCTGAGGAACGCGACTGGACAGAGACGAGAGCTATCGTCCGTAAGGTGCAGACCAGCACCACCATGGAACAAGAAAAAGTCAACGAATTACAAAGCAAAATCCTTTCTCTTAAGGCAGACAACATCAACAACATAACCCCTGATGGCGAAACCGAACAACGGTTGGCCTCGCAACTCATCAGCTTACAACATCAGTTAAATGCCGTGTTGATGCAAATCGCTGAACTTGACTTCTTGATCAAAAAGCATAACGATGCAGAGCAATTATCTCAGGAACAGATATAGCCCTGAAAGTACGAATTAACATTTTTTACCACATTCATTATCGCAAAACGTAGTGACAATCAAAAAAAAGCATTATTTTTGCGACGAGAATACATATAAATTCGCAAACCACAACAACACACCCCTATGGGCAAATACAACCTTACTGAAAAAAAAGAGAAGGACGCCAACTACCGCAACCTTGTGCGTGTGGAGCTGGTGGACGTGCTCTATGAGAAAATCTTACAGAAACTGGTCGTAGAAAAAAAGTATCGCGATGCAGAGTATAGTGCCAAGAAACTGGCAGAAGATCTGGGCACAAACACTCGCTACATCAGCGCGGTCGTCAATCTACGTTTCCGAGAGAATTATTCAACCGTTGTCAATGAATATCGCATTCGCGAAGCGATGTACATGCTCGCTGATAAACGATATGCAAAAAATACAATGGAAGAGATTTCCAGCCTTGTGGGCTTTGCCAATCGACAGTCGTTCTACGCAGCTTTCTACAAGATGCAGGGAATCACACCTCGTGAGTATCGACTCCAGCACCTGCCCAAAGACTTACAAAAAAAGAAACGCCCAACGACCAAGAAAGCCGAGAAGGACAAATGACGTTTAGTTACATAGATCAACGCTTTTCCGATATCCAGATGCTCCGTTACCGAGTATCTGGATTCGAATTTTTATCCCCCCAGCAACACCGATTCATCTATTATCTCGCTGAGGCCGCTCTTGCTGGTCGCGACATTCTTTGGGACCAGAATTGCCGCTTCAACCTGCCCGTCCGTCGTATGCTTGAGGCGGTTTACACACAATACCAGGGCGACAGAACCTCACCAGATTTCCAAGCATTCCTTACTTATCTACGCCGCGTGTGGTTTGCGAACGGTATCCATCACCATTACGGCTGCGACAAGTTTACCCCCGAATTCTCAGAAGCCTGGCTGCGCAACGTTCTCGCACAAATTGACTACCCTATCGACGAGCAACTCATCACGGTTATGTTCGACCCGACAATTATGGCGAAGCGCGTGAATCAAACAACCGACGAAGATTTACTGCAAACGTCAGCCTGCAATTATTATGCGCCCGAAATCACTCAGCAGATGGCCGAGGATTACTACAACAGCATAGTGGATGCATCTGACCCAGAGCCCATCATGTATGGTTTGAACAGTCGTTTGGAAGTACAGAATAGCCAAATAATCGAAAGCGTCTATCGCGTTGGAGGCTTATACGGAACCGCAATTTCCAAGATATGTTATTGGCTACAGTTGGCCATTCAAGAAGCCGAAAACGATTCTCAACGCGAAGTGCTCAGGACGTTAATTGAATTCTACCACACTGGCGACTTGCACACATTTGACCGCTACACTATTCAATGGCTCCAATGTACGGCGGGCGACATAGATTTCACCAATGGATTCACAGAAGTGTACGGAGACCCGCTCGGCATCAAAGCTTCGTGGGAAGGCTTCGTAAACTTTCGTGATAATAAAGCGAGCGAAAGGACGCTGCGTTTGAGTGAAAACGCCCAATGGTTTGAAGACCATTCTCCTGTGGATGCCCGTTTCAAGAAAGCCGAATGCCGTGGCATCAATGCCAAGGTAATCGTTGCAGCCACTCTTGGGGGCGACCTTTACCCGGCAAGCGCCATCGGCATCAACTTACCCAACAGCAACTGGATTCGTCAAACCTACGGAAGTAAAAGTGTCACCATTGGGAATCTCACCTATGCCTATAAACAAGCAGCCAAGGGAAATAGTTTCCTTGAAGAGTTTGTTCTTGACGCAACCACTTTGGAAATGTTACATCGTTACGATGATGCGTGCGACGACCTGCATACTGATTTACACGAATGTTTGGGACACGGCAGCGGCCAACTACTACCGAATGTGTCGCCCGACGCTCTTAAATCGTATGGCAGCACGATAGAAGAAGCGCGAGCCGACCTATTTGCCCTCTATTATATTGCTGACCCCAAGATGCTTGAATTGGCACTTGTACCAGACTTGGACGCTTGGAAAGCACAATACTATAGTTATATGCTGAATGGGCTGATGACACAATTGGTACGCATCGAACCGGGCAAGGAGATAGAAGAAGCCCACATGCGTAACCGAGCACTTATTGCACATTGGTTATTGGCTCATTACGGAGGAGCGATGGAACTCGTGCAGCAAAGCAATAATACCTACCTGAAGATTCATGACTACGAACTTCTGCGACAAGGTGTAGGACAACTATTGGCTGAAGTGCAGCGAATAAAAAGCGAAGGAGACTTACAAGCCGCAACAATTCTTGTGGAACAATATGGAGTGAAAGTGGATGTTACACTCCATCAAGAAATGTTACGCCGCTATAAGACACTCGACATTGCCCCTTACAAGGGTTTTATCAACCCTCGCGTGTGCCCGATATATAAAGATGGAGTACTTGTGGACGCAACCATTGAATACGGAGAATCTTATGACGAACAGATGCTTCGATACAGTCGCGACTACGGGTGCTTAGAATAAAACAACAGTTAAAACGGAATGAATCGTGGAGCAGCAGAAGATTGATAGCATCCTGCGGGATATAAAAAAGGAGTTGCGCGCAAACATGAACGGAGTCGCCTCCCAATACATGCGCGAACGAGGTTTAGGTTACCACATCAATTTTGGTGTGGAACTACCCCGATTACACGCTATTGCCAAGGAGTTTGAGCCCAACCACGAGGTGGCGCAGCGGCTCTGGAACGAAAACGTACGCGAAAGCAAAATCCTCGCTTGCATACTCATGCCCTCAGAACGGTTCTTTCCCGAAGTCGCCGACATCTGGGTGGACGAAATCCCCAATGCCGAGATTGCTCAACAAGCGGTCCTACATCTCTTCCGCCGACTTCCCTACGCCCCGACGTTAGCTTTTGATTGGATTGCATCCGCAAGCGATATCCGCCAATTATGCGGACTACTTCTTGTCAACCACCTCATGATGGAAGGCGCTGAATTTAACGAGAATGCCTTGGCCGAACTAACCGACCAACTGACGGCATGCCAGGCATCGGCAGACTTATCAGTTCGGAAAGCGGCACAGAACGCTGCGATACGCTTGGAGGAACATCAAAATTTGGGCAGTGATAAACACTCCTAACAGATGCTGCAATGCAAGATTCTGCCCTTCCCTATAGGCACACGTATGAAGTAAGGCAAAGTATTTGTTAGAGATGTATGACGCTTCTGTTCGTCAGACCAGATGTTTGCCGCCGACTTCCTTCAGATTCCGCGTCACCACGGACACCCTTGTCTTTG
>JABUUA010000041.1:6139-18280 GCA_021443405.1 Bacteroidaceae bacterium
GGAACACCGCGGTGTTCCTCTCCTGTTGTGCTGCGGTTCAGCGCCGCAGATGATGTCGTTCCTCAAAACTGCACTCTCTCGCCGAGTATGTAAACGCCGACGTGGTTGAGGAGCGCAGTGTCGATGGCGGGTTGTGCTGCTTCTTTCAGGCATTGACGGCAGTAGGTTAGAATCTTGCCCACCGCGTTTGCTCCGCACAGACAGCCGGTTTGGGCGTCTTCTTCTGCCGCCCAGATGGGGTCGTTCTTCACCACCTCCACTATCATTGTTTCGTCGGGCATGGACAGCAAGTGACTGCGACAGCTTTTGCTCCCGAGGCATTTCTGCCACACGCACCAAAGCATCCATTGATGGCGAAAGGTGGTGTAATCCTTGCGAATCTTCTTCTTGTGCTTCGATTTCTTATAGCGCTTGGCGGCATAATCGCTTGGCGCGCTGAGCACGTCTTTTTGTATCTCAACATTCTCTTCCCCTTCTTCGCTCTATTCGCCGCAGAGATACAGGAACTCCACTGACTTCCATTCGTGTCCCAGAGCCCGGAAGGGGAAACCGCCTGCCATGTTGCCGATTCGAACCTCTATGCCGTTCGATTCGTCATTTGGCTTGCTGTAGCGCAGGATTTTAGTGGTTGCGGGTTGTACGACTCCGTGCGAAGGAGATATTCTGCAACCTCTTGAACCGTTGCTGATGTTGTGATAACCGAGTTCATTCAGATTAGAAGCCTTCGACGTTCAGGAAATCGCTCCACTTGCTTGTGGCGGCCTTGTAGTTGGCGATGGCGGCCTTGGGCACTTTCAGCTTGCAGGTGGCGGTGGAAACCTTGTTGAACACGGAGCTGCCCAGTGCGGGAGGCGTGGTGTTGAACGAGGTGATTTCGGCGAGTTTTTCGCAACCTGAGAAAGCCTCAGACTCAATGCTCTCAAGCGACTCGCCGAGAGCTACTGCGGTAAGGTTTTTGCAGTTCTGGAAGGCCGATGTGGAAATGGTGAGAACGCAGTTGGGGACAGTCACCGCCGTGAGGTTGCTGCAGCCGTAGAATGTGCTTGGCATGATGGTGTTGAGCGAGGCAGGCAGCGTCACCGAAGCAAGGTCGGTGCAGTTGGAGAACGCACTTTGACCCAGGTAAATGACGGAAGCAGGCAGAACGACCGTGGCCAGTTGGCTGCAGTCACGGAACGCCATGTCGCCGATTTCAGTAACCGTGTTGGGAATGGTCACCGAGGTGAGGCTGTAGCAGTTGTAGAATGCTGAGTTTCCGAGACTTGTAACGCCGGTGGGGATGACTACCGACTTCAGGTTGCCGCAGTGGCAGAACGCGCCGTCGTCGATGGTGGTGAGCGACTTGGGAAGGCTCAGTGCGGCAAGGCTTCGGCAGCTGTTGAAAGCATCTTGGCCTATCTCTTTGATAGATTGGCCGAACTCCACCGAGGTCATCTTCTCGCAACCGGCAAAAGCGTCGTCGCCAATCTTGGTCACGCGGTAGATTCTGCCCTCGTGCATGATGGCGGCGGGAACGATGAATCCGCCGTTGTAAGACTTCTTGTCCACCAGTTTGGTGGTTCCGGTCACCTCGGCCGTGAATTCAGAGAACGAGGTGATTTGGTAGGTCAGGCTGGTTCCTTCGAGCTGGCCGTCCACGTCGGTCGAGGCCTTCACCTCTTCGGTGATTTTGTTGCCGTTGGTGGTTTCGTCGTCGTCGCTGCACGACCAGAACGAGAGTGCTCCTACGAAGGCGCACAATAGTAAAAATTTCTGTTTCATATCAGTTTGTATTTTAATTAGTTGTCATTGCCTTGGGCGGTTCTGTCGTCTGCGCAACGACCCCGTTGCCACATGGTTATCTGCCGACAAAGTTACGGAATAAATTTGAAAACGTGCGCATGTAGAGGGAAAAATGTGCAGAAGTGCCGGTTGAGACGTGCGGACGAGTGAGCTGAAACGTGCGGACGAGTGAGCTGAAACGTGCGGACGTGTGGGTCGAGACGTGCGGATGAGTAGTCGAAAGCCAGCTGTTACATTTTATAACACACCTGAGACCCGAAAAATAAATATATTTATTTTGTAATCTCTCGGCTTCTTTGTATCTTTGCACATTATTACGAAAACGGATGAAGGAATTTGAAATGATTGCCAAGACCTTCCAGGGACTGGAAGGCATACTGGCCGAGGAGTTGACCCAGCTGGGCGCTAACAACATAGAAATCGGGCGCCGGGTGGTCTCATATACTGGCGACAAGGAGTTGCTCTACCGCAGCAACTTCGCCTTGCGCACCGCCATCAAGATACTGAAACCCATCAAGCATTTCCACGCCACGAGCGCCGACGAGGTCTATGAAGCCGTGAAGGCCATCGACTGGACCGACTATCTCTCCAACGACGTGACCTTTGCCGTCGATTCGGTGGTCTTCAGCACCGAGTTCCGCCACAGCAAGTTCGTGGCTTACAAGGTGAAGGACGCCATCGTGGACCAGTTCCGGGAGAAGACCGGCGACCGCCCCAACATCAGCGTTTCGAACCCCGACCTGCAGCTCCACATCCATGTGGCCGAGTACGACTGCACCCTCTCCCTCGACTCCAGCGGCGAGAGTCTGCACCGCCGCGGCTACCGGCAGGAGGCTGTGGAAGCCCCTCTCAACGAGGTGCTGGCCGCCGGCATTATCCTGATGACCGGATGGCGGGGCGAGAAAGACTTCATCGACCCCATGTGCGGCTCCGGTACTCTGCCCATAGAGGCCGCCCTCATCGCCAAGAACATTGCACCCGGCGTCTATCGCAAAGGCTATGCCTTTGAGAAGTGGGCCGACTTCGACGCCGAACTGTTCGAGCGCGTCTATAACGACGACTCGCAGGAACGCGAGTTCACCCACAAGATTTACGGCTACGACAACAACCGCGAGGCCGTGGCCCTGTCCACCCGCAACGTGAAGGCCGCCGGTCTGAGCGGCGACGTCAGCATCGAGTTCCAGGACTTCGCCGACTTCCGCCAGCCCGCCGAGCCCGCGCTGATGGTCACCAACCCCCCTTACGGCGAGCGCATCTCGTCGCCCGACCTGCTCGGCCTCTACAAGATGATTGGTCAGCAGCTCAAGCATCAGTTCCAGGACAACGAAGCCTGGGTGCTCAGTTACCGCGAGGAGTGCATCGAGGCCATCGGGCTGAAACCCTCGCTCAAGACGCCCCTCTACAACGGAGCCTTGGAGTGCGAACTGCGCAAATATCAGTTGTTCAGCGGCAAGTATGCCGACGCGCGGGCCGAAGGCCGTGAGATAAAGTCGGACGACGACCGCAAGCAGATGGCTCAGAAACACCGCTTCAAGGAGCGCCGCAATTTTAAGCAGGGCCTCGACGAGAGCGACGAGGAGTTCGAGGCTCGCTTCGAGCGCCGTCCGCGCCACTTCGGCGATGGCGACGACGACCGCCGCGGTTACCGCCGTCAGCAGGGCGAGCGACGAGAGTTCCGCCGCGATGGCGACCGCCGTGACTTCCAGCGCGATGGCGACCGACGCAATTTCCGAGGCCGTGACCGTCGCAACGACGGCGACCGCCGCGACTTCAAACGTGACGGAGAGCGCCGCGACTTTGGCAAGAAGGGCGACTTCAAGCGCGATGGCGACCGCCGCGATTTCGGCAAGAAAGGCGAATACAACGACCGCCGCGAGCGTCAGGAAGAGCGCCGACGCGCCTTTGGCGGCAAGCGAGATTTCAAGGACCGCCGCCATGACGACTAAATTCCTGACCCTCCTGATGACGCTGACGATGGGCACCGCCGCCCCCGCCCAGAAACTGCTGACGCTGGAAGACGTAATGTCCGGCGGCAACAACTGGCAGAATCTTCGTCCCGCGACGCTGCAGGCCACGTGGTGGGGCAACACCCTCGTGCAGACCACCCCCGACGAGGCCAAGGACGCTCTCACGGGCGCAACCCTCGTGACCGTGGAGCAAATCAACGACATCGTGGGCGAGAAGGCCGTGCGCAACGGTCATTACCTCACCTTCCCCGAGGCGGGACAACCGCTCGTGATGGTGAAAGCGACCGCCAAGCAGTGGCTCGTCGATTGGCAAAAGCGGCAGGTGGTGTGGCAACAAGCCATCCCCGACGGCTCCGCTCATCACGACCTCTCCGCCGCCCGTCACTTGGCTTACACCATGCAGGGCAACCTCGGCGTGGTGACGGCCGACGGCGAAGTGCGCGCAGTCACCACCGATGGCTCGACGGACAGCAGCGACGCCATCGTTTACGGACAGAGCGTCCACCGCAACGAGTTCGGCATCGACAAGGGAACTTTCTGGAGTCCCGACGGCCAGCACTTGGCTTTCTACCGCATGGATCAGTCGATGGTCCCCAGCTATCCGCAGGTCGATATCAGCCAGCGCATCGCCACGGCCTACACCGACCGCTATCCGATGGCCGGCGAGGCCAGTCACCACGTCGGCGTGGGCATTTACCACGTCGCCACGGGACAGACCACCTGGCTGCAGTTGGTGGGCGAGAAGGACGACTACCACACCAATCTTTCGTGGTCGCCCGACGGCTCCACGCTCTACATCTTCGAGCTCAACCGCGACCAGAATCACCTCCGCCTTGTGGCCTACGACGTTCAGACGGGAGCCGTCAAGCGGCAGATTCTTGAGGAGCGCCACCCCAAATATGTGGAGCCCGAACATCCGCTCACCTTTCTTCCGTGGGACGACAGCAAGGCCGTGATGCAGAGTCAGCGCGACGGCTACAACCACCTCTACTTGCTCGACCTCAAGACCGCGAGTCTCACGCAGCTCACCAACGGGCCGTGGGTGGTGGAGGAACTGCTCGGCTTCAACCGCAAGGCCCGCACGCTCATCTATCGGAGCAACGAGAAGCACCCGCTGACGAGCGCCGTCTGGAGCGTGACGCTCCGCGGAAAACGAACGTTGCTGAGCACGGCCGACGGAGTTCATGCCGCCCGACTCAGCGCCGACGGCAGTCAGTTTGTGGACTACTACACGTCGCCCACCGTCCCGCGCAGCATCAACCTCGTGAGCACGACCGGCGGAACGACCCAAAATCTCCTTACGGCCACCGACCCTTGGGCCGAGCAAGGCTATGCCATTCCCGAAATAACGAGCGGCAGCATCAAGGCGGCCGACGGAACTACCGACCTCTTCTTCCGCATGGTGAAGCCCATCGGCTTCGACGCAACCAAGCAATATCCCGCGGTCGTCTATGTCTATGGCGGTCCGCACGCCCACAACGTGGAGGCTTCGTGGCATTGGGGACTGCGCGGCTGGGAGGCCTATATGGCCACGAAAGGTTTTCTCGTGTTCGTGCTCGACAACCGAGGGTCCAACCGTCGTGGGCGTGACTTCGAGCAGGCGACCTTCCGCCACCTCGGCGACGAGGAGATGAAGGACCAGATGCAAGGCGTCGCCTATTTGCAATCGTTGCCTTATGTCGATAGCAACCGACTGGGCGTCCACGGCTGGTCGTTCGGCGGTTTCATGACCACCAACCTGATGTGCACTTACCCCGACGCCTTCAAGGTGGGCGTGGCCGGCGGACCGGTCATCGACTGGAAATACTACGAGGTGATGTACGGCGAGCGTTACATGGACACTCCCCAGCAGAACCCCGAGGGCTATCGGCAGAGTTCGCTGCTCCCCAAGGCCGGACAACTGAAGGGTCGTCTGCAAATCATCTTCGGCTACAACGACCCCACCTGTGTGCCGCAGCACACACTGTCGTTCGTCCGTGCCTGTGCCGATGCCGGCACACAACCCGACCTCTTCCTTTATCCGGGCGACGGACACAACATGTTCGGCCGCGACCAGATTCATCTGCACGAGCGCATTACCCGCTATTTCATGGATTTCCTTGCGCCCGTCGCCCCGTAAAATCAGCAAACAACTAAAAACCAACATACAATGACAGACAATCAAACGAACCATACGGCCCCGAAGCAGGGAGAAATCATCCTTCTGTTAGGCAGTGGCGGCCGCGAACATGCGCTGGCTTGGAAGATAGCGCAGAGCCCCAAACTGGAGAAACTCTACATCGCTCCGGGTAATGCCGGAACCAGTAATGCGGGCGAGAACGTGGCCATGAAGGCCGACGACTTCGCTGCCATCCGCGAGTTTGTGCTCACGAAAGGCGTGACCATGGTGGTCGTGGGCCCCGAAGACCCTCTCGTCAAGGGCATTTATGACTATTTCAAGGCCGACGAAGCGCTGAAGAACATTCCCGTCATCGGTCCCTCGAAGCAGGGAGCCGTGCTCGAAGGTTCGAAGGATTTTGCCAAAGGATTCATGCAGCGCCACCAAATCCCCACGGCGGCTTATCGCACTTTCGACGGAACCAGTGTGGAAGAGGGCTGTCAGTTCCTCACCACGCTCAAGGCGCCTTACGTGCTGAAGGCCGACGGACTCTGCGCCGGAAAGGGAGTGCTCATCCTTCCCACGCTGGAGGAGGCGCAGCGAGAACTGCGCGAGATGCTCGGCGGCATGTTTGGCAACGCCAGTTCTCAGGTGGTGATTGAGGAGTTTCTCAGCGGCATCGAGTGCTCCGTGTTCGTTCTCACCGACGGCAAGAACTATAAGATTCTTCCCGAGGCCAAGGACTACAAGCGCATTGGAGAAGGCGACACCGGTCTCAACACCGGCGGCATGGGCAGTGTGAGCCCCGTTCCCTTCGCCACCAAGGAGTGGATGAAGAAGGTGGAGGACCGCATCATTCGTCCCACGGTGGAGGGTCTCGCCACCGAAAACATTGATTACAAAGGTTTCATCTTCTTCGGACTCATCAACGTGGACGGCGACCCCATGGTCATCGAGTACAATGTCCGCATGGGCGATCCCGAGACGGAGAGCGTGATGCTCCGCCTCAAGAGCGACATCGTGGACTTGTTCCAAGGCGTGGCCACGCAGACGCTCGACCAGAAAGCCCTCGAGTTCGACTCGCGCAGCGCCGTATGTGTGATGCTCGTGAGCGGCGGCTATCCCGGCAGTTACCGAAAGGGCTTGCCCATGACGGGCATCGACGCGGTGGAGGGCAGCATCGTCTTCCATGCCGGCACAGCGCTCAACGCCGAGGGACAGATCGTGACAAATGGCGGTCGCGTCATCGCCGTGAGCAGCTACGGAGCCAACAAAGCCGAGGCGCTCGCCAAGAGTTTCCAAGAGGCGCAGAAGATTGAGTTTGAAGGAAAATACTTCCGTTCCGACATCGGCGCCGACCTCTAAGCCGCCGACAAACTGAACAATGCGTAGAGCGAAACTGCAGAACCACATCAGCACCAGCCGCCTGACACTGCCGCTGGTCGTGCTGACGACGCTGGCCTTATGGTGGTGGCCCACGGGCTATTACACGCAGGAGGGCCTCGTGGCGCTGCTGTTGTGCGCCTGCACCACCTATGTCATCCTGGAGACCAACAACTCGAACTTGCTCATCCGAGTGCGTTCGCGTGCTGTGTCGTCGGTATGGCTCGTCACCATCGGCGCTATAGGCTGGCTCCATGTGTTCAGTCCCTCGCTGGTGGCCACCTTGTGTGTAGCGATGAGTTTCTACGTCTTCTTCCCGGCTTATCAGCATCCGCAGCCCGTGGTGGAGGTATTCCACACCTTCCTGCTGCTGGCCGTCGCCTGTCTTTGTCTGCCGCAGACGCTCTTCGTCGTTCCTTTCTACTATTGGCACTTGGCGGTCTTCTTGCGCGCTTTCACCTTCCGCAGTTTCCTGGCCGGACTGATGGGTTTCCTCTTGCCCGCCCTCTTCGTGGGTTGCTACTGCCTGTTGCGCGAGGACCCCACCTTCCTCTTGGCGTGGTGGGACCAGTGGAACACGCTTGTGCCCATCGCTCCGCAGAACTATCAGCAATGGGCGCTGCCCGAACTGCTGACCCTTTGTTTCTGCGCCGTCGTGGTGGTGTGGTGCTTGCTGATGTACTTCACCCATCGCTACGACGACAAGATAAGGACGCGCATGCTCTACTATATATATATATTTCAGACCGTGGTCCTGCTGGCCGTCATGGTTTTGCAGCCGCAGTATGCACTGGAGTTGCTGCCTATGATGCTGGTGTGTGCCACCCCCGTGGTGGCGCATTACTTCACGCTCACCACCACGTGGGTCTGCACCGTCATCTTCCTCCTTGCCTTCCTGGGTCTGCTCGTTGTGGCCTTGGTGACCATGGCGCCGGAGGAAATCAGTTCGAAAATAATTAATATCCTAATAAAATGAAACAGTTCAGACTTGTTGACAACATCATCGGTTGGCTGACATTTGCTGTGGCGGCATGGGTGTATTGCAGCACCGTCGAGCCCACAGCCAGTTTCTGGGACTGCCCTGAGTTCATCACCACCGCCTTTAAGTTGGAGGTGGGTCATCCCCCAGGCGCACCCTTCTTCATGCTCACGGGCAACTTGTTCACCCAGTTGACCAACGACCCCACCAAGGTGGCTTATATGGTCAATATCATGTCGGCGCTCTTCAGCGCTCTGTGCATCTTGTTCCTTTTCTGGAGCATCACGCACTTGGCGCGCAAGTTGCTCGGCACGGGCGGCGAGGTGACGACCCTCGGACAACTGGTTGCCGTGGAGGCAAGCGGCTTGGTGGGCGCTCTCATCTACACTTTCTCCGACACCTTCTGGTTCTCAGCCGTCGAGGGTGAGGTCTATGCCTATTCGAGCTTGTTCACCGCAGTGGTGTTCTGGCTCATCCTCAAGTGGGAGGACCAGGCCGACGACCCGCGCAGCGACCGCTGGCTCATTCTCATCGCCTATCTCACGGGCCTGAGCATCGGTGTGCACTTGCTCAACCTGCTCTGCCTGCCCGCCATCGTACTGGTGTTCTACTACCGTAAGTTCAAGAATGCCAACCTCAAAGGCAGTCTCGTTGCCCTTGTGCTCTCGTTTGTGCTCGTGGCTGCAGTGCTCTACGGCATTGTGCCCGGCATCGTGAAGGTGGGCGGATGGTTCGAGCTTTTCGCCGTCAACACGCTCTCGCTGCCCTTCAACACGGGTCTCATCGTCTATATCCTCTTGCTCATTGCTTCGGTGTTGTGGGCCTTGTGGGAGACGCATCGCGAGGAGGAGAACCGCCGGCGGATGACCGCGAGCTACTGCCTGAGTGTGGGCATGCTCGGCATTCCTTTCTACGGTCATGGCGCCATGAGCCTTGTCATCGGCGCGGTGGTGCTTGCCCTGTTGGTGTGGGCGCTCAACTACAAGCACACGGTGGTGGCCGACCTCAAGCAGGTGAAGAAATATCTGGTGAGCTCGCGCATCATGAACACCTCGCTGCTCTGCATGCTCCTCATCATGGTGGGCTACAGCAGTTATGCCGTGATTGTCATTCGCTCGTCGGCCAACACGCCCATGGACCAGAACTCGCCCGAGGACATTTTCACGCTGGGCTCTTACCTCAGTCGTGAGCAGTACGGCGACCGTCCGCTCTTGTGGGGCGAGTCGTACAACTCGCAGGTGAAGATGGAACAAAAGGGAGAATACTTGGTTCCCGTAAGCACGCAGGGCGCTCCCATCTATCAGCGCAAGGAGAAAGCCAGCGCCGACGAGCCCGACCGTTACGAGATTCAGCGCTACGACCTTAACTACGTCTATGCGCAGAACATGTTCTTCCCCCGCATGTACAGCGACCGTCACCGCCAGGCCTACGAGGACTGGATGGGCGGCGTCGAGGGCAGACAGGTTCCTTACGAGTACAACGGCCGCACCATGATGGTGAAGATGCCCACCATGCTGGAGAATCTTCGCTTCTTCGTCTCTTACCAGATTAACTTCATGTACTGGCGTTACTTCATGTGGAACTTTGCCGGTCGGCAGAACGACATCCAAGGAAATGGCGAGCGCGAGCACGGCAACTGGATTACGGGCATCTCGTGGTTCGACAATCTCCGCCTGGGCGACCAGAGCGTGCTGCCCACTGAACTGCGCGAGAACAAGGGACACAACGTTTTCTACTGCCTGCCGCTGCTGCTCGGTCTCATCGGTCTCTTCTGGCAGTTGTACAAGAATAATGTTTCCGTCGGCGACGGCGTGAAGCAGTTTTGGGTGGTCTTCTTCCTGTTCTTCATGACGGGTCTGGCCATTGTCGTCTATCTCAATCAGACCCCGCAGCAGCCGCGTGAGCGCGACTACGCTTACGCCGGCTCGTTCTACGCCTTTGCCATCTGGTGTGGTCTGGGCGTGGCCGCCATTGCCGACTGGCTCAAGCAGTGCTTCAAGGGCCGCGAAGTGCCGGCCGCCCTGCTGGCGTCGCTCTGTCTGATTGTGCCTGTGCAGATGGCTTCGCAGACGTGGGACGACCACGACCGCTCGGGTCGCTACACTTGTCGCGACTTCGGTCAGAACTACCTGCAGTCGTTGCCCGACGAAGGCGCCCCCATCATCTTCACCAACGGCGACAACGACACCTTCCCGCTCTGGTATGCCCAGGAGACCGAAGGTTTCCGCACCGACGCCCGTGTCTGCAACCTCTCTTATTTGCAGACCGACTGGTACATCGACCAGATGAAGCGTCCCGCCTACGACTCACCCGCCGTGCCTATTACATGGAAGCGCATCCAGTACGTGGCCGGAACGCGTGAGGGCATTGCCGTGCAGCCCGACCTCTTGCAGATGGCCATGGACTATTACAAGGACGACCCAGCCGCCATGCGCGATATGCTGGGCGACAACCCTTATGAACTGCGCAACATCATCGACAAGTGGATGCTCAACGACCGCAAGGAATTGCAAGTCATCCCCACCGACTCCATTGTCATCACCGTCGATAAGGAGGCCGTGCGCCGCAGCGGCATGATGATTGCCGGCGATTCCATCCCCGACCGCATGACCATCTCGCTGAAAGGGCGCCGCACCGTCTATAAGAGCGAGCTCATGATGCTGGAGATGCTCGCCACCTGCAACTGGGAGCGCCCGCTCTACGTCGCCTGCACAGTGGGCGAGAGCAACTACGGAAGTCTCGGCGCCAACTTCGTGCAGGAGGGTCTGGCCAACCGCATCACGCCCTTCGACACCCGCAAGAGCGGCAAGACTATCGACTCGGAGCGCATGTACGACAATCTCATGAATCGCTTTAAGTTCGGCAACCTCAGCGACAGCACCATCTATCTCGACGAGACTGTTCAGCGCATGTGCTGGACTCACCGCCGTCTGTTTGCCCAGCTCGGCACGCAGCTTGTGCGCGAGGGCAAGACGGACAAGGCGAAGATGCTGCTCGACAAGTGCGACAAGGAGATTCCCGCCGCCACCGTCCGCTACAGTTATCAGAGCGGTTCGCTGGACCTCGCCCGCATCTACGCCATTCTCCACGACAAGAAGAAGTGTGAGGAGATTTGCGACGCCGTGGCCAACAACGCTTGCGAATACCTGCGGTGGTACACGACGCAAAGTCCCGACCCTGACAACGTGGCCTATTACGGTTACCAGCTCCGCCAATGCGTTGAGTTGCTCGGCGCCATCGAGTCGCCCAAGGCTGAAGCTTTCGCCCGCCAGTATTATAGCTACTGTGCGCCGCAGATGCAGAACATGCAGACCCGGCCCTTCCAGCCTCAGGGCGGCGAACAGCCTTACGGAACCGGTCAGGTGTTCCAGGGAACCGGGGCCCAGCAGCCCTATCAGCCCGTGTTCGGCAGCAACGCCGGCACCGGCGCTTACCCCGGCGTTCCCCAGACCCAGAACATGACCACGGACAATCACGGGGTTCCCGGATTCCTGCACAGGAAAAAGTGATTCCGGATGGTCTTGAATCCGGAAAGATCTGTTTCCGAAAGGATCCTTTCCTGAAGGTTTTGTGAAGACAGGACAAAGTTTTCCGGCAGAGTTGAACTCTGCCGGTTTTTTTCATATAATATACAGACACAGGTTTTTATGTTTAAGGAGGAAAGAGATGAAACGAGTATTCGCGTTGCTGCTGGCGGCGATCCTGTTGTATGGTTCTGTCGCCGCCGGGGAAACCATGAAGGCCCCCGATTATACCATGGAGGGGCTGGATACCTGGGGAAGCATGCGGGATTGGGATAACAATCTGTTTTTTCAGCGGATGGAAGAGAAGACCGGGATCCGCTTTCAGTTCAGTCAGTATACCGATGCCTCCGAATGGACCCGGCGCAAAGAGGCGCTTTCTTCGTCGCCACCGCTAAATTCAAGTGCATC
>JABUUA010000041.1:18674-22092 GCA_021443405.1 Bacteroidaceae bacterium
CCCATCGACAAGATGATTTACGTGGTGGGCAACGAGCAGAACTACCACTTCCAGGTGCTGAGCATCCTGCTCGACAAGTTAGGCTTCAAGTGGGGCAAGGACCTCGTTCACTTCTCCTACGGCATGGTGGAGCTCCCCAACGGTAAGATGAAAAGCCGCGAGGGAACCGTGGTGGACGCCGACGACCTCATCGCCACCATGGTGGCCGACGCTCGCCAGATGAGCGCCGACAAGGTGAACAAGCTGGAGGACATCACCGAGGAGGAGGCGCAGGAGATTGCCCGCATTGTGGGCATGGGCGCTCTCAAGTATTTCATTCTCAAGGTGGACGCCCGCAAGAACATGTTGTTCAACCCCGAGGAAAGCATCGACTTCAACGGCAACACGGGCCCCTTCATCCAATACACTTACGCCCGCATCCGCAGCATCTTGCGCAAGGCGGCCGCCCAGGGCATTGAGATTCCCGCCCAACTGCCCGTGGCCACCGAGCTCAGCGAGAAGGAAATCAGCCTCATTCAGCACCTCAACGACTTCACCGCCGCGGTTCGTCAGGCGGGCACGGACTACAATCCCTCGTGCATCGCCAACTACTGTTATGAGCTGGTGAAGGAATACAACCAGTTCTACCACGACTTCAGCGTGCTTCGCGAGGAGGACAAGCAGAAGCAGATGGTCCGCCTGGCGCTCTCGAGCGCCGTGAGCAAGGTGGTGAAGAACGGTCTGAGTCTGTTGGGAATCGAAGTTCCCGAGCGAATGTAAGAACACCCGGCCGCCGGCGCTTCCTCGCTGGGAGGGCAGCGCGGCAGGGACAACCAACAAGAGAACAGCAATGCCAGAGAACAACCAAGGCGTGACGGGCGAGGCCCTCTGCGTGGACGCCGCCTGCAGCGGCAACCCGGGGCCCATGGAGTACCGAGGGGTCCACATGCCCAGCGGCAAGGAGGTGTTTCGCTTCGGACCCATCCAAGGGACGAACAACATCGGCGAGTTTCTCGCCATCGTCCACGCCCTCGCCCTGCTCGAGCAGACGGGCCGCTCCATGCCCATCTACAGCGACAGCGTGAGCGGACAAGCCTGGGTGCGGAACCGAAAGGCCAAGACCACCCTGGCCCGCAACGAGAAGACGGCGCAGGCGCTCGACCTCGTGGCTCGCGCCGAAAACTGGCTCCGGACTCACACGTTCCGCGTTCCCATCTACAAATGGGACACAGAGCAGTGGGGCGAGATTCCGGCGGATTTCGGGAGGAAGTAGGGGGACCCAAAGACCCCACCCCCAGCCCCTCCCCCACGTGGGAGGGGAGCAATAACGGAGGGGAGCAAAATTTGAAAAAGCAAATGAAAAAGTCACATACATCCTCATGGACAGGAGGCTGGGGGAGGATTCCCCTGCTCTTCCTCTGGGCGCTCATTGTTTTTGCCGTGGGCAAACTCATCTTCATGCGCTACAACGCCGACATCGAGCCCTTCACGTGGGCGAACTACGCCGACGTTCTTCGTCACGGACTTTCCATGGACGTCAGCACCACGTGTTACCTGCTCCTGCTCCCGTGGCTCGTTTGCCTCGCGGCGGTGTGGCGCAAGCAGACGGCCCTGCGCCGCTGGCTGCGGCCCTACTGGTGGTTGGTGGCCGTCCTCGTCGTTCTCGTCATTGCCACCGACTGCGTGATGTATGCCTTCTGGAAGTTCAAGCTCAACGCCATCATCTTCGCCTACATCGACACTTCCGAGGCGGGCAACAGCGTGCAACTCAGTTTTCTCGTCACGCGACTGCTGGCCCTCGCCGTCGCCGTCTTCGTGGTGGGCTGGACCTTCGTCCGTCTCACCCCCAAGCGGTTGAAGGGCGCTCGCCGTCCCATCGCCGGCTCGCTGTTCCTGCTGTTGTTGGGCGGACTGCTGCTGTTGGGCATCCGGGGCGGTGTGGGCGTGAGCAACATGAACGTGGGCAAGGCGTATTACAGTCAGACGCTCTTCCTCAACCACTCGGCCGTCAACCCCGTCTTCTCGCTCCTCTCCAGCATCAAGCGCACCGACCGCTATGGCGAGAATTACAACTACCTCACGGACGAGGAACTCGCCCAGACCTTCGCCGGACTGTTCCCCGCCGACACCGAGGACGTCGCCGACTCGCTCCTGCGCGTCCGTCGTCCCAACGTGCTCGTGGTGCTGATGGAGAGTTTCGGCGGCATGTTTGTGGAGGAACTGGGCGGCGCTCCCGGCGTGGCGCCCCACTTCAGCCGCCTCATTGGCGAAGGCGTTTTCTGGGACAACTACTACAGCAACTCGTTCCGCACCGACCGCGGCACTGTGTCGGCCTACAGCGGCTGGGTCAGTTACCCCGACGTCAGCCTCATGCGCATCGCCAGCAAGCGCGACCGCCTGCCTTCGCTCGCCCACTCGCTGGTGGCGGAAGGCTACACCACCGACTATCTCTACGGCGGCGACATCGACGTGATGGACAAGAAAGCCTATCTCGTGGGCAGCGGCTACCAGACGCTCACCAGCGACAAGGACTTCTCGCACAGCGAAGCCCACAACACCAAGTGGGGAGCGCCCGACAGCCTCACGGCCCTGCGCTGCTTCCGCATGATTGCCTCCAAGCCCACCGACCGTCCGTGGCACTTCGCCTATCAGACGCTCAGCAGCCACGAACCGTGGGAAGTTCCCTACCACCGACTGCAGGACCCCGTGCTCAACGCCTTCGCCTACACCGACCAGTGCGTGGGGCAGCTCGTCGATAGCTTGAAGACGCTGCCCGAGGTGTGGGACCGGACGCTCGTGATTCTCATCCCCGACCACGGAGTCCCCTACAACATGACGTATGAAAACCCCGCCTACTTCCATTCGCCCATGCTCTGGCTGGGCGGAGCCATCCGTCGGCCGCGCGTCATGCACACCATCCTGAACCAGAGCGACCTCGTGGCCACGCTTCTCTCGCAGATGGGCATCGGCCACCGGCAATATCCGTGGAGCCGCAACGTGCTGAGCAAGCACTACACCGAGCCCTTCGCCTACAGCACTTTCCCCTCGGGCATCATGTTCCGCGACTCCACGGGCGTCACCATCTTCGACGTCACCAGCCACACGCCCATCGCCGAACAACCCGCCCCCAGCGCCGACCGCCTGCGCAAGGCCAAGGCCATACTGCAAACCACCTACGACCAGTTGGACGAACTGTAACCGGCCGACCCGCCCGCGTGCAACCCGGTGAGTGCCGCAGCGCTCTCCGTGGCTGCTGCTGTTCTTGTTGGGCGGACCCATCCCTCAGCCTCACCTCTCAAATTTGCGAGTTTCTCTCATCATCCACCCCGACCTCTCACCTCTCAGTTTTATTATAACGTGCAGCATAATAAGACATTATAATATTTTATTGCTGTCCGGTAAAACTCAAAACAGCACAATTCGTTGCCCCGAAGCCCAG
>JABUUA010000042.1:0-10081 GCA_021443405.1 Bacteroidaceae bacterium
ATTATATATATATTAGGTGCGTCTTTTCATAATTATGGCTGCGATTATTGTCACGAGCGGGCTCAGATAACAGAAAACGCAGTAGGGAGCATAGAGTAATGTGCTTACGCCCAGCACCGAACTTTGCGTCATGCCACAAGTATTCCAAGGAATCAGGACCGATGTCACAGTAGCGCTGTCTTCCACAGCTCTGCTTAACCATTTATTCTCAAGGCCATGAGTTTCGTACGTTTCCTTGAACATACTGCCAGATAGAATAATGCATAAATACTGGTCCGCCATAATCACATTGAGCAGAGCGCCCACGAATGCCGTGCTGGCTACTAACGAAATGGCCCCTTTGACTGCACGAAGCACTTGCTTCATGATACTTTCCACCATGCCCGTTACGGTCATCGCCGCCCCAAAGAGCATTGCACACATCACAAGCCATATAGTGCCCAGCATGCCACGCATGCCGTGTGTGGCCACTAAGGTGTTGAGCGACTCGAAACCTGTATCTATATTTGTATTGCCGTAACACATTATCATCAGTCCTCTGAAACGATGAACGAGGAGAGACGACTGCATTTCACCGGCCACTTGATCTAACAATTCTCCTTGAAATATCAGCGCCATGGCACAAGCCGCCAGTATTCCGCCGAACAGAATAGGAATTGTTGGCCAACGACGAACTATCATGATGGCCGTGAACAACGGAACGAGCAATAGCCAAGGCGAAAGGACAAAGGTGTGGTCGATAGCCTGTTGCATGGCCATCACGCTATTGACCGTGTCGGTAGCCATAGCAAGTCCCGCCAACGAGAATACGGAAAGAGCAATCAAGAATGTGGGGATGGTGGTATAAAGCATAAAACGAATGTGAGTGAACAAAGGCACACCCACCGTGCTACTCGCCAGAACCGTCGTGTCACTCAAAGGCGAAATCTTGTCGCCGAAATAGGCTCCACTGATAATCGCCCCCGCAGACCACCCTACCGGCATTCCTATCGCCTGCCCTATGCCCATCAGCGCAACACCGATGGTGGCTATGGTCGTCCAGCTACTGCCCGTAAGAACACTGACGATGGCACAAAGGACGCAAGCGCACGGAAGAAACCATGCGGGGGCAAGAATGTCCAGACCATAATAAATGCACATCGGCACGACGCCGCTCACCATCCAAGAGCCACCCAGCGCGCCAATCAGAAGAAGAATGTAGAGCGCCTGCGAAACGCCCCCGACTTTCTCCTTGATGGCCTCCTCGAAATCGTGCCACGTGATTCGGCGCGTCAGCAAACCGAGCGCCACAGAAAGCGCCGCGGCACACAGCAAGGCTAATTGACTCGCCCCCAACAATGTTTCGTCGCCGAAGACAGCCACGACACAAGCAATGAATGCCACCAGAAAAACCAGTGGCACACATGCTATGAGGAAAGGCGGCAAACGCTTCAAAACTTATGCAACCTTATTGAGTTTCTTGATGATTGAGAAGATGAACAGAGCAGCCAATAAGCAAATGCCCATCAGTGTTCCCCAGACGAGGGTCAGGTCCATTCCCCACATGTGGCCGGGGATGCTTACCAGTTTATTGCCAATCGCAGTGGCGACGAACCAACCTCCCATCATCATCCCCTTGTACTTGACGGGCGCAACCTTGGTTACAAACGAGATGCCGATGGGCGAAAGCAGCAATTCTGCAAAAGTCAATATTAAATAGGTATTCACCAAAAGATTGGGCGACATGTCAGCGACGTGCGTATGATTGACCGGGTCGGCCACGGGAGCACCGATGCAACTCATGGTCAGCATGAGATAAGCCCCGGCGGCCACCAGCATGCCCAAACCGATTTTCACGGGCGCTTTGGGCTCCATTCCCTTCCGACCCAACAAGCCGAACAGGGCGATGCTTACGGGCGTCAGCATGACCACAAAGCAAGCATTGAAGTGCTGGAATATAGGCGCAGCCACCTTGGTAACCTCACCCTCGGCAGGAATCATCAGGCCGAGATAGGCGGCGCCACACACGATGAGACCGGCGGCGAGGGCACGAGCCAGACCACGATTCTGGAAAACACCGAACAAACCATAGACGATGAAGATAGCGGCCAGCAGATTTCTCACGTCGAACAACATACTCTGCACGCCCGTTGAAGACGTCGCGGTGTATTCGTCGGCGAAATACGTCAGCGTCAGTCCGTTCTGATGGAAAGCCATCCAGAAGAATATCACCACGGCAAAGACCAGGCAAAGGCAGATGATGCGCTCTTTCGTGTCCGTTTCTTCCACGGTCGTCTCGGCCTGTTCGTTACGATTTTCGGCCTTCTTCGTCACGCCGGTCACGTGGGCAAATGTGCGCTTACCAATGAAATACACCAGTATGGAGGCAATCACAGAAACGCAGGCCACGGCAAACGAGAAGTGATAAGCGTCGGCCTTCGCAAAGCCGAGTGAGTCCTGGGCCCACGTCATGACGGCAATCGCGGCCGTAGGAGCGAACAGAGCCCCCACATTGATGGCCATATAGAATAAGGAGAAACCACTATCTCGCTTATCGGCGTACTCGGGACTGTTATAGAGGTCGCCCACCATCACCTGCAGATTTCCCTTGAACAACCCCGTGCCGAGGCTCACGAACACCAAGCCGAACAGCATGGCCGTGAGGCCAGTGTTGCCCTTACCCATGGGGACGGACAAGACCAGATAACCTAAGAACATGACGAAGATGCCGATAACGACCATCTTGCTATATCCGAACTTATCGGCCAGCATGCCGCCGAAAAGGGGCAGCAGATATACGAAGAACAGGAACGAAGAGAACGTTTCCGAGGCCCAGCCTGCATCGAAGCCGAACTTCTCGCCAAGGAAAAGAACGAACACAGACAACATGGTGTAATAGCCGAAACGTTCGCCTGTGTTGGCCAAGGCGAGCGCCCAAAGCCCCTTAGGCTGACCTTGGTAGGACATGACAAGAAACACTAACCAGAGGCAAAACAACAGCGCAATAACAGGGGTTGCAATAGTAGAAAACATGATATTTATTGATTTATATTAATATTTGCTCCACAAAGATACGAAAAAATTGTCAAATCAAGTAATTTGACGTAACTTTGTAAATGTATTGAATCGGTATTATAAATTTAAGGTAGTATATGAAGAACCTCATTGCGCTGAAGCCGCGCATTCTCGATTGTTTTAAGGATTATTCGAAAGACACGTTTTTGAAAGACCTCATGGCCGGCATCATCGTGGGCATCGTGGCCCTGCCTCTGGCCATTGCCTTCGGCATAGCCTCCGGCGTAACTCCCGAGAAAGGCATCATCACGGCCATAGTCGCCGGTTTTCTCATCTCGATGTTGGGCGGCACGAAAGTGCAAATCGGAGGTCCCACCGGCGCTTTCATTGTCATCATCTACGGCATTGTCAACAACCCTGAGTACGGACTCCAAGGTCTGCTCGTCGCCACGATGCTGGCCGGAGTTATCCTCGTTGCCTTGGGCGCGTTCCGTCTCGGCGCCGTCATCAAGTTTATCCCCTACCCCATCATCATCGGTTTCACGGCCGGTATCGCCGTGACCATTTTCACCACACAGATGGGCGACGTGCTCGGACTGACCCAGGAAGCGATGACAAAGACCGGGCAGATGGTGACGGTTCCGCTGAAGACGCCGGGCGATTTCATCGGTAAATGGGTCTGCTACTTCGAGCACATCGACACTTTCAATGCTTGGAACTTCCTCATCGCGATAGGAAGCATCCTGCTCATCATCTTTGCGCCCAAGGCGCTGAAATCCATTCCCGGACTCAACAAGATACCGGGCTCGCTCTACGGAATACTGATTGGCACGGCCGCCGTATTAGTTCTCCGCAACTACTTCGATATTACGTGCATCGACACCATTGGCGACCGTTTCCACATCAAGGCCCAGTTGCCTGAGATGGTGGTTCCGAGCATCACGTTCGCCATGATACAGAAACTCATGCCCGTCGCCTTCACCATTGCCATCTTGGGTGCTATCGAAAGCCTCCTTTCGGCCACAGTTGCCGACGGTGTCATCAGCGACAAGCACGACTCTAATATGGAGCTTGTGGCCCAAGGAATAGCAAATATGGTCAGCCCTCTCTTCGGCGGCATTCCCGCCACGGGCGCTATTGCCCGCACGATGACCAACATAAACAACGGCGGTCGTACGCCCGTCGCAGGCATCATCCATGCGGTCGTGCTCCTGGCCATCCTGTTGATACTCATGCCTTATGCCGAATACATCCCCATGGCGTGCCTGGCCGGCGTGCTGGTCATCGTGAGCTACAACATGTGCGGATGGCGCGCCTTCAAGGCGTTGCTCAAGAATCCCAAGAGCGACGTCACCGTGCTGCTCGTCACGTTCTTCCTCACGGTCATCTTCGACCTTACGATTGCCATCGAAATCGGCCTGATAATCGCCTGTGCACTCTTTATCAAGCGTGTGATGGAGACCACACAAATCAGCGTAATCAGCGACGAAATCGACCCGGCACATGAGGCCGACATGCAGGTTAGCGAAGAACATCTGCAGATTCCCGCGGGCTGTGCTGTCTATGAAATTAACGGTCCTTACTTCTTCGGAATTGCGAATAAGTTCGACGACCTGATGGCGAACATCGGCACGGAAAAGCCGCGCGTCCGCATCATCCGCATGCGTCGCGTGCCGTTCATCGACTCGACGGGCATCCACAATCTGCAGTCGCTCATTGAGATGAACCACGAGGAGGGCATCCACGTCATTTTGTCGGGCGTCAGCGAAAAGGTGCACGAGCAGCTCAACCACGCTCGTTTCTACGACATCATGGACGCGGAACACATCTGCCCTCACATCGATGTGGCCTTGGAGCAAGCGCGTAAGTTCCTGAACCAATAATCAATAACGATGCGGAGATAGGTGGGCAACGGTCCCACCTATTTTTGTATCCAGCCCCTTACGCGACCGTCTAAATCCGGACGTCCGCACACCCCGATTCAGACATACGCACGTCTGGCCTCACACGTCCTTATGTGTGAGCTCAGACATCCTTATGTTTGGCCTCACACATAAGGATGTCTAATCCGCGTCCTCCGCACCCTTGTGCTTCACCTTGCGGGAATAGCAGACAGAAGACTTGTGCACCACGTGTTTCGCATGGAAACCGGGGCCCATCATCTCCCTTTCGGCCTCGCGGTTTCCTCGGCGCATGGCCTTCACCACGTCGTCTAACGAAGGGGCGCTCATCGGCCGTTTTCTATGTCTCTTCATAATAGTTCAATTTGACGCAAAAGTACGTAATTTTTGCGAAGACTGCCAACACTTGACGGTCAAAAGCGTCGTGCGCTTGCAGAATTTAAGAAATATCGCTAACTTTGTCGTCGCAAACCGAGGGCGACGTGCCGACCTGCCGAAGCCTTCGTCGGCCTGTCATCGGCGAAATTTACGCATTATATGATTAGTTTAATCAGACATCAGTAAGAGCTTATGCTATCGATACTTATACCCACACGCGATTACACTTGCTACAAGCTCGTCGAAGACCTGCAACGGCAAGCGGAGCTGTTGGGAGTGCCGTATGAAATCCTCTTGGCAGAAGACGGGAGCAAAGACCGCGTTTCCATCATCGCCAACCACAAGATAACCGATTTACCCCACTGCCAACATATAGTCCGTCCGACCAACATCGGCCTTGCCAGCACGCGCAACGAACTGGCGGACTTGGCGCAATATCCGTGGCTCATCTATATAGATAATGACGCGCGCGTGGAGCGGGACGACTATCTTTCCACCTATTTACGCTATGCCGGGCAGGCCGACGTCGTTGTGGGCGGGCTCCGCACTCCCGATGTATGCTACGACCCTCACCGCACGTTGCGCCACCGCTATGAGCTCGCCGCCGACCAGCACCGCAGTGCCGCCGACCGGGCCAAGCAACCCTACAGCCAGATGTCGTGCTTCAATGTGATGATGCGTCGCGAGACGTTTCTGCAAATTCGCTTCGACGAGGCGTGTCGCGAATACGGTTATGAGGACGCGCTCTTCGGCGTGGAACTGGAGCAGCGCGGTGTCGGCATCCTGCACATCGACAATCCTCTGCTGCACACCGGCATGGACCTGAACGAAGACTTCCTAAGGAAATCGGAGACGGCGCTGCGGACCTTGCACGGACTCAACGGGAAGATGCGCGGCAGAAGTGCCGTGGAAAATGCCAGCAAGCGCCTGCGTTCGGCCCACGTCGCGTGGTTGTACCGCCTCTTTTACCGGGCCACGCGCGGCTTGATGCGCCGGAATCTACTCGGCCGCCATCCGTCGCTCACGGTCTTTTCACTTTATAAACTGGGATATTTCTTGGACATCAGGCCTCAGAAAACAAAAAAGGCCGGATCTCACGACTCAGCCTCTTTAAGATAGGTATTAGTTTTTAAGGTAAAAAGATTGTCTTAAATCGCCAGCAAATTTACGACAAATCTCCCGGCAAAACAAATCAACAAACATGTTATAAAGCATAAAAAGGTAAAAATGTCGAATTATTACAGCGATTTCCCCCAAATAAAGCAAAAAATTCGTACCTTTGAAGAAATTATCGCATCAGCACTATGATACAGAAGGAACTTGACACACCAGTAGAAAAGAAGAGCTTGAACTTCATTGAACAAAAGATTGAAGCCGACCTCGCCGCCGGTAAGAACGGAAGCCGCCTGCAGACGCGCTTTCCGCCCGAACCTAACGGCTACCTGCATATCGGCCATGCGAAAGCGATTGCCATGGACTTCGGCGTGGCCCAAAGATACGGAGGTGTGTGCAACCTACGTATGGACGACACGAACCCACAGAAAGAAGATACCGAGTATGTAGAAGCTATCGAGCGCGACATCAAGTGGTTGGGCTTCGAATGGGGCAAAGTATGCTATGCCAGCGATTATTTCCAGGATTTGTGGGATTTTGCCGAATGGTGCATCCTGCAGGGCCGCGCCTACGTCGATGAACAAACCAGCGAGGAGATTGCCGCGCAGAAAGGAACGCCCACGGAACCGGGCACAAACAGTCCCTATCGCAATCGCCCTGCCGAGGAAAGTCTTGCATTGTTCCGCGAGATGAACTCCGGGAATGTGGAGCCCGGCAAGATGATTCTGCGTGCCAAGATAGATATGTCGAGCCCCAACATGCACTTCCGCGACCCCATCATGTACCGAGTACTGAACATGCCTCATTGGCGTACGGGCAACAAATGGAACGCATATCCCATGTATGATTTTACGCACGGCCAGAGCGATTACCTCGAAGGTGTCACCCACTCCATCTGCACCTTGGAGTTCGTTCCTCACCGCGACCTCTACGACCTCTTCGTGACGTGGATAAAGGAATGGCGCGGCGACGAAGGCGACATCGAAGATAATCGCCCGAGGCAGTTCGAATTCAACAAGCTCAATCTGAACTACACGTTGATGTCGAAGCGCAATCTTCTCATTCTCACCAACGAGAAAATCGTGAACGGTTGGGACGACCCTCGCATGCCCACCATCTGTGGAATACGTCGCCGCGGCTATAGCCCCGAGGCCGTATTGTCGTTCATCGACAAGATTGGTTACACTACGTTCGACGCCTTGAACGACATCAAACTCATGGAGGCGGCCTGTCGCGAGGACCTCAACACGCGCGCCACTCGCGTCAGCTGCGTGGTGAATCCCGTGAAACTGATTATAGACAACTACCCTGAAGGGCAGGTGGAGGAGATGACGGCCATCAACAATCCAGAGGACCCGAACAGTGGAACGCACACCATTCGCTTTACCCGCGAGCTGTATATCGAGCGCGACGACTTCATGGAAATAGCCGAAAAGAAGTTCATGCGACTTGCCCCCGGCAAAGAAGTTCGCCTGAAGAATGGCTACATCATCAAGTGCAACGAGGAAAACGCCTGCGAGAAAGATGCCGAAGGCAACATCACCTGCATCCACGCGACCTACGACCCCGAGAGCCGCAGCGGCATGCCGGGAGCCGACCGCAAGATTAAAGGAAAGACGTTGCACTGGGTAAGTTGCGACCACAGCATTGCGTGTGAGGTGCGAGATTATAACTGTCTGTGGACTTGCGAGAATCCTCGCGACGCCATCAAGCAGTACGAGAAGGAGAACGGAGTGCGCGGCATCGACGCCATGCGCCCTTTCCTCAACCCGGATTCGCTGCGCATCAACAAGGAAGCCCGCATCGAGGAATATGCAGCCTCACTGCCCGCACTGACGTATCTGCAATTCCAACGCATCGGTTATTATAATGTAGACCCCGACAGCACGGCACAACACCCTGTGTTCAACCGGACCGTCGGACTGAAAGATACTTGGCAGAAGAAATAATCATAAGATGTTACGGTCAGAGGACTATTCTTTCTTTGAGGAAGACGACTTCAAAGAGGCCTTGAAACAATACGAGGCGATGTTGCGTGAGGAGCGGAGTGTCTATATGGACGCTGCCGACCTTACGGACATTGCGGAGTATTATATGGTGAAAGGCAGAAGGGAAGATGCCATGACTTGTATCAATTATGCGCTTTCGTTGCACCCGGACGACCCCGATCCCTTGGTGTTCTTGGCTCGCGAACGAATGTTTGATGGCGACTTGGACGTGGCACAAAAGATGTGCGACGAAATTCCGGACCAGCAAGACCGTGAGGTTCAATTCCTGAAAGCGGAACTGTTATTGCGTCAGGGCAAAGAGTTGGACTGCTTCCGCCATTTAATCAACCTGTACGATGAATCGGATGAAGAAGCAGACCTCTATCTGCACGACTGCATCGATTTAATAGCCGACTACTTCCATTACGAGAAGGCGTTGGAGTGGGCACAACTGCTCTGCAAGAACCATCCCGACTATCAGCCAGCCCAATCGCTACTCTGCGAGATGCTCATCCACAACACCAAGTTCGAAGAAGCGATTGCGGAGCTGGAACGACAACTGGACAAGCAACCCTACTCTCGTGCTTTATGGCGAATGCTGGCAGAAGCACACTATGGGCTGTCGCAATACGAGGAAGCCGACGAAGCAATCGATTATGCCTTGGCCATCGACGAATCGGATGTGGATGCGCTTATTACCAAGGGCAACATTCTCATGCAGTTGAATCGTCCAGGAGAAGCGCACGACCATTACACAAAATATCTACGTCTGAGGCCCACGAACGACTATGCCATGTATCTCGACTCTACAGCATTAGCCCTATTGGACCGCTTGGATGACGCATTGGCTATCGTAGAGAAAGCCCTGACGACCCATCCTGTCCCAACCGCCAATACGGCAACATTGCTGTCACAAAAGGCCTTTCTGTTAAGTAGGACAGGTCATCTAAGCAGTGCTCTGGAAACGCTCAATCAATATAAAGAGCATATCACCGAGGCAGAAATGCCCGACTATCATCTGCATCGTGGTTACATCTTCTTGGAGAACAACAACGAACAAGATGCACGCGAAGAGTTTACCATCGCCCTTATTAACAGCGACAACAAAGAAGACACCTTACGAAAGATAGCGCTCATACTATTTGATTGGCAATATTACGATTTTGCGGCACAGATTTTCCTCCAACTTATTCAGAACGGCAACGCCGGACAACCGGAGAATTGTCTGCCCTACCTCGCCTATTGTTACTATGGAATGGGCAAATTGGACGATTATCATCACGTCTTGCCAGAGGCCATCCGGCGCAACAGAAGCCTTACTGCCACTCTCTTTGCGCAAGTATATCCCGGCAAAGCACCGGAAGAATTTGACTGAACAATCAGACACAGCCATAAAAAAGAAAGGACGCCCCGAAGGACGTCCTTAATCTTTGTCAGTTGAGAAAACTACTTCACCTTGGCAACAATAGCCTTGAATGCTTCGGGATGATTAACGGCCAGGTCGGCAAGAACCTTACGATTAATCTCAATACCTGCCTTGTGCAGGAGTCCCATCAGCTGTGAGTAGCTAAGACCCTCGAGACGAGCAGCAGCATTGATACGCTGAATCCACAGGGCGCGGAAGGTGCGCTTCTTGTTGCGGCGGTCACGGAATGCATAAGTCAAACCTTTCTCCCAAGTGTTCTTGGCAACGGTCCATACATTCTT
>JABUUA010000042.1:10532-31639 GCA_021443405.1 Bacteroidaceae bacterium
TTTGTTTAAGGCAGGACGAACGCATCCTCCGCACGGCTCTAATGTCTAATGAGTTGCAAGATAGTTAAGAAGACTTTATCCGACTCTAATATTATTGTTGTCTGCGCTATTCCCGAATGGCAGAACGCTGAAAGCGTTCAAATGATGGTAGCATAGGGTTGATGACAGATGCGAAGCGTCTGGCATCTACCCTATGTAGCGCATAATAGTAGTGCAGAACGCTGAAAGCGTTCAAGCGATGATAACACACATCGTATATAAATAATAGGTTTTGTCATCACTTGAACGCTTTCAGCGTTCTGCCGTTCGGGAAAAATGAACCTTGGGTTGATGTCGGTCGCTACGCTTCCTCCATCAACCCAAGGCTATCATCGCTTGAAGGCTTTCAGCCTTCTGGGTATAGTTAAGAGGTTAGAATAAAGACGTTAGACGTTAGAATAGAGACGTTAGAAATTAGGCGTTAGATGTTTTTTACTGTCCGCTAAATTATAAAGTTTTATCTTGAACTTATTTATTATCAGTATTTTACGCTTGTAATCGGTTGAAGACTTACAGCCTTCTGCCATTCGGATACTAAAAGCCTCGGATGGATAGCGGACACCATACGATCGACCTTTGTTTAAGGCAGGACGAACGCATCCTCCGCACGGCTCCAACGTCTAACGTCTAACGTCTAACCTCAATAACTCTCCGTCATTTCTTTGACTTCGCGGATTACTTTGCCGGCGAAATCACTGACGGACATTGCGCCTTGGTCGCCTTCGCCTTGCTTGCGCACGCTGACAGCACCTTCGGCGGCTTCCTTTTCGCCTACGATGAGGAGGTAAGGGATGTGTTTCATCTCGTTGTCGCGGATTTTGCGACCGATCTTCTCGCTGCGGTCGTCGACAATGGCACGCACGCCAGCCTCTTCAAGTTGGGCTTTTACCTTTTCGGCATAGTCGTTGAACTTATCCGAGATCGGCAGCACCACGCACTGGTCGGGCGTGAGCCACAAGGGGAAATGACCGGCCGTATGCTCAATGAGCACAGCAACGAAACGCTCCATAGAGCCGAAGGGCGCACGGTGGATCATCACAGGGCGGTGCTTCTTGTTGTCCTCGCCTGTATATTCAAGTTGGAAACGCTCGGGGAGGTTGTAGTCCACTTGGATCGTGCCCAACTGCCAACGACGACCGAGGGCGTCTTTTACCATAAAGTCGAGTTTGGGGCCATAGAAAGCCGCTTCGCCATACTCCACGCGAGCGGGCAATCCCTTTTCTTCGCACGCCTCGATGATGGCTGCCTCTGCCTTGTCCCATACCTCGTCGGAACCGATGTATTTCTCGCGGTTCTCCTTGTTGCGGAGGGAGATTTGGGCTTCGAAGTTTTCAAACTTCAACGCCTTGAAGATAATCTCAATGATGTCCATCACGCGGGTAAACTCGCCCTTCACCTGGTCAGGGCGGCAGAAGATGTGAGCATCGTCCTGCGTAAAACCGCGCACACGCGTCAAGCCGTGGAGTTCGCCGCTCTGCTCGTAGCGATACACCGTGCCAAACTCTGCCAAGCGCAGGGGCAAGTCCTTATAAGAACGTGGTTTCCAAGCGAAGATAGAGCAGTGGTGAGGGCAGTTCATCGGTTTGAGCATGTATTCCTCGCCCTCCTCTGGCGTGAGGATGGGGCGGAAACTGTCCTTGCCATATTTTGCGTAGTGGCCAGAGGTTACGTAGAGGTTTTTAGAGCCGATATGGGGCGTGATAACCTGTTGATAACCGTAGCGTTTTTGGATGCGTTTGAGGAAATCTTCGAGTTGGAGGCGCAGCATTGTGCCTTTCGGCAACCAGATAGGCAAGCCTTTGCCCACGAGTTCGGAGAACATGAAGAGTTCCATTTCCTTACCGATTTTACGATGGTCGCGCTTCTTGGCCTCTTCCAACATTACCAAATACTCATCCAGCAGTTTCTTCTTGGGAAAGGTGATTGCGTACAAACGGGTCATCTGCGGACGCTTCTCATCGCCTCGCCAATAGGCCGAACTTACAGAAAGAACCTTAAATGCTTTGATGGGCGCCGTATTTATCAAATGAGGGCCACGACATAAATCCGTGAAATTACCTTGGGTGTACGTTGAAATACTTCCATCCTCCAAATCGGCTATCAATTCATTCTTATAAGTCTGACCTTTATCGCCGAAGAACTTCAGAGCGTCTTGTTTAGAGATATCCGAGCGAACTAACTCTGCCTTCCGCTGAATAAGCTCAGCCATTTTCTTTTCTATATTGACAAAATCGGCCTCCCGAATCACTGTTCCTTCAGCCGGCATCACATCATAATAGAAACCATTCTCTATGGCAGGGCCGATGCCGAACTGCATGCCAGGATATAATTCCTGTAGCGCTTCTGCCATCAAATGGGCGCTTGTGTGCCAAAAAGCATGTTTGCCTTCTTTGTCATCCCATTTATAAAGAACCAGCTGCGCATCTTCCGTGATTGGGCGGTTGAGTTCAACGTTTTCACCATTCACTCCGCACGCCAAAACATCTTGTGCCAGACGCGAAGATATGCTTTCAGCAATCTGTAAACCTGTGATGCCTGCCTCAAATTCTCGGACAGAACCATCAGGAAAAGAAATCTTAATCATATATGCTTTATTTTAGATATTTTTCAGTAATAAGTGGACAAAATTACAAAAAAAAAGCCACTACACATTACTATTTACTCGTTTTTTTGTGCAGAGTATCGCTTAATCAAATTATAAGCAGAAAACATGCCTAATTCGCCAGCTTGCGAAAGATCACTCAGTGCTTCACTTATTTTGCCATCTAAGATGCGCGTGATTCCTCTATTGTAATGAGCCTCCGGCATCAGGGGAGAGGCCGATATTGCCTTTGAAAATGCCGCTTCTGCCTGCGCGTATTCATGTAA
Source organism: Bacteroidaceae bacterium (assembly GCA_021443405.1). Taxonomy (GTDB): domain Bacteria; phylum Bacteroidota; class Bacteroidia; order Bacteroidales; family Bacteroidaceae; genus Physcousia. Next base: position 13,440 of record JABUUA010000042.1, read on the forward strand.
ATGCAGACATATTATACCTATATTATAATAGGCGTATGACATATCCGGCATATAATCTACCACAGCGGTTAAATCTTGTCTCGCCTGACTATAAGCGATTCTGTCCTCAGGCGTAAGAGCAAGCTGCCTGTCGTGAGTTTGCAAAGCTGCACATCGAATCTGCGCTCGAAGGAAATACGCTATGACATTTGTGCTGTCGAGCGCAATAACCCGAGAAAGGTCTTCCTGAGCAGAATCGAAATCACGAACATGATAATAGTCCATGGCACGGCGGAGATATAATCTACTATACTCAGGCTGACCGCCAATGCACTCGGTCATGTATTTAATATCCTCGAAATGACTTTGTATGCGATGGTCTGACGGTTGCGACTCATAGTTACTGATGCTCACTTCCAACGGAAGTTGCTGACTGCGATTGAGGTCGTCGATGAGTTTATGGAAAGGAACGTATGACGCTATATCGTTATTCTGCTTGTAGTAAGTAATTAGCCACAAAGGAACTGGTTCAAGGTCTGTCGATCGATTTTGGACCTTTCCCCGATAAGCACTTGCATACTCTTGCTTCGGCATGTCCTGCGTGTCCTCTTCAACCAACTTGTTGTATTCTTCGGGATTCTTCTCGCTTTTCTTTCGGGTCTTGCTCTTACTCTTATAGGTTCCCGTACGTTTCTCCATATTGGCCTTGAGCACTTTGAACTCATCGCGCTCTGCCCCATACACATCTCCTATTTTCCGTCGAATAGACGCTCGCTTGCTAAAGCCCTCCCAGAATTCGGGATAGTCGCTTATGACAGCTGTCAAATCACGAATCGCTCCTTTGTAATCGCCGACATTGTCTAACAACAAGGCTCTGTTATACAGAGCAATTGTATTGTCAGGTTCTTGTTCCAGCACAAAATTGAAATCATCAATAGCCCGATTATCATCACCCACTTGTGCGCGCAGCAAGCCTCGGTTAAAATGTCCCAGATAGTTGCCCGGTTCAATCTCCAATGCCACATCATAATCGTTCATTGCCCCCCTCAGGTTTTGCTGGTTAAACCGAGCCATGGCGCGATTGATGTAAAGATTAGCGTCGCGCGGCAACTGTAAGATGGCTTTGTCAAGTTGCATCTCACCTTCCTTATAAGCTCCGCGTGTGAGCGACACCATGGACTTCATACTCCACGCATGACCCTCATGGGGATTCACTTCCAAAGCACGGTCAATCCAAGCTATCGCCTTCGTCGTGTCGGCGACGGCAAAAGCAACTTGTGCTTTCATTGTGTAGTTCTCCGCATCTTTTGGCCATTGCTTTATCATGACGTCTAAGGAAGAATCTGCCTCCGCATATTTTTTCAACTCTGTTTGGCACAACACCATATTATGCCAACATGACTGCTCCATCGGGTTTATCGTCACAGCTTTGCGATAATCCTGCTCAGCCGGTGCATATTGTTTCATGTTGACACGGCACAAGCCTCGCAACACATAATGATTTTCTTCATAGGGATTCCGTTCTATCGCGCTACTGCAATCCGCCTCTGCCCCCAGAAAATCCTCCAGATAGAATTTGGCTAATCCTCTATAAAAGTAAGGCTCAGCCAAGAAAGGTTTCGCGGCAATCACCATGTTGAAGCGCTGAATGGAAAGCACATAGTCTTCATAATAAAGAGCGTGCCGCCCCATATTCATCACCCGGTCGGTGTTGATTTGTGCATTCGCCTCATTGAAAGACAACATTCCTCCCACCACGAATAAGAGGAACATCCTGACATGACGAGCATTTGCAGAACGGACAGGCCCGGACTTTGCGATGCCGAATATGTATTGTCGGAAGAAGCGGAACACTATTACTTGCGAAGTTTGACTTTGTAAGAGCAACTGAACCGCCCTTTGATTAAATCGATCAACTTGCTTTTCACCAACTGACGACGCAAGCCCTTCAGATGGTCCGTGAAGACTTTTCCGTCGAGATGGTCAAATTCATGTTGCATGACACGCGCAAGATAACCGCCGACCCACTCGTCGTGCTCCTGGAATTGTTCGTCCAGATAAGTTACACGAATGCGCGTCGGACGCCTTACGGTCTCGTGAATACCAGGCAGAGACAAGCATCCCTCCTCACTTGTATCCGTTTCGTTTTCGTCGTATTCCTCGATATAGGGATTGATGAACACGCGGCGATAGTCTTTGTACTCCGGCAAATCTTCGCTGATGACGTCGAGATCAATGACCACCAACCGAATAGACAAGCCTATTTGAGGAGCAGCCAAGCCAATTCCCTCGCTACGCGCCAAAGTATCCCACATGTTCTGAATCAACTCGGGAAGTTCCGGATAATCCGGCGCAATATCTTCAGCCTCCTGGCGCAACACGGGCTGTCCGTATGTATATATAGGAAGAATCATATAAATTATTATTTCTGTTCACAGCACTCAAAGCACTTTCCTCTCAACGCTTCCTGCTCTCCATCCAACCTTGCAAGATAATGCAGGCGGAAATCTCGTCCACCAACGCTTTATTGCGACGCGCCATTTTGCCGATGCCGCTCGCCAACATAGTCTGATGGGCGAGCACGCTGGTGTAGCGTTCGTCCCACCAGTCTACGGGAATGTCCGGCAACGCCTTGCGCAACTGTCCGACAAACGAACGGACACGCGGAAGGTTGTCGCTATCAGCGCCGTTAGGTTGTTTCGGCAGTCCTACGACAAATCGCTCCACGGGTTCGCGCGCAGTGTAGTCTTGCAGCCATTTGAGCAACGACTTTGTCTCTACGGTTGTCAGTCCATTGGCTATTATCTGCAAAGGGTCCGTCACAGCTATGCCAGTGCGACGGACCCCGTAGTCTATTGCGAGTATGCGACTCAAGTGCTCTTTATTGGATTATTTCTGGTACAGCAACCAAGCGCCAGGATACTCACCCGACAACGAAGCACGTGACTGAGCGGCTTCTTCCTTGGTGGGGAAAGTGGTGGCGACAACGCGATAGAAAGGCTGACCGTTCACGGTTGCCTGCACAATCTGAGCCTTGTAACCCTTCGAACCGAGGGTCTTCTGCAGACTCTGTGCATTGGCCAGCATGCCAAAAGAGCCCACAACCACGCTGAAGTTCTTCAGGCCATCACCGTTGACCAACGTCACAACCTCATTGCGAACCTGCACGTTGCTGTAATCCGTTGTCGGCTTCACAGTCGCGGTCTGCGTCGGAGTCACGGTGTAACCAGTATTTGTGGGAGTGGTCTGCACGGTCTGATTAGCAGTTACCTGGGCCTGGTTGTCATAGGCAGCCTGTTGTGCCTGAGCTTTTTCATAGGCTTTTTTGTAAGCGCTCTCGTTACTCTTGCACGAGGTCATTGAAATCACAGCCAATACAGCCGCACTAATCACGAAAATCTTCTTCATAATTACTATTGTTTATGTGTTACGATTTGCTTACAAAATTATGAAAAAAAGAGGAGCTACGCAAGAGCATGTACAAAAAAAAAGTTAAAAACAATCAATTCCAAGCAAATAGTCCTCCTTAGATTCACGCTATCACATAATTTTGACTACCTTTGTTGCATCAGATTCTATAACTAACTTTTTAAATAAAGCATTATGAAAGCAATTAATTATTTCTTGGCATTCATCGGCGGTGCTGCCGTAGGTGCTGCGGCTGGTCTTCTCTTTGCCCCCGAAAAAGGTGTGGAACTTCGTGAGCGCATCGCCGAGCAACTGCGCAAGCGCGGCATCCATCTCAACCGCACGGAGATGAACAATCTTGTGGACGACATTGCTGAAGAGCTGACAAAGACACAGGAATAAATGCGGTTCTTTCGCTTCACAGATACTAAAAAGAACATCCAAGACCTTGTTTTGGAGACCCGCAACTATGTGGGTCTCCAAAAGCAAGTCTATACGCAAGAGTTCTCCCACAGGCTGAGTCAGTTGCTTTCTTCGCTGGCCGTACTGGCCATCGGCATTCTTTCGGGTGGCATTGTACTTTTATTCTTCTCCTTCTTCGTTGCCTATCTCATAGGCCAATACACGGGCAGCACCGCCCTGGGCTTCGGCTGTATCACGGTGGTCCTTGTGCTGGCGTTGGTCATTATTTGGCTGAACCGAATGAACTGGATATGCGCGCCCATCGCCCGATTGGTGGCCGAGGCCTTAAGCAACGGACAGGACGAATACGACACAACGCTGCGCACGAAAGCTGACGAAAGCAAAAACCGCATCAGCCAGCTGACGCAACACCTCGTCGGTCCGAACTCATCGACGGAACAGGGCGCTGAGAACATCACCCGACTTGCCTCGGGAGGCATGCTGCTCTACCGCGGCTTCCGCATCGGTCTGGCCTTGGTGAGCGCCTACCGCCTCGTATTTGGCAAGAAACGAAGCAAATAGAGGACTGCACATGAGCGACGGCAATTTCAACCGCAGTCTGCTGCCCAGCACTCCCTACCGCAGCGGCGTGAAAACCGGCAAAGCACTGGCGAACGCCCACGCGCAACAGGTTTTCGCCTCTCTTCTGCAAGAAGAATTCCCCAACCTCGACGCCGCCACGCTCAACCGACTGTCGGATGAGTTTAAGCGCCGAATCCACACTTTATGACTGAATCGCTGATTCGAGGTTAACCCAAAATCGGCTAACTTCAATTCGGCTAATCCCAAATCGGCTACACAGAAAAGAGCTCCGTAGAAAGATAGCGCTCACCCGTGTCGGGCAACAGCACCACGAGGGCCTTGCCCGTGAACTCAGGCCGTCGCGCCACGGCAATGACCGCGTGAAGGGCCGCTCCCGACGAAATGCCCGAGAGAAGTCCCATACGAGCCAAGCGGCGCGCGCGACGCATCGCATCTTCGTCGGCCACCGGAATTATCTCGTCCACAACGTCCCGACGGAAGTTGTCGGGAACGAAATTCGCCCCTATCCCTTGAATTTTGTGCGGACCGGCCGTCTGTCCGGCTAACACCTGACTTGTGGCGGGCTCTACAGCAACGGCTCTGATTGAGGGTTTGAGAGCTTTCAGCCCCTCGGCCACACCGCACAAGGTTCCGCCCGTGCCCACGCCAGCCACGAAAGCGTCCACCTCGCCGTCCGTGTCGTCCCAGATTTCCCGGGCTGTGGTCAGTATGTGAATCTTCGGATTGGCGGGGTTGCTGAACTGCAGAGGCATCCACGAGCCGGGATTCTCCGCCACGATTGCCTCCGCCCTGGCGATGGCGCCGTTCATGCCCTCGATTCCGGGCGTCAGCACAATTTCAGCCCCGAAAGCCGCCGCAAGCCGGCGACGTTCAATACTCATGGTGTCGGGCATGGTGAGCACCACGCGATAGCCCTTCACAGCGCCCACCCAGGCGAGTCCCACTCCCGTGTTGCCGCTCGTGGGCTCCACGACGAGTCCGCCGGGTTTCAGCACTCCGTCGCGCTCGGCCTGTTCTATCATCGCCAGCGCCACGCGATCCTTGGCACTGCCGCCGGGGTTGCGGGCCTCCACCTTGGCCAGCAGGCGAGCCTGCAGACCTTCCTCGCGCTCTATATCGCCCAGTCGAACCAGCGGTGTGTGGCCGATAAGTTCCGTTACATTCTTATATATGTGTCCCATAGTTCGACAAATGTACGAAAAAAAACTCTTTTTTACGACTATTTTTCGTATATTTGCCCCTAACAAACTAATTCAACTACCATGAAACGACTTTTATTTCTGCTGGCAATAATCTGCAGTTTGCAGAGTTACGCGTGGGAGCGCGAACTGATTTGGCCCAAGGGGAAAATGCCCGACGCCCAGGCTCACCAGATTGCGGCCATGACCGACGAGGCAGGGTCGCCCAAATTCAAGGCCGACGACCACCGCGTGGCTTATCTCGAGTGGTTCGACCGTCCCGCCAAAGAGCGCCACAAGGGCGCTTGCATGATTTTGATTTCGGGCGGCAGTTACTACAATTGTTGCGACACTTTCCTTATCAAGCTTTGGCGAGAACGACTGACCGCCGAGGGCATCCAGTGCGTCAACTTCGTCTATCGGACGCCGCGGCCCGAAGGTCTCCCCATTTATCAATCGGCTTGGGAGGACGGACAGCGCGCCGTGCGGAAAGTGCGCAGCGAGGCCAAGAAACGCGGTTTTGACCCCGAGAAGATAGGTGTGATTTCCATGTCGGCCGGCTCGCATCTGGCCATGCTTCTGGCGGCGAATTCGCTGACGCCGGCCTACGAGGCGGTGGACAAACTCGACACCGTGCCCTGCCACCTCAACTGGGCCATCGTCAACGCGCCCGCCTATGTGACCACCGACGGCGAGACGGGCACGGCCGCCACACGACAAGGCTACGGGCCCGACGTTCGACTGTCCGACGTGTTCCAGTTCGACGCCAAGACCTGCCCCGTCAGTCTTCACCACGGCGGCGAGGACCCCTACACTCCCAACGGAAGCACACTCATCTATCGACAGTTGCGTCGAAAGGGAATCCCCACGGAACTACACCTCTATCCGCGCCGCAGCCACGGGGCTTTCGGTCTGGAGCGGGGTATCGAGTTCCTGCGCCAGATGGCGTTCTTAGGACCGCTCTCGCCCGAAGAAGACCTCATGCAGCGCTATCCCAGCGACGCGGCGCGGCGCGACGTTGTGACGCAGGACGTGTGGCCCGAAGGCAAAATGCCTGACGTTCAAGACCACCAAGTGAAGCCGTACATCGAATGGCACTTCCCGAAAGAACTGAAGACCAAGGCCATACAAATCATCTACAGCGGCGGAGCCTACGAAGGGAACGGCCTGGACGGCTTCGAGGTGACGCCAGCCCGCCGCCGACTCAACGAACTGGGAATGACCGTGGTGACGCTTCGCTACCGCACGCCGCGCCCCAAGGGACTGGCCAAGCACATCACGGCCTGGGAGGACTTGCAGCGGACCGTCCGCCTTGTGCGCTCGCAAGCTGCGCAGTACGGGCTCGACCCCGACCAGATAGGAATCATGGGCAGTTCGGCCGGCGGACATCTCACGCTCATGGGCGTGACCTCGGCGCTGCACCAGTCATACTTGCCCATCGACGACGTGGACCGCCTTCCGTGCCACGTGCAGTGGGGCGTGGGCATCTATCCCGCCTATGCGCTCACCGACGGCGCCGACGGGCCGAACAAGAACGGGGGGAACGGCGACGGCGACGTGCTGGTGGAGGACTTCAGTTTCGACCTGCGGACAGCCCCGACGCTCTTTGTGCACGGCGACGCCGACATGTATTCGGTGATGGGTTCGGTGGCCACGTGGGAGAAGATGCGGGCCGTGGGCGTTCAGTCCGAGCTTCACACGCTGGCGCTTCGCAACCACTGCTTCAACCGCACGGCCAGTCCGGGCACAGGCAGTTACACCTATCTGGAGCGAATAGCCGACTTTCTGCACGACCTGAAGATGCTGCCCTAAGCCGACGAAGAGACCCACTCCGCCACAAGGCGATGACGACCGACGGCCGCGACGGCACTCCCACGACTGGAATCGCTGCTTCTCGGGGGGAGGGGGATATCCTTTTAAATTTGAGCGATTTGAAAGATTCGGATTGCCGGGACAGAGCAACACCGCCATGTATTCGCCGCACATCATCGGCCAGTCCATTTTCCCGTTCATGCCGAAGACACCAAGGCCGTCCACCCCATCGTACGGCAGCATTTCGTCGGTTTTTTCGAGGCAGCTTCCATTTCGCCTCTCATTGTGTCAATCTGTCAAAGAACGCTCGTCGAAGTTTTCGCTCGCACACGCTTGGCCCTGTCGCGCCTGAGTTTTACTCCGATGGTGCAAAGTTACGGCAAGTTGACGGACCGCTGTCCGCATTCGTCCGTTTTTGGCCGAAAAATGTCGGATTCTGCCGATAAGTGGTCATAAGTGGCGATAAGCGGGATGAGCGTTCGGGGAAGGTGCCAAAAAGGATGCCCCCCAGAAAGGGGTGTCCCAAAATAACTGACTAAACTGACCCTAACTGACCCTGCTCCGCAGAGCATCTCGCTGGATGCCCGACACGGCGGAAACGTAGGGGGGGGGACGATGCGGGAGGAAGAGGGCGGATGGAGTTGAATATCACGGTTTTCTTCGTATGGTTATGTAATGATGTTTCGAACAATCCGATGCGCCTCTCTTGCCTCGTTTCCGAGATGCTCAGGGTCAGTTATTTTGGACACCCCACTATCCTCAAGCCAAGGAATCAAAGAACGGCGGAATTATCGTTCGGTATTTCTATTTGATTCTTGCAGTCCAGACGATAGTAAGGGAGTCCTGTTGCTGTTACAGTTTGAACATTCTTACCTCTTTTTATTACTTTCTTTACGTTGGTAGAAATCTTTTCCAACTCCACCTCTGCCAATTTTCTTATACACAAATAATCCAAGACCATATCAATATAGTCTTGCAGATTCAACTCAACATTGAAATCACATAATGGTAAAATCATGCGGTCTAACTGATGTCCATTTCCTTGAACCTTATCTTTGGGCATAGCGCAGATGTAATATGTTGGAATAGAAAGATGTTTGCACATTTGCTCATGAAAAATCCACAATGTTAGGCAGCCGTTTTTTACGCGATATACGACGTAACATCCTTCTATAAAATAAGGACTTCGAATCACACCGTTTTCGTCGTCTAATTCTTTAAGCACATCCATGTGGTAGGGTGTCAACCTCATACAGTATTGGTCCATGATTTCGATAAATGATTTGGAAAACACTACCAAATCGCGACAGTTTCCTTTTACCAAGGACAATTCTTTCACGGCGCTTTCTCTATCAGAATCAACAACACTTCCCATTTTGTTAAACCAATTCACAATACTTTGAGGCAGGTCTCGATTGTCGAGATTAAATAAATAATTGAACAATGTGCTTTCGTTAATATTTGTCTTCATAGATTTATGGGTCGATAGTGAATTTCGCTTACTATGTTGTAGCGACAAATTTACAAAATAATTTTCAAATCGGCTCATTCAACCAGCAAAAACATCGAACACAGACCTATAAAATGCCATCCGACCGAGAGGCTCAGGGTCAGTTAGGGTCAGTTTAGTCAGTTATTTCGGACACCCCACGGGTCGGGTTCTCCCTCCCCCGTGGGGGCGCCAGCGAGGTCGAGCGTTGATAATGCTCGGCATCGATGGTGGGTGCAGTGCTNTGAGCAGGCTCGCCGAAGGCACGGCTGCGAGTAAGCGAGCGAGCAATGAACTTGCTCAATGGCCCGAGCGTGAGCAGGCTCGCCGAAGGCACGGCTGCGAGTAAGCGAGCGGCAATGAGCTTGCTCAATTGTCCGAGCGTGAGCAGGCTCGCCGAAGGCACGGCTGGGGAAATCCTCTCTCGAAAATCATCTTTCCATCAAAACGAAGCCTAATGACCAATTTGGGTTAAATTTCTTCCCTATCATTTGGTCACATCGAGGGAAAATCGTAATTTTACAGAACAAAAATGCGTAAATACGCAGTTTTGGTAACGTAAAACGGGTATTTTGCTATGGAGATAAAGCGTGACATCCATCTGAGAAGGCTCATCAAGAGCAAGCACAACGGCATGATAAAGGTGGTGACTGGAATCAGGAGATGCGGCAAGTCGTATCTGCTGATGAACCTTTTCCGCCAGCACTTGCTCGACGAGGGAGTGAGCGAGCATCACATTATCATGTTGGACCTTGAGGACCGCAGAAACAAGAAACTCAGAAATCCCGACGCACTCTTGGAGTGGATTGACTCCCAAATTGAGGAGCATAAGGGAACTGGTGTTGTGCCAAGGGAGGCATGGTATTATGTAATTCTGGACGAGATACAACTGGTGGCGGAGTTTGAGGATGTTTTGAACTCCTACTTGAAGATTCGGAATGTGGATGTATATGTGACAGGGAGCAACTCTCGGTTCCTGTCGAAGGACGTTATTACTGAGTTCCGCGGTCGCGGACACGAAATACACGTGACGCCGCTGTCGATGTACGAATACGTGGGCGCGCATCCCGAATTGGCCTTTGAGGAGGCGCTAAACCAATATATGACGTATGGCGGTTTACCCAGAGTCTGCCTTGAAACTGACATAAGAGAAAAGGAGGCCTATCTGAAAGGTCTATTTGAGAAGACATATCTTACGGACATTCAGGAGCGCTATCATATCAAGGGCAGCGATGTTATGAGTGAACTTATTGATGTGATAGCTTCAGGCATAGGTGGGCTGACTAACCCCATGAAGATAGAGAACACGTTCAAGACGGTGAAGGGCATCGGAGTAGGCAAGAACACCATCAAGCAATACCTTGAGATGCTGGAGGACTCGTTTCTGGTCCGAAAGGCTGTGCGCTACGACGTAAAAGGACGCAAGTATATAGCTACTCCGCAAAAATACTACTTTGAGGATTTGGGCCTTCGAAATGCGCGTATCGGCTTCCGTCAGGTGGAGATGACACATCTGATGGAGAACATGGTGTACAATGAACTTTGTCTGCATGGTTACACGGTAGATGTCGGCGTCGTCGAATATAACACGAAAGATGTGGAAGGCGCCAGCCAAAGAGTGCAGATGGAAGTGGATTTCGTTTGCAACCGAGGTCCAGAGCGAATCTATGTTCAGTCGGCATACGCATTGCCTGACAGGGAGAAAATGGAGCAGGAGCAGGCTTCGCTTTTGCATATCAAGGACGGATTCAAGAAAGTGATCATCGTTGCAGACAGATATTTGTCGGGCTACAACAACGACGGCATAAGAATCCTGAGTCTGAAGCACTTTCTCATGGAGGGACTGCCGGCTGATTAATCAGAAATCAGAGCGATGCCTAATGATTTTTTTGAATGGAAGGCACGCGCGAGGGAGAAGTTGGCGGGAGAAAACTTGCATTATCGGCCGCTTATTTGTAACTTTGCACGGACAAACGAATACGCACGGATGAAACGACTCCTTTCTCTCCTTCTCCTCACCCTCGCCCTTGCGGCACACGCCCAAGTGGGCGAATACCGCAGCGCACTGGCGTTGGGCGTGAACGGCGGCTACGCGCTGAACAAGGTCTCGTTCAACCCCACCATAAAGCAGGACTTCAAGGGCGGGCTCACGGGCGGCGTGACACTGCGCTACACGTGCGAGCGCTACTTCGGCATGGTGTGCGCCCTGCAGGCGGAGGCCAACTATGCTCAGTTAGGGTGGAAGGAGCGCATAGAGACCAGCAGCGACACGTATGAGCGAACCATCAACTACGTGCAGGTTCCGCTGCTCGCCCGACTGGGCTACGGAAAGGAGGACAGAGGCGTGATGGGCTACTTGGTGCTGGGTCCGCAACTGGGCTTCTGCCTGAGCGAGAGCGAGCAGCGCGGCGGCGAATGGAGCGACGCCACACTCGCCCTGCGCCCCAACCGCGTGACGGGACAGTATGACAAGAAGGTGGAGAAAACGTTTGAATATGGTCTAACGGGCGGCCTCGGCATAGAGGTGAACACACGCAAGGCGGGGCACTTCATGCTGGAGGGTCGCTACTACTTCGCCCTGAGCGATATCTTCAACAACGGCAAGGCCGACCCCTTCGGTCGCTCGGCCAACGGAACCATCATTGCCAAGGTGACGTATTTGTTTGACGTCTTCAACAGGAAGTGACCGTCTGCGCATCCCCCAGACGACGGCCGGAGGGCGTGCAGGATTTTACTGGGTCACTGAGTGGATTTTATTCGGTGACGGAGTTGGTTTTTCTAAGAAAAATTTGGCATTTCCCTCGTTTATTCGTATCTTTGTAGCGGAAATGCGAATATAGCTCAGTTGGTAGAGCATTGGCTTCCCAAGCCGAGGGTCACGGGTTCGAGTCCCGCTATTCGCTCAACAGAACGGGAGTGGCGGGTCCACTCCTTTGTTTGTTCTGCCCAGGAAGTTCACATAGAGAGAGGCGCTACTTCCAAATTGGTTCCATTTCCCAATCCTTTGGGAATCCCATTGCTGCAAGGTCCACTCCTTTTTTTGCTCTTCCGAGAAAGCACAAAACAAAAGAGGCGCAGCAGCCTGATGTGGCCCACTGCACCCCTTGTCATTATGAAACAAAACTTATTTCTTGAAATAACGATTGAAGAGACCCTCAAAGCCCTTGCCGTGGCGAGCCTCGTCCTTAGCCATTTCGTGAACAGTGTCGTGGATAGCGTCCAAATCCAATGACTTAGCACGCTTTGCAATGCGGAGTTTGTCCTCGCAAGCACCAGCCTCAGCCATCATGCGCTTCTCCAGATTGGTCTTGGTGTCCCAAACCACATCGCCCAGGAGCTCGGCGAACTTGGCGCAGTGCTCAGCCTCCTCAAAGGCATAGCGCTTGAAAGCCTCAGCGATTTCGGGATAACCCTCACGGTCGGCCTGGCGCGACATAGCCAGATACATACCCACCTCGGTGGCCTCGCCCATGAAGTGAGCGTTCAGGTCCTTCTTCATCTCCTCGTCGGTGTTCTTGGCAGTGCCAATGACGTGCTCACATGCAAATGAGATAGCGGCAGACTCGTCGACGGCCTTCCACTCTACAACTTGCTTACATTGAGGGCAACGCTCAGGTGCCTCAGTGCCCTCGTGTACATAACCACAGATAGGGCAGATAAATTTCTTTGCCATAGTTTTTCAAATATAATTAAAGTTTAACACTACAAATATACTATATTTTTGCGAAATGTTCCAAATGAACACCGTTGCTTCACGACAATTTCTGTGAATATTTCGTAAATTTACCGCATCTATTCTTTATTTTATCATCTTGCGACCTCGTTCGTCCGTTCGCACAAGCGCCACGAAATTATTCGATTTTCGTCATCTTATATCCCATGCGCTCCAATTGCAGCGCGACGCCCACACGATACAGCGTGTGAATGCTCGAGACATACGCATGAAACGCTTGCGGTGTGCCGGGCTCGATGCGTGAGTGACACAGCATGCTGTGCGTTCGGGAAGCACACTCCGCCACAATTTTCTCCGTGCGTTTGCGAGCCTCTCCTTCCAACAACAGCACTTCCTCCAACACATATTCGTCCAACTCGTCGTAGCCCCGCTTCCCGCGCATAAAGGTGTAAAGGTTGTTCATCTGCCCATACACATTCCAATCTTCATCCCAAAACTTAGCGACCGCCATCCCTATGTACATCGGCCAGCCCAGCGAAACGGTGGGGTATTGGGAATATTCTCTCACGCCGTCAGGCAGATAAGCCTCAGCTATAGACTTCCATTTCTCCTCACAATCCGGTGCGTCGGGCATGATGGCGGGTCGTTCACCCATCAGCCCGAGATAGTAGAGCAAATCTTCCTGTAATCGTTTTTCTAAGTCGCTCATGCTCGTCTTTACTCACGCGTTACCAAGAACCAAGGATTGTGCAAATCCTCTTTATTGTAAATCAGCGGCAGTTCCGTTCCGGCCTGCAACACACGGCAACCGGCACATACGGCAATGGCATGGCCAGCACCCGTGTCCCACTCCATCGTGGGCGCAAAGCGAGGATAAGCATCGGCGACACCTTCCGCTACCAAGCAAATCTTCAGACTGCTGCCGCTGCTGCGCGTCTCCACCGTCTCATGCACTTTCCGGGCGTCGTCGATGAACGCCTCCGTCTCGGGACTCATGTGACTGCGACTGGCCACCACCACATAGGGGTCCTCCGGCATATGCGACACGATGGGCATGCGCACGCCACGTTTCACGAACTGCGGGAGCGTCTCGTTCTCGGCCCAATCATCAATGTCGGTCAACTTATAAGCGCCGAGCAGAGGGTCGGCGAAATAAAGAACACGCTGCGCCGGCACGTAGATAACCCCGAGATGGGGACGCCCGTTCAGCACGAGCGCTATATTGACGGTGAACTCGCCGTTTTTCTTGATGAATTCCTTGGTGCCGTCCAGAGGATCCACGAGCCAGAAAGCATGCCAGCCGCTGCGCGTCTCGTAAGCCTCATGGGCGCCTTCCTCGCTCAGCACCGGAATCTCGGTTTCGGCAAGGAACGACATAATGCGGCTGTGCGCCGCTTTGTCAGCGAGCGTGAGGGGTGAGTTGTCGGCTTTACGCTCAATTCCAAAGTCTTGCGCGGGATCATCATATATCTGCATAATGTCCCTGCCGGCGGCCAAAGCCGCGCGTATGGCAATGCCAAGTCCCGCTTGCGTATGATTATTATCCATATCGAACATCTTTGCTCGCAAAGATACGGCATTTTTTTTCGAATAAGAAGCCATTTGCAACTTTTTTCGCCACCTACACAATAATTTCTCCGCGCGTGCGTTATTATATAGTATTATTACGCAAAAACAGACAACAGAATATGATTGAATATATCCGCGGTGAACTCACCGAACTTACCCCTACGCTGGCTGTGCTTGAGTGTGCAGGTGTGGGCTACGGACTGAACATCAGTCTGCACACCTTCTCCGCCATTCAAGGCAAGGCAAGTGCCAAACTCTTTGTCCTGGAGATTATCCGCGAGGACACACATCAACTTTGGGGGTTTGCCACGCGCAGTGAACGCGAGTTGTTCCTGTTGCTGACCAGCGTCAGCGGCATCGGCGCCGCCATCGCCCGCATGGTGTTGTCGGCCCTCTCGCCCGCAGAATTGGTGGAGGCCATCGCCACGGGCAACGAGCGCATGCTGAAGGGAATAAAAGGCATCGGGCCAAAAGCGGCGCAGCGCATCATCGTGGATTTGAAAGACAAAGTGCTGGGCCTCGACATCACGCCCACTCACACTGCTGGCGGTTCGACTCCCGCCGTGAACAAAGAGGTGCAGGACGAAGCAGTGGCCGCCCTCACCATGCTGGGGTTTGCACCCGCGCCTTCACAGAAAGTTGTGGTAAAACTCTTGAGCGCGCAGCCTGACATGAAGGTGGAGGAACTCATCAAGCGAGCACTGAAAATGTTGTAATGAGAACTCGGCACACGATACTCCTCGTCATCGCAGCCATGGCATTGAATGTCATGGCCTATGCCACGTCGAGTCACAGCATCGTCAGCGCCGAAGCTCCCAATGACAGTGTTCTCAGCAAACGTCCTCGTCATCACTCCAAGAAGACGTCGGCCACCACACAAAGCGAGGCGGAGACCAAGCCCATCGACTTGCGCGACCCCGACAATCTGCAGACAGAAGTGTCGTACAACGAAGACGACAACACCTACAGTGTGGGCACAACACTGACAAAACCCGACGGCAAGAAGGTGGAAAAGAAGCCGACCACCACCCGACAGGACAAGAAACAAAGCACCGACAAAAACGGGAAGAGCGGTGCGAACCAAAAGAATAACGCCACCACAGTAACGAGTGTGGGAACGGCCAGCGGACTGGGCTACACGGCCTCGACGCAGACGCCGCTCTCGCTGACCGCCACTTATCTGGATGCTCCGCTGCTGATGACGCCCGACGAATACCAGCAATGGACCATGCGCCAGAGCATGAAGCGCTATTTCCGCGACCGCAACTCGGAGGCATTCATGGCCAACGGAAAGGATAAGTTCGACTTCACCGACATGCATTTCGACCTCGGTCCGGCGGAGAAAATCTTCGGTCCGGGCGGCGTTCAACTCAAGACACAAGGTTCCGCTGAGCTGAAGATGGGCATGAATCTCAAGAAAGTGGACAATCCCTCGCTGGCCGCCAATCGCCGAAAGACCACGGGCTTCGACTTCGACGAGAAGATAAATCTGAGTATGCAAGGAAGCGTGGGCGATAAGATTAAGTTGAATCTCAACTACAATACCGACGCAACGTTCGATTTCGACTCCCAGAACCTAAAGTTGAAATACGACGGAAAGGAGGACGAAATCATCAAACTCATCGAGGCGGGCAACGTCTCCATGCCCTCGAACAACAGCCTGATTCCGGGTGTTTCCAGCTTGTTCGGTCTGCGTACGGATGTTCAGTTCGGCAAATTGAAACTTCAAACCGTCATCAGTCAAAAGAAATCGGCCTCGAAGAGCGTCAGTTCGAAGGGCGGCAAAAGCACACAGACCTACGAATTCTCGGCCACCGAATACGAGGAAAACCGCCACTTCTACCTCGCCCACTATTTCCGTCAGCAGTATGACCGCAACATGCGCACGCTGCCCACCATTGCGTCGGGTATCACCATCAAGCGCGTGGAAATATGGGTGACCAATAAAACGTCCGCCACACAAAATAACCGTAACATCATCGCACTGGCCGACCTCGGCGAACATGACAACATCGGCAACCTGATTTGGGGGGCTTCGGGCCCCACCGTGCCCTCGAACAAGTCGAACACCGAGTACAGCACGATGACCACCCAACTGGTCGGCGCCCGAGACATTGCCCAAGCCACCAATCTGCTCGACGGCTACGGACTCGTGGGCGGCGAGGACTACGAGAAACTGCAGAATGCCCGTCTGCTGACCTCTACGGAGTATTATCTCAACGCCGCCCTGGGCTACATCTCCCTGAATCAGACCTTGCAGACGGACGACGTGCTGGGCATCGCCTACGAGTACACCTATAACGGGCAGACCTATCAGGTGGGCGAATTCAGCACCGACCTCACCGAGAACAACAAAGCTCTCTTTGTCAAACTGCTGAAGGGCAGCAGTGGCAGTCCGCGCTTGTCCACTTGGCGACTGATGATGAAGAACGTCTATAGTCTGGGCGCATCGACCACGCAGAAAGAAAAGTTCAAACTGGACATCAAATACCAGAGCGACTCCAGCGGCGTGTATATCAACTACCTGCCCGAGGCGAACCTGAAGCAGACGCCCTTGTTGCGGGCCATGAATCTCGACCGACTGGACGACAATCTGAAAGCCAACAGCAACGGAAAATTCGACTACGTTGAGGGCTACACCATTCGCAAGGGTCGCATCTATTTCCCCGTAGCCGAGCCCTTCGGCGAGCATTTGCGACAGTGGATTAATAACCCCGACTTGGCGAACAAATACTGTTTTACAGAGTTGTACGACAGCACGAAGACCGTGGCAAAACAGATTGCCGAGCACGACAAATTCCTACTCACGGGTCAATACATGGGCACGAACGGCAGCCAGATAGACTTGGGAGCCTCGAACATTGCCCCCGGGTCGGTGGTGGTGACGGCTGGTGGCGTGACGCTGACCGAGAATGTGGACTACACCGTGGACTACAACATGGGCTACGTGACCATCACCAATCAGAGCATCATCGATGCGGGAACCACTGTGAATGCTTCCGTGGAGACCAACGACAACTACGGCATGCAGCGCAAAACGATGATGGGTGTGAATCTCGACTACGAGTTCTCCAAGAACCTGACCATCGGCGGAAGCATTCTGTTTCTCAACGAACAGCCCTTCACCACCAAAGTGAGCATGGGTAACGAGCCGCTGCGCAACACCTTGTGGGGTGCTCACATCTCGTGGAAACGAGAAAGTCAGTGGCTCACCAATATGCTGGACAAACTGCCGCTGATTAACTGCACGCAGCCCTCGCAAATCACCTTCAACGCCGAGTTCGCCCAGTTGCTGGCTGGGCAGAACAAGCGCATCCAGGGCAGTGCCTCGTATCTCGACGACTTCGAGAACTCCACGAGCAAACTGGAACTGAAGACGCCGCAGGCCTGGATGATGGCCAGTACGCCCAGCATGTTCCCCGAAAGTCGTCTCACCAACGACGTGCGCTACGGCTACAACCGCGCGCTGCTCTCGTGGTACAACGTGGACCCCATCTTCACGCGCCGTTCCTCAACCCTCACTCCATCCCACATCAAGAGCGACTTGGAGCAACTGTCCAATCACTATGTGCGCGAGGTCTATGAGCGCGAATTGTATCCCAAGAAGGCACAGACCTCCTACACCTCGGCGGCATCGCTCAGTGTGCTCAACCTCGCCTACTACCCCACGGAGCGAGGCGCCTACAATTTATCGACCGACGTGGACCAGCAAGGCCGTCTGCTGAACCCCACACAGCGCTGGGGAGGCATGATGCGCCGCCTCGAAAATACGGATTTCGAGACCATGAACGTGGAATATATCGAGTTCTGGATGATGGACCCCTTCATCTACACCAAGGGCAAACCGGGCAACTTCGGCGGTGATTTCTATCTCAACCTGGGCGAAGTGAGCGAGGACATTCTGCGCGACGGAAAGAAGTTCTACGAGAGCGGCATGCCCATCGACGGCGACTCGCTCTATTACACCGAGACCGTCTGGGGCCGCGTCCCAAACACGAACAGCGTGACCTACGCCTTCAACAACGAGGGCGGCGCCCGTCTGGCCCAGGACGTCGGCTTGAACGGACTGACCGACGAACAGGAAACG
>JABUUA010000043.1:0-1702 GCA_021443405.1 Bacteroidaceae bacterium
ATCTAAGAAAAAAATGAGATTTTCGCTGGTGATTAAATTGATGACGCCAGACGTTGTCCTTTCCGCATCGCGGTGTAGAAAGGTAAGTGTATCGAAGTCACTAACGTACGCGCGAGTTAGGCGTAATGCGCCGACCTTGATGGAAACCCACCTTGGCGACGGAAGAACGTTCCTTAACAGAAAAAGATTTTCACTTTTAGAGGTGTAAACTAAATTTGTTTACTCTTATTCCGCGGCCTTACCCTCCGTTGTTCCATCCGCGACGGGGGCTGCTGACGCAGAGTCAGCCGAGGCGGCCTCCAGTTGCAACGTGTCCTGAATCACGAGCGTGCGGGCACGGCGGGCGGCCTCCAGCCGCGACATCATCTGCTGTGCATCGCCTATGAAGTAGCCGTCGGGGTGCTGCATGATGTAGCGCTCGCAGGTGGCCTCGCTGCTGTCGCGCAACACAGCGGCCCAGTCGAGACTGTCGAGACGGTGTTCCGCCAAGTGAATGTACGGACTCTCCGGGTGTCGAGCAATGTATTCTTCGAGCTGGGCGGCCGAGCCCGTGGCGATGAGTACGTCCCACTCTCCCTTCATAGCGCTGGCTTGTCGCCACAGTTCGCGCACTTCATCTGCATATTTGCTGTCGGGATACATGTCCAGAAAGCCCTCGAACAAACTGGGGTCGGAGCAGTGGCGCAGCGACCGATAGGCCAGTTCTTCTTTTTCATCGACCAGAAATTCGGGAAAGAAATACCAAAGGCCCAGCGCTATGGCGGCCGCGGCAATGATGCCGAGCACGATGCGGCGTACCGAGAAGCGGCGGGTGAGAACTTCCTCGTCCTCCGGTTCTTCTTCGTCCAGCGTTTCTTCTGCGTCTGCCTCAGCCGTCGCCAAAGCTTTCTCGTCCAGTTCCTCGTCCTCGGTTTCCGGAGTTGGCTCCTCAATCATCTCCTCGAGGCCGTCGGCCGCAGGCGTCTCCATCTTTGTGCCGCACTCGGGGCAATACTTCACCATCGAAGAGATATTGTGCCCGCAATGAGGGCATTTTATCATGCTCATAGAAATTCCTTTATCAGCTATTTAGTCGCAAAGGTAAGAAAAATATCAATGTCATGAGGGGAAAAACTGAATTATTTTTGTATCTTTGTCAAAACGAAACCTACAAAGAACAAAATCATGAAGAACAGATTCCGATTTATCGCCGTCTTGGCCACAATGTTGTTGTGTGCGCCCGTATGGGCCGCGACAAAAGGCTCGTTCGAGATTGGCAACAAGACCTTTCTGCTCAATGGTAAGCCTTTCGTGGTGAAAGCCGCAGAAGTTCACTATCCGCGCATCCCACGCCCCTATTGGGAGCAGCGCATAAAGATGTGCAAGGCACTCGGCATGAACACCCTGTGCATCTACATCTTCTGGAACATACACGAGCAGCAGGAGGGCGTTTTCGACTTCACGGATAACAACGACATCCGCGCCTTCGTCAAGTTAGCCCAGAAGAATGGCATGTACGTCATCGTTCGCCCCGGTCCTTACGTTTGCGCCGAATGGGAGATGGGCGGTCTGCCATGGTGGCTGCTTAAGAAGAAAGACATCCGTCTGCGCGAGCAAGACCCTTACTTCATGGAGCGCCTCGAAATCTTCGAGCAGAAAGTGGGCGAGCAGCTCGGCGACCTCACCATCGAGAAGGGCGGCCCCATCATCATGGTGCAGGTGG
>JABUUA010000043.1:3587-15560 GCA_021443405.1 Bacteroidaceae bacterium
CGCAGTTGGTAGCGTTCCTGGTTTGGGACCAGGCGGTCGCCCGTTCGAGTCGGGTCGCCCCGACATAGCAATCCTACTTCTTTACAGTAAAGAGGTAGGATTTCTTCGTCGTCGCCGCTTCATTGCCAGCACCGTATGCGGAAACGGGGCGAGACACGCAAGTAGATGCCGGCATCCAGACAGTTGTCAACCTTGCCTCCACGAATGGGAGTGTAGAAAGAAGCCTGCGCTCCTAACTGATAATGTTGTGAAAAAATGTAAGTGTAACTGGCCTGAATGTAAGGCGTTTGTATTCCGTTCCGGACACTTTCGTGTCCGCTCGTGCCCAGGGTGCTGAACAGTGGAGAACCGAACAGATTGGCATATTGTTTGGGGGCGCTCCAGCAGCCGGCGGTTAGGCAGAAACTGTCCCAGAGCGTGACGGCCGCTTGCGCGTGGAGCGAAAAGCCCGTGGTGAAAGGCCACAATGTGCCTTTCTGCTGATAACTGAACAAACCCGCCACCTCAGCACGCACGGCAGTAAGGTGGGGGCGGCGAAAGCGCGTCTGCATGCTAACACCGGCGGACATGTTGGCCAGTGTCTGCACGCCCAGTTGGGTGGTGTCCTGCTGTCCGCCGCGATGTTGCAATAGGATTTCTGCGGGGAGTGCCCACTGCACGGCGGCCTCAGGTCGGGAGAGCCGCAGTTGCGTGATCAGTCCGCCCGTGAAAGCTTCTTGGTGCGAATCGAGTTGGAAGATGTAACTCTGCCAGTTCACCCACCAGTCCAGATGCACGCACGGGCGGTCGAGCAGCATTTGGAAGCCCATCTCCGGGTCGGCGGATATACATTGCTCGGGGTTGAACATAGGGAGCGAGAGGCCGTGCGTCTGCGCGCCGTAGAGATTTCCTAAGATAAAAGTCAGGTGGCTGAGCGAGGCTCTCACGCGGAAGAAAGGGAGGACGTGGATGCCGTGCTGGAACTGCTGGCCCTTCCACGTCGCTATATCGTGGTAGGCAAAGCACGGATAACGGTTGGCCCCCTCGAAGATGGCTGCGTGGGCTCCCGCCTCGATGCGGATGGCTTCGAGCGGTTGATAGGTCAAGGTGGGGCGCACCCACAGTCCGGGCAGCGTGTATCCTTTGACGAAATCGGTGTTATATTCGTTGTCGCGGAAAAAGGCGAGTGCATCCACTTGTGCGGCCAGCACGCGCGTCTGCGCCGTATCTGCCTGGTAGTCCTCTCGGCACAGCGAGTCCCACATCTGCGCGGGAGCGGTCGCGGCACAAAGAGTGAAAAAAAGGCAGACGGCAAATCTCATTTCTTTACTCCCTTGTAGATAAGATACCCCACCACCGAAGCTCCGAGGAGAATCATGACAATCTTCAAGTAAGTGGAATACTGGGCCACGGTGGCGTCCAACTGTTCGTAGGGAACTACGCTCTGCAGGTAATAACCGATGGCGGCCAAGATGGAGTTCCAGACACTAGCACCCAAGGCCGTGTAAGCTACAAATTTGCCCAACGACATCCGCGCAAGACCAGCGGGGATGCTGATGAGCTGACGCACGGCGGGCACCAGTCGTCCAACGAAAGTCCCCACGGCTCCGTGGTCGTCGAAATAGCGCTCGGCTACTTCCACCTTCTCCTGACTGAGCAGACACATGTGACCAAGCCGTGAGTTGGCAAATTTATACACAATCGGACGACCGAGATAATAAGCCAGTCCGTAATTTATGAGGGCGCCGATGACAGCGCCGACAGTAGAGCAAACCACCACCAGAAACACATTGAGCTCACTATCCTCGCAGGCCGAAAGATAGGCTGCGGGCGGCACTACGACCTCGCTGGGGAAAGGAATGAAACTGCTCTCCACGGCCATCAGCAAGGTGATGACCCAGTAGTTAAGATGTTGCAGCAGGGCGTTGATGAACGGAAGACTTTCCATATCTTTTTATAATGTTGTTAGTTACAAATCCTCTGTGCAATATCCCTTCGGCAACATTCGGCAATTGTATTGCGACGCCATGATTTCGCCATAAGCACCTGCCGAGAGCAGCGCCAGCATGTCACCCCTGTGGGCCGTGGCCAAGGCGTAGTTCGTTGCAAAGACGTCGCTCGACTCACAAATGGGGCCCACCACGTCGTAAACCTCTTGCGGCTCGTCGCTCGTCAGGTTGCTAATCTGGTGGAGCGCACCGTATAGGGCCGGCCGAATGAGATCCGTCATGCCGGCATCCACAATACAAAATTTCTTCACGCGCGCGTTCTTTATATATAGTACGCGCGTGAGGAGCGCTCCGCACTGACCCACAATAGCCCGGCCGAGCTCGAAATGCAATTGCTGACCGGGTCGAAGTTTCAAGTGCTGGCGATAGGTGGCGAAATAGTCGCGGAAGTTGGGTACAGGATGTTGTTGCGGTTGTTCGTAATCGATGCCCAGACCGCCACCCACGTTCAGGTTGGCAACGCTGATTCCTCGGGCCTCGAGGCGGTCTTGGAGCTCATTGATTCTGTGGCACAGCGCCACAAAATCGTCCATCTCTAGGATTTGGCTGCCGATGTGGAAGTGCAGTCCCACAAATTCGATGTGGCTCGCCGCCTCACACAAGCCGATGACCTGCTCCATATCTTCCATGGCGATGCCGAATTTGTTCTCGGCCAAGCCCGTAGTGATATTCGCGTGAGTATGGGCGCCTACGTTGGGGTTGATGCGCAGGGCCACGCGCGCCACCTTGTTTTTGGCCGCGGCCAGTTCGTTGATGATAGCGAGTTCCTCCGTGCTTTCGCAGTTGAAGCAGAAGATGCCGGCGTCGAGACCGAGGTTAATCTCCCAGTCAGCCTTGCCCACCCCTGCGTACACAATCTTGTCGGCGCTAAATCCCGCGCGCAGACATGCCTCAATCTCACCTCCGCTCACGCAGTCACATCCCAGACCGGCCTTGCAGATGTGTCGGAGAATAGTAGGGTTGGCATTGGCCTTCACAGCATAATGAACGTGGAAATCCGACGTCAGATGACTTTTGACTTCCGCCAGGGTGGCAACCAGCAAGTCCGTGTCGTAATAATAATACGGCGTGGACAGTTGCTGCAGTTTCTCGATAGGAAGGTTCATGGGTGTGCGGTTAGTTGTGGAACAATGATTGCTGGAGAGCCTGCAGTGTCTGCTTCTTGTAGTCGCTCTCCACCAGGAACGAGATGTTGTAGTTGCTGCCGCCGTACGAAATCATGCGCACGGGAATCTGCTCCATGGCCAGACAAGCCTTGGCTTCAAAGCCAATGTTGCTGCTGTTCAAATCGCCCACGACGCAGATGATGCACATATTCTCCTCCACCATCACCGTGCCGTATTTCTTCAGCTCATTGATGATGTCTGCCAAATGGCTTGTATTGTCGATGGTAAGGCTGACGCCGACCTCGCTGGTGCAGACCATGTCGATGCTCGTCTTGTAGATTTCAAAGATTTCGAATACCTTGCGGAGAAAGCCGTGAGCCAGCAGCATTCGGCTACTTTGTATCTGAATGCAGACGATATTGTCCTTGGCCGCCACCGCCTTGATAGTTCCGTGTTGCATCTCGTTATTGATGATGGTTCCGGGAGCGCTCGGGTCCATCGTGTTGAGCAAGCGGACAGGAACACCGGCGAACTTGGCGGGCTGTATGCAGGTCGGATGCAGAATCTTTGCACCAAAATACGCCAGTTCGGCGGCCTCCTCGAAATAAAGTTGGCGAACGGGCTCGGTGTGCTCAACAATACGCGGGTCGTTGTTGTGCATGCCGTCGATATCTGTCCAGATTTGTATCTCGTCGCTATGCAGAGCGGCACCGATAAGACAGGCCGTGTAGTCGCTTCCTCCGCGCAGAAGGTTGTCGATTTCTCCGTAGGCGTTTCGGCAGATGAATCCTTGGGTGAGGTATATGTCGTAGTCGGGGTTGCGCTTGAGTTGCTCCTCGGTTTTCTCGCGAATGTAGTTGAAGTCGGGTTCGGCATTCTTGTCCGTGCGCACAATGTCAAGAGCATTCAATAATACAGCCTTCTTTCCGCACTCTTGCAGATAGTTGGTCACCATATTCGTGCTGATGATTTCTCCTTGCGCCAGGATGACCTTCTCCTCAAATGAGGTGAACATTATCTTGGTAAAGGAGCGCAGATAATTAAACTCGTCGCGCAGAAAGTCGCGAGTCTTTTGCTTATATTCATCGGTCGAGTACAGAGCCTCGACGTGTTGCATGTATTTGTGCTCAAGCTTGTTGATGATGGTGTTTGCTCCCTCGGGATTCTTCTTGTACAGATAATCCGAGATTTCCACAAGGCTGTTGGTGGTACCGCTCATGGCACTTAGCACCACGAAGTTCTGCTCACCGGCCGCTGGGGTGATGAGTTCTGATACTTCCTTCATTCGCTGGGGCGTACCGACACTCGTGCCGCCAAACTTCATTACTTTCATTGTAGTCTGTATTGTGTGTGTTAATAAATCAGATAAATTCGCTGGAAATAGGATGCGCCTCCGTATCAAGACGGCCTTCACGACAAATCCATCGCTGGCCGGGGAAATGGTCAATCCAATGCGTGTTATGGGTGCTCATTATGATGGTCGTGCCCGTCTGCTGTATTTCGCGCAGAAGTTCCAAGATGCGTCGCCCGTTCTCCTCGTCGAGGTTGGCGGTAGGTTCATCGGCAATCAAGAGCTTCGGATAGTTGAGAAATGCGCGGGCGATGCTGACGCGCTGTTGCTCGCCGCCCGACAGTTCATAGGGCATGTGGCGTGTCTTTTCGGGGAGTCCCACCATCTCCAGCACTTCGATGATGCGTCGCTCCCGTTCCTCCTTGCGTTTCCAGCCGGTGGCCCGGAGTACAAAGTCGAGATTTTCGTCCACTGTACGATCGCTGAGCAACTGGAAATCTTGGAATACTATTCCTAATTGTTTGCGCAGAACGGGAAGGTTTCTTACCTTCATCCGGCTGAGATTCATCCCAAATATCTCGGCCTTTCCCTCGGCGATGGGCAGTTCGCCATAGAGGCTGCGGAGCAAAGAGGTCTTTCCACTTCCCACTTCTCCCATCACATATATCCAGTCTCCCTCAGGAATCTCAAAGCTGATGTCGGAGAGCACAGTGTGCGTTTCTTGGCACAGTGTCACGCCTTCGTATTTGGCAATCATCTTCATGCTGTTATGCGATTGTTGTTTCCGGGATTAGTGTTTATGCCATGACGGCTGGTGTCGTTCCATGAGTTCGCGCGCCATGTCTTCTATGCGCATTTCTTTGGAAGTCAGCAACACGATGAGGTGATAGAGCATATCGCTCCCCTCGTAAATCATGCGATCTTTTGTGCCGTTGGTCGCCTCGATGACAAGTTCCAGAGCTTCCTCGCCCACCTTCTGTGCCATGCGGTTGAGACCATCGCGGAAGAGACTCGTTGTGTAGGAACCTTCGGGCATTTCCTCCTTACGCTTCTCGATGAAATCGCTCAGCTGAGACAAGAAGAGCAAAGGATTCTGCTCATTCTTCTCTCCCCAACATGTGTCGGTCCCCGTATGGCAGACCGGGCCCGAGGGATGCACCTTGACCAGCAGTGTGTCGTTGTCACAGTCCGTCTTGATATCCACCAGTTTCAGGAAGTTGCCGCTGCTTTCCCCCTTTGTCCATAAGGTTTGGCGGGAACGGCTCCAGAAGGTTACAAGTCCCGTTGCTATTGTTTTGCGGAAAGCCTCCTCATTCATATATCCGAGCATCAGCACTTTTTGCGTGTCGGCATCTTGAATAATGGCAGGAACCAGTCCGTTTGTTTTCTCGAAGTCAATGTTCATTGTAGTATTCATACGTTCTCAAATTACAGGCGTACGCAGATGCCTTCTTTAGTTAAATAATGTTTCAGGTCAGGAATGCGTATTTCTCCGTAATGAAATACGCTTGCGGCCAGCGCCGCCGACGAATGTCCTTGGGTGAAGGTGTCACGGAAATGTTCCATGGTGCCGGCGCCGCCTGAGGCAATGACGGGAATGGATAATGCCGAGGAAAGATGACAAAGAGCCTCGTTGGCAAAACCATTTTTCACGCCGTCATGGTTCATGCTTGTGAAGAGAATCTCACCCGCCCCGCGTTCTTGCGCCTCGTGGGCCCATTCGAACAGAGATCGGTCTGTGGGGATGCGCCCGCCATTGACATAACATGTCCAGTCGCCGTTGGTCTCTTGTGCGTCGATGGCGACCACACAAACTTGACTCCCATATCGCTTGGTAATCTCGTCGATAAGTTCCGGATGGCGTAGGGCCGCGCTGTTGATGCTCACTTTGTCGGCCCCGGCAGTCAGCAAGCGCTCTACGTCGCTGAGTTCATGGATGCCGCCTCCCACTGTGAACGGAATATTCAGATTGCGCGCCACGCGCTCCACCATGTCTCCAAAGGTCTTGCGCCCTTCGTGACTTGCCGTAATGTCCAGGAACACCAGTTCGTCTGCACCTTGTTGACTGTATTCATATCCGAGTTCAACGGGGTCGCCAGCATCGTGCAGTTGCACGAAGTTGGTTCCCTTTACGGTGCGGCCGTCTTTAACGTCAAGACAAGGAATGATGCGTTTGGCTAACATAAGAATTCTGATTTTAATGCTTTCACATCTATCCGTCCCTCGTAAAGCGCTTTGCCAAATACTACGGCAGGAATGTTGGCTTCGTTCAGGGCGCGGATGTCTTCAATGCACGACACCCCGCCACTTGCGATGAGATGACAATCGGGGAACTTGCTCATGACACTTGAGTATAATTCGGTGGCTGGACCTTGCAGCATGCCGTCGCAACTGATGTCGGTGCACAAAACCTTGCGTGTTCCAGCCTTGATATATCGGTCGAGGAAAGCCAACAAGTGCGTGTCGCTGTCTTCACACCAGCCATTGATGCTAATTCTGTCGTTGCGCACATCTGCCCCTAAAATAAGAAGGTCGGGACCATATTGCGCCAACCATTCCAAGAACAGTTCGGGATGACTGATGGCAATGCTTCCTGCAGTAGCCATCTGAGCACCGGCCTCAAAGACGAGTCGCAAATCTTGGTCAGTCTTTACACCGCCGCCGAAGTCAACGGCAAGGTTTGTCTTACTGCAAATCTCTTGCAAGATGTTCAGGTTGACCACGTGTTGACTTTTTGCTCCGTCAAGGTCCACAATGTGCAGGCGCTTGAATCCTATTTGCTCAAACTCCTGGGCCATGGCCACTGGATTGGTGGCATAAACTTTCTTCGATGCATAGTCGCCCATGCAAAGTCGGACACAGTGTCCGTCAATTATATCGATGGCAGGAATCAACTCAATCATAAGTCCAGAAAGTTTTTGAGTATCCGTTCGCCCACCTTGCCGCTTTTCTCTGGATGAAACTGAGTGGCATAGAAGTTATCTTTTTGCAGAGCGGCGGAAAAAGGGTGGATGTAATCGCAGGTGGCAATTGTATAGGGGCACTGGGGGACGAAGTAACTGTGGACGAAATAGACAAAATCCCCTTCGTGAATACCATCGAACAGCGGTCCTTGAACATTGTGCAGTGAGTTCCAGCCCATGTGAGGAATCTTCTGGTCAGGATGGGTCGGCACGAATTTATGGACAGGGGCGTCTATCAGTTGCAAACAGTCCACGTTGCCCTCGTCGGAATGCTGGCAAAATAATTGTTGTCCGATGCAGATGCCCAAGACGGGCTGACGCAGAGTAACGAGCAGTTGGTCCAGACGATGGTCACGAAGATACTGCATGGCCTGGCTCGCCGCCCCCTGTCCCGGAACAATGACTTTGTCGGCGTCGCCGAGTAACTCTATGTCGTCCGTAAGCACAGGGTTGACTCCAAGCCGGCATAACGCATTGACCACCGAATAGGTGTTGCCTGCATTATACTGAAGGACTGCAATCTTCATCCGCTTGCTATTTCTTTCCGAGTGAGCGAACAGCCTCCACCCAGTTGGTGTCCAGACTAAAGGGCGTGATGTATCCCGGTGTTTTTATGAACTCGAGCGTTACATTCTTGTTCGAGTCTTTGAACAAAGGATGGTCGATGCTCGCCTTCCAATAGCGGGTCATAATCGCTTTCTGCTTTTCCGCATTGCTGGATTGGTGGATGGCCATGTCGCTGAAGTAATGAGTGATGAAGTCATTCATGGCAGCGGCTTGCTGGTCAAGGAACTTGCCGTCGGCCGACCCTTCAAGGCGAATAATCGTAGTGCACATGTATTGCATAGCCTTAAATTTGAAGGTGCTCACGTTCTTCAGGAAAGGGTCTGCGTTGGGGTCGTCAAGTACTAACTTAGCATTGTCAACAATAGACTGGAACACTTCCTGCGCTTGCAGTTGAGAAGCGGAGGTGACGATGGTCAACAGTACTAATAAAAGCAGTTTTTTCATAATTGTATGAATCAAAATGTTAGTTTTTCGTTAAATATAGATGATGTGTGATACATTGCGGCAATTCATTCTGGTAATGAGTCACCATTATCAGAGTCTTGTGCGGCCGCTGACAGAAAGTGTCTATGATTTCTTGTACACGAGCGCAGTTTTGTGCGTCCAGACCGTGCAGCGGTTCGTCGAGAATCAGCAGTTCGGGGTCTTTCACAAAGGCCCGGGCCAATAGGCATAAGCGTTGTTCACCCGATGACAGTTGCAGGAAGTTACGGTCGGCAAGTTCTGCAATGCCGAACACTTGCAACCAGCGCATGCAACTTTCGCGCTGCTCTGGGCGAGGACGATTGTACAATCCGACAGTGTCGTTCAGTCCGCTAGCCACGATGTCTATCGCTGGGATATTCTTGAGGTAGGCGCGGTGCATTTCGGGGCTGACGTAGCCGATGTGTCGTTTAATTTCCCAGATACTTTCGCCCGAACCTCGTTGTCGTTCAAACAACTGTATATCGCAAGCGTAGGATTGTGGGTTGTCGGCGCAAATCAGACTGAGCAACGTGCTCTTCCCCGCACCGTTTTCGCCGCTCAATGCCCAACGTTCTCCCTCATGCACTTCCCAGTCGAGATGGCTGAGAATCACGCGCGCTCCATACTGAATACTTACTTGTCGCAGTCGCAATATGCAACCTTGCTGATGTAAGTTGTAGGGTTGTTCGGAGGGAAAATTCAGTATCCATTCTTGTTCCTGATGGGGCAGGGCTGGCGTAACGGGACTGAGTGTCTTATATGCTGAGCGGGTCTGTTTCGGCTCCAACCGCAACTCCTTGACGGGCAGAACGTGGGTGATGAAGTCGGGAATCTCGTCACACCGTGATAAGACAAGGATGATGGTGAGCTGCAGTTCCTGGATGAGTGACGAGAGCAGGTCGGTCAGCACTTGTCGCGTGGAGGCGTCCAGCCCGATATATGGATTGTCCAAGATGAGCACCCGAGGAGCACCCATCAACGCCTTTATCAGTTGGACCTTTCGCAGTTCTCCGCTGGAAAGACTAATGATGTATTTGTCCAGTTGGTTTTCCAGTTTGAACAATTGGCACAGTTGCTCGCACGACATGGAGCGGGCCGTTGCATGCAGTTTGCTGCTTTGCTCCAAGATGTTGCCCAGAGTCGGGGTGTTCTCTTCTATGTCGTGTTGGTTCCAGCGTTGTTGGTAATAATACATTCCAACGCTGTCGCCATAGGAATCCTGGAACGAGATGTATTTAATGTTATCGCTGACCAGCGCGTGAGCTTTCGGTCCGAAGTCGTAATTCACTTCGTCGCCCAGCAAAGGAAAGCGGCTGGTGATGAGGTCCACAAGCCGGCTCTTGCCCGCCGCATTGTCGCCGACAATGGCTATCTGCTCGCCTACCAAGATGGAGAGCGACACAGGCTCGGCCATTCTGCGGTCGGGATGGCGGGTTACGCCCTTGTCTATGCGGATGATTTCCTTCATTCCTTTCTGATTTTATTTGCGTTTTTCCGGGCGAAATCTTTCCACGAATGATAGCGGCCTTCAGAGGCGGGCATTTTCATCTGCAGGTAATGGCAATAGGCGGCCGCCAGAGCGTCGGTGGCGTCCATGGCCGTGTTCATCTGTTCCGGCGAGAGTTTGAGAATACGTTGCAACATGCCAGCCACTTGTTCTTTGCTGGCCGTGCCAATCCCCGTGAGGGCCATCTTTATTTTCATGGGCGCATATTCCGTGATGGGCACATCGCGTTGCATGGCGGCGGCAATCGCCACTCCTTGTGCTCGGCCCAGCTTCAGCATACTTTGCACGTTTTTCCCGAAGAAAGGCGCTTCAATGGCGAGTTCGTCCGGCAGATAGGATTCGATGATTCCCGTGATGCGCTCGAAGATATGACCCAACTTGAGATAGCCGTCCGCGTATTTGCGCAGGTCGATAACGCCCAACGCAATGGCTTCAGCGGTGTTGCCCGTCACCCTCAGCACGCCATACCCCATGAGGTTAGTGCCCGGGTCAATGCCCAATATCACTTTCTCCGTCTGCATCATTCGTCCATGATTTCCTCCAAAAGCGTAGTGAAGCCCACAATGCGTCCGTCAAACACCCGCAGCAGTTCTTGGTTGAGGCTGTTCCCCAATCGGTTGAACCAGCGATGCAGCTCGGCCGTGCTCTCTGCCTGGAACTGCACGGAGAAGCATTCGGTTTCTTGGTCGTGGTGAGAGAGAACCCGTAACAAACGAGGATTGCACAGTGCGCCATCCTCGGCCGTGCGAGGGAACAGGCTTTGATGCACCCAAATCACAAAATGGCGGGCATCGGCAGTGGGCATAGTATAGGTTGTGTTGAAAACAATCATTTTACCTCATTATATTACGAGCGCAAAGATAGTAAAAAAAAGCCACTTCTCTAAAGCTTCAACATTTTTTATGCACATTTTGGCCCAAAATTCAGTTAAATGTTGTATATTTGCCAGCAACAAATAAGAATACAATGAAAAGAACGATTGTTTTATACGCTTTATTCTTGGTCATGACCGTTGGGGCCGCCGCTATGGCTTATTCCTATAAGCCAACCGTAAACACCCCGAAGGAGCTGTATGCCGAGATTACTTTCGACACGCTGAAAATAGATTTGGGCACTTTCCCCGAGAGTGACCCCGAGCGTCGTTGCAGCTTCCAGTTCACGAACACCGGCGACAAGCCCTTGGTCATCAACCAGGCGTTTGCCAGTTGCGGCTGCACGGTTCCGAACTACCCCAAGGCGCCCATCAAGCCCGGGGAGCGAGGCGCCATCGATGTCACCTATAACGGCAGCGGGAAGTTCCCCGGCAAGTTTGCGAAGACCATCACCGTCCGGAGCAATGCCCGCAACGAGATTGTCCGTCTGACGATTTCGGGTGTGATGACAGAAAAATAAACATACGCAACATGAAAAAATTTTTACTGCTCATGCTGCTGGCCGTCGTGTCGGGCATGGGGTCTGCAAAGACGAAGAAGGTGGGAAAGAACCCTCTGGGCGATGGTGCTTCCGACCGCCGCTATTGGGTTGAACTAGCTTATCGTATGGCGGCGCCGGTGCTGGAGAACATGGCCAACGGCACGTTGCAACAGAATATGCAGCTGGAGCTCTCTCCAACGTGGGACAACCGCGACAAGAAAGTGGCCTATATGGAATGTTTCGGGCGCTTGATGGCCGGAATTTCCCCGTGGCTCTCGTTGCCCGACGACGATACGGAGGAGGGAAAAATGCGCCAGCAACTTCGCGAGTGGGCGTTGAAGGCTTATAAGAATGCGGTGGATCCGGACAGCCCCGACTATTTGGGCTGGAAGAGCGGCGGCCAGACTTTGGTGGATGCCGCTTATGTAGTGGAGTCGCTGCACCGGGCCTACGACGCACTGTGGCAACCGCTGGACGACGTGACGAAAGCGCGCTACATCGCAGAACTGCAGGGGCTCCGCCGCTACGACCCCTGCTACACCAACTGGCTGTTGTTCTGCGCCATGGAGGAAGCTTTCATCCTGAAAGCGGGCGGTCAGGCCGACATGTACCGCGTGCACCGCGCCATGGAGAAAATCGAGGAGTGGTATGTGGGCGACGGATGGTACAGCGA
>JABUUA010000044.1:0-1959 GCA_021443405.1 Bacteroidaceae bacterium
CTGTTGGAAGTCGTGCAGCGTGGTGATGTTAGGCTCCCACGGCTCCACCTCGGCAGGGTACCAAATCTCGTCCATGTCAAGGTCAACGTACTCGTCGGCCAAGCCTCCGTAGCTATGACCAAACTCGTGGACGAACACCTGTTTGAAGGTGGGATGGTCGCTGGTGGCGAGGGTAATCTGGTTGTAGATGCCGCCACCTCCATAGGTGTCGGTATTCGTCAGTATCATGATATGCTCAAAAGGAACGCCGCTCAACAGGTCGTACACGCGGTGCATGTCCTGCGCCATGAGGTAACGGTTAGAGTAGAAAGTGTCGTAGTGGGAGCGCGAGGGCGTCTCGTTCCACAGTCCCTTGTGCGGCACGCTCGGCCCGCTCTGGCGCGAGGGTGCGGCCACGGCCACCACGTTGAAGCGCGACTTGAGCGAACGGAAGGGCTCGCGCTCAAACAGCGCATCAGTGGCCCGCTGGCAGTCGGCATAAAATTTGCCCATCTCCTGCTCGGTGTAGCCCTCGGCCACAATGGCAAGGTCCACGCAGCCTGTCACGTCCACGCCTTGAAAGGGGTCGAAGGCATGGGGAGTGAACTGGCGGTTGTTGGGTTTGGCGGGCTTGGGAGCAGCGGTCGCCGTCGGCGTGTCGTGGCCGCCCTTCCAGATATAATGGAACGGGATGCCGCAGTCGCCAATGCGACGGATGAGCACGTCGGCGGGGTCCACAGTGTGCGTCAATTCGGTGGTCACGCGCTGATACTGGTCGGAAAGCGAGATGGTGATGTCCACGGGGCGCTTGGGAAACGGCACGTTATAACTGCATTCAAAGGCGCGCGGCAGCGTCTTGGCCTCGTCGGTGAGCAGATATTCTTGGAACAGGGTGCTGAACGTCCACACGTACAGCACCTCGTGCGTCTCGTGGTCGCGCACGGTCAGTTGTCCGTTACCGTGCAGAAACTCCTCCGCCAAGCGGTTCTTGCGGCCCGCCCAGCGCTCCTGCTTCATCATCTCGTCGAGGTAGATGTGCGATTCCTGCGCCGTGCCTGCCATGATGTAGTCGAGGCGCAGCGTGTTGTCCTCAAAGTTCTTCTCAAACTCTTGGGCGGTTGCCGGAAGGCCGAAAAGCAAGGCCGCCAGCCCCATCCCCCAGTGCTTCATTGTCTGTTTCATAGTCATCTCATAGTTCGTCAGCCGTCCTCCGCCGCCCCGCACCGTTCTGCAGAGGCCTCGACAGTGCCTTCGTCACGCTCCGTCAGCAGGAAGACCGTGCCAACTAACGCCACAAAGTTAGCCATTTTTTTTGAAAAAAACCGCCCCGCATCCAGAAAACGCGGTCCAATGACGCTCACAGACAAATAAAAAGCCCCACGTTCGTGGAGGAACGTGGGGCGGTATGAGAGTGGATGGCAGGGATTAGTCTGCCAACTTTGCCTTGATGAACTCGCGGTTGAGGCGAGCAATGTTGGCGATGGTCTCGCACTTGGGACAAACGGCCTCGCAGGCACGTGTGTTCGTGCAGTTGCCAAAGCCCAGTTCATCCATGCGGGCAATCATAGCCTTGGCACGGCGTGCGGCCTCCACCTTACCC
The DNA here is from genome assembly GCA_021443405.1 of Bacteroidaceae bacterium. Classification (GTDB taxonomy): domain Bacteria; phylum Bacteroidota; class Bacteroidia; order Bacteroidales; family Bacteroidaceae; genus Physcousia. The sequence continues at coordinate 1,580 of JABUUA010000044.1, forward strand.
TGAGGCAGGAGGGCCAACTGGCTTACCTTCGAGCTTACGAAAAGCATGGCAGAACCGTTCTTACAAGCGGCAACACAGGCACCGCAACCAATGCAACTTGCGCAGTCCATTGCCTCGTCGGCGTCAGCCTTGGGGATGAGGATGGCATTGGCATCCTGTGCCTGACCGGTGCGGATGGTGGTGTAACCGCCTGCCTGCATAATCTTGTCGAAGGCATTACGGTCAACCATGCAGTCCATGATAACGGGGAAACCAGCCGAGCGCCAGGGCTCAACGGTGATGGTGTCGCCGTCGTTGAACTTACGCATATAGAGCTGACAGGTGGTAGCGCCGCGCTCGGTCTTGCCGTGAGGCGTGCCGTTGATGTAGAGCGAGCACAT
>JABUUA010000044.1:3137-15078 GCA_021443405.1 Bacteroidaceae bacterium
TTGTTAACGCCGAAGCCCTTGTCGCAGCGCTCCTTGGCGGCACGCGATGCCACGTCACGAGGCACGAGGTTACCGAAGGCGGGATAGCGGCGCTCCAGGTAGTAGTCACGGTCCTCCTCGGGAATCTCGTAACCCTGCTTCGTACCCTCCTGCAGTGCCTTGGCATCTTCCAATTTCTTGGGAACCCAGATACGGCCATCGTTACGCAACGACTCTGACATCAAGGTCAGTTTCGACTGCTTGTCGCCGTGCACGGGGATACAGGTGGGGTGAATCTGTACGTAAGAGGGGTTTGCAAAGTAGGCACCCTTACGATAAGCCTGGATGGCTGCCGTGCAGTTGCAACCCATGGCGTTGGTCGAGAGGAAGTAAGCGTTACCGTAACCGCCGGTGGCGATAACCACAGCGTTGGCAGAGAAACGCTCAAGCTTGCCGGTAACCAAGTTCTTGGCAATGATACCGCGAGCACGACCGTCAACGATAACAACGTCCTCCATCTCATAACGCGTATAGAGTTTTACCTTACCGGCCTCTACCTGACAAGAGAGAGAACTGTAGGCACCGAGCAACAGCTGCTGGCCTGTCTGACCCTTGGCATAGAACGTACGGCTCACCTGAGCACCGCCGAACGAACGGTTGGCAAGCATGCCACCGTACTCACGAGCAAAGGGAACACCCTGGGCAACACATTGGTCGATGATGTTGTTCGACACCTCGGCCAGACGATACACATTGGCCTCACGAGCACGATAGTCGCCGCCCTTCACCGTATCGTAGAAGAGACGATATACAGAGTCACCATCGTTCTGATAGTTCTTGGCTGCATTGATACCACCCTGGGCAGCAATAGAGTGGGCGCGACGGGGTGAGTCTTGAATGCAAAGGTTAATAACGTTGAAACCCATTTCACCCAGTGAGGCAGCGGCGCTGGCACCAGCCAGACCCGTACCCACCACGATGACGTCGAGCTTCAGTTTGTTCTTGGGGTTAACCAGACGCTGGTGTGCCTTATAGTTGGTCCACTTCTCCGCGATAGGTCCCTCGGGGATTCTTGAATCTATAGTCTTTGCCATAATTGTATATTCAATTTGTGGGGTTATTAATTGGCACCTTGTGTCATCATGGGTTCACAAGCCTCGCAGTCCTCATGCACCATCTTGTCCTTGTGGCAGTGCATGCCCTCGGCCTTTTGGCAGCCACCTTTGTGACCCTTGCAGCAGCCCTCGCCCTTCATGGGGCACTCAGTCTCAACGGCATTTTCATCGTCGTAATCACAAGGGGTCCAACCAGCACAGAAGGCGATGGCAACAGCGGCAAACATGGCCACCACGAGGGTGCAGAACACGTTACCGATGCAGCGCCAGCGCTCGAACCATACGTGACCGCTCCAGCCCAGCGTCTGAAGGGCACTCCAGAAACCGTGGGTCAGGTGGAACCACAGCGCTACCAACCATACGAGATAGATGGCTGTGTAAACACAACCGTAACCATGAACAGCTTTATAATAAAAAGTGTACGCAATCTGACCAACGCCATCGGCAGCGCCGATACCGTTGCCAGCGGTGATGTCCAACTCGGCGGCCATCATGTTCCACCAGAAGTTGAACAAGTGCAGACCCATACCGAGGATGACGATGATGCCCAGCACGAGCATGTTCTGGCTTGCCCATTCCACACTCTTAGGCTTGTCGGTCACCTCATACGAGCTGTTACCACGAGCCTTTTTGTTCTGGAGTGTCAGCCAGAAGGCATAGATAAAATGCAAAGCCACCAGGCCAGCCAAACCGACGGTTGCTACTACGGCATACCAGTTGGCGCCCAGAAACTCACAAATCATGTTGTAACCCTTAGCACTGATAAGGGCCACCACGTTCATTGACGCATGGAAGGTCAAGAACAGGATAAGCGCAATGCCTGTTACAGACATCACCACTTTCCTACCGATTGATGATTTAATTAACCACATAAATGATTGCTTTTAATATAATATATTATTAGAGTATTAGATGTTTTGCAGACAAATTTAACGCTTTTTATCCATTTCTGCAAGCGAATTACCAAAGACTTTCATCGAAAATGATTACTTTTGTAAACAGAAAAGACAGACAACTCATGAAATGCAACTACGATGTGATAGTCGTCGGAGCCGGTCACGCTGGGTGCGAAGCGGCGGCATCGAGTGCCCAAATGGGTGCTCAAACGCTACTTATCACTATGGATATGAATAAGATAGCGCAGATGAGTTGCAACCCAGCCATCGGTGGCATTGCCAAGGGACAGATAGTCCGCGAGGTGGACGCCCTGGGCGGTCACATCGGTCAGGTCACCGACCGGTGCGCCATACAGTTCCGAATGCTCAACAGGAGCAAGGGACCGGCCATGTGGAGTCCGCGTGCCCAATGCGACCGAGGCAAATATATATGGGCATGGAGAGAGGTTCTCGAGAACCAGGACAACCTGTCGATTTGGCAAGACCAGGTAAAAGAATTGCTGGTGTCTGCTGGGCACGTGACAGGCATTCGCACCTATCTCGACGTGGAATTCTTAGCGCCTTGCGTGGTGATTACTGCGGGTACCTTCCTCAACGGCTTGATGCACATAGGTCGCACACAGTTGCCCGGTGGGCGCTGCGCCGAGCCGGCGTCGTTGCATTTATCGGAGAGCATTGCCCGACACGGCATTCGCGTCGACCGCATGAAGACGGGAACTCCGGTGCGCATCGACGGCCGAACGGTTGACTTCAGCCTTATGACACAACAGGAAGGAGAGGTCGACTTCCACAAGTTCTCCTATATGAGTGAGGCGCAGCAACTGGCTCAACTGCCTTGCTGGATTACATACACGAACCCAGAGGTGCACGAGCGCCTCCGCCAAGGATTGCCTGACTCGCCGCTTTACAATGGACAAATCCAGAGCATCGGCCCGCGCTATTGCCCCAGCATCGAGACGAAACTTGTGACCTTTGCAGATAAGGAACAGCACCAACTCTTTCTCGAGCCCGAAGGCACCAGCACACAGGAGTTCTATCTTAATGGTTTCTCGTCGTCGATGCCCATCGACGTACAGTTGGAGGCACTCCGACTGATACCCGCCTTCCGCCATCTGCAAGTCTATCGTCCGGGCTATGCCATCGAATATGACTTCTTCGACCCCACTCAGCTCTCGCACTCGCTGGAGTCACGTCTGGTCGAAGGACTCTTTTTGGCTGGCCAAGTCAATGGTACCACGGGCTACGAGGAGGCCGCTGGCCAAGGCATCGTGGCGGGCATCAACGCGGCACTAAAATGCAGCGGCTCGGCGCCCTTCACCATGAAGCGCGATGAGAGCTACATCGGGGTGCTGATAGACGACCTTGTGACCAAGGGCGTCGATGAGCCTTACCGCATGTTTACCTCGCGCGCCGAGTACAGAATTCTGCTACGTCAGGACGATGCCGACCGTCGATTGACCGAGCGCAGTTACCAACTGGGCTTGGCCACCTCCGAGCGTCACCAGCACTGGAAGCAGAAGGAGGCAGAGATAGAGCGCGTCATACACTTCTGCGAGGACTATAGCATCAAAGCACAATACGCCAACCAGTGGCTCGAGAAATACGACGCTACCCCACTCCAGCGTGGTTGCAAACTGCTGGATTTGGTGTCGCGCCCGCAACTCACCATTGAACAGATTGCACACCACACGCCTCGTCTGGCCGAGTGCCTGCAGACGATACCCAACCGACGAGAGGAAATCGTGGAGGCAGCTGAGATACAAATCAAGTACAAGGGATATATCGAACGCGAGCGACAAATGGCCGACAAGATGCTGCGTCTCGAGGAGCTCAACCTTCGCGGCCGCTTCGACTACGACCAGATTCTACAACTCTCCACCGAAGCGCGACAGAAGCTCAAGCGCATCGACCCCGAGACACTGGCCCAAGCAAGCCGCATCCCGGGCGTGTCGCCCAGCGACATCAACGTGCTGATGGTGCTCATGGGCCGATAACCCATCCCTACGAAGCCGGTGGCTCGCCAATGTTACACGTGGAACAATAATAAAACATCATATACTATGAACAACGAAATTCTGCTGAAGAACCTTCGCAACGTGCCCGACTTCCCCATCCCAGGCATTCAATTCAAGGACGTCACCACCTTGTTCAAGGACCCCGAGTGCTTACGAATCATGGTGGACGAGATTTACGAACTGTACAAAGACAAGGGTATCACCAAGGTGGTAGGCTTGGAAAGTCGAGGCTTTGTGTTAGGAGCCGCTGTCGCGTTACGCTTAGGAGCGGGGTTTGTGATGTGCCGAAAGCCCGGTAAATTACCCGCACAAACACGCAAGGCTACCTATATGAAGGAATATGGTAAGGACACTATCGAGATTCACGACGACGCTATTACGGAGGACGACGTCGTGCTCATCCACGACGATTTACTGGCGACGGGCGGCACCATGGCTGCAGCCTACGGACTCGTCAAGGGCTTCAATCCCAAGAAAACCTTCATCAACTTCATCATCGAGCTTGCCATCGAGGGCTTGAACGGCCGGGAGTGCTTCGGCGATGATGTGGAAATCACCACACTCATGACCATATAACATTAGGACGTTCAGGCGCACAAATACGGACGTGTGACCTTACACGTGCCTATTTGTGGCCGCACACATACGCTTGTGTCGCCATGCAAACCAAGGAAGAACTCGACGCATATCTGAAGGGAATCATAAACAATTTACCTGATTGCCCTGGATGTTACCAGTATCTCGACGAGACGGGTACCATCATTTACGTGGGTAAAGCCAAGCGGTTGAAGCGTCGTGTCTCGAGTTATTTCCAGAAAGATCACCAAAACTTAAAGACGGCGCGCCTCGTTGCCTGCATCCGTGACATCAAATATATAGTGGTGAATACCGAGGAAGACGCGCTTCTATTAGAGAACAGCCTGATAAAACAGTGGAATCCTAAGTACAACATCCTGCTGAAAGACGGCAAAACGTACCCCAGCATCGTGGTGACCAACGAATATTTTCCGCGTATCTACCAAACACGCAAGATAGAAAGCAAGCGGTTCGGCACGTATTTCGGTCCGTATAGCCACATTCCAACGCTCAATTTGTTACTGGACCTCATACACAATCTCTACCCGATTCGCAAGTGTCACGAGAGCATCACACCCACCAGCATAGAGAAGGGAAAGCACCGTGAATGCCTCGATTATCACATCAAGAACTGTCTCGGACCCTGCATCGGCAAGGTGTCGCACGAGGAATACGGGCGCTGGATAGAGGAAGCACGCGAGATTCTCAAGGGAAATACGCGGACGATTCAACAAGAAATGCTGGACGAGATGCAGCGTTTAGCCCAAGAAATGCGGTTTGAAGAGGCGGAAACCATCAAGAGAAAATACTTTCTGCTGGACAATTATCGCAGTAAAAGCGAGGTGGTCAGCCATACGTTGCACAACATCGACGTCTATAATATAGAGGAAAGCGAGGGCGTGGCCTACGTCAATTACCTGCATGTCTCCAACGGATGTATTACGCAAGCCTTCACATTCGAAATAAAGAAACGGCTCGATGAAACGGTGGAGGAACTACTTATATTAGGAATTGGCGAAATGAGAGAACGGTATCCTTCTGTATCCAAAGAGATTATTGTGCCGTTTCCCGTGGAACTTTTTATCGAAGGAGTGTGCTTCACAGTGCCACAGAAGGGCGATAAACGGAAGCTTCTCGAGCTTTCGAAGCTCAATGTCATGCAGTACAAAAAGGACCGATTACTGCAGAACGATAAGCTGAATCCCGAACAAAAAGGCACACGCCTCATGTTAGAGTTGCAAAATCTATTGGCTCTACCGGAGATGCCACGCCAGATTGAGTGCTTCGACAACTCGAACATGCAAGGTCAAGATGCCGTTGCCGCCTGCGTGGTGTTTCGAATGGGGAAGCCCAGCAAGCGCGACTATCGGCACTATATTATAAAGACCGTGGAAGGACCGGACGATTATGCCTCCATGAAGGAAGTGGTGCGTAGGCGCTATTCACGAATGAAAAACGACGAAACACCCCTACCCGACCTCATCATCACCGACGGAGGAAGGGGCCAAATGGAGGTTGTCCGGCAGGTGGTGGAAGGAGAACTGGGCCTGAACATCCCGATAGCAGGCCTTGCGAAGGACAATCACCACCGCACGAACGAGCTATTGTATGGATTTCCACCACAGGTTGTGGGCATGAAAACGGACAGCGCACTGTTCCATCTTCTCACGCAGATTCAGGACGAAGTACACCGTTTTGCCATCACATTCCATAGAAAAAAACGCAGCAAGAGCCAGACACATTCCGTGCTGGACGATATTCCCGGCATCGGGATAAAGTCGCGTGAGGCCCTCGTCAAGCAGTTCCGGAGCGTGAAACGTATGCGCGAGGCAGGCGAAGCAGCCATAGCCGCGGTCATAGGCACCGCGAAGGCTAAAATCCTTCTCGAAAGTCTTGCAAAAGCGGAAAAAAATAATTAATATTGCATCATGAGAATCGTCATTCAACGTGTTCAGCACGCCTCAGTCACCATATCTGGGCGTCAGAAGTCGGCCATCCAGAAAGGTTACCTTATATTATTAGGCATAGAGGAGGCCGACGGCATGGAAGATGTGGAGTGGCTCTGCCACAAAGTGGCCGGACTGCGCGTATTTGAGGACGAAAATGGCGTGATGAATCGCAGTATTATCGAGGAGAAAGGTGAGGTTTTAGTAGTCAGCCAGTTCACATTGATGGCAAGTTACAAGAAAGGCAACCGCCCGAGTTACATACGAGCCGCCCGGCACGAGACCGCCATCCCCCTTTACGAGGCCTTCTGCCAGCGCCTCGAAGAGCTCGTGGGCCGCCCAGTAGGGACGGGAGAATTCGGCGCAGACATGAAGGTAGAACTGCTGAACGACGGGCCCGTAACTATTTGTATGGACTCGAAAAACAAGGAATAAACGGGCCTTTAACGGGACGAAAGAGACGAAGGAACACTAACAATTAAAACTATTATATATATGGTAGAGATGAACAAATACGACGAAGTGTTGCAGCAATACAACACTTGCATCAAGGACGACGAGGTGGCCGCCAAGGTGGCCAAGCTCATTGAGGAGAAGGTGCCCGAGAACGACACGCTCGACGTCAAGAAATTCCTGTTGGGAAGCGTGGAGCTGACCACCTTGAAGACCACGGATTCGGAGGAAAGCGTGCTGAAATTCACCGAGCGCGTCAACGAATTCGCAGCCGCCTACCCCGCCCTTCCGCACGTTGCCACCATTTGCGTTTACCCCTGTTACGCCAGCATCGTGAGCCAGAGTCTGGAGGTGGAAGGCGTGGAGATTGCCTGTGTGAGCGGCAGCTTCCCTTCGTCGCAAGCCCTCATTGAGGTGAAGGTGGCCGAGACAGCCTTAGCCGTGAAAGACGGCGCCACGGAGATTGACATCGTGATGAGCGTGGGCAAGTTCCTGTCGGGCGATTATGAGACCGTGTGCGACGAGATAAGTGAACTGAAAGCCGTCTGCGGTGAGAAGAAAATGAAGGTCATCCTCGAGACTGGACTCTTAGGTTCGGCCGCGAACATCAAGAAGGCGAGTCTCCTGGCTATGTATGCCGGGGCCGATTATATTAAGACAAGTACCGGCAAAGAAAAGCCAGCCGCCACCCCCGAGGCCGCTTATGTGATGTGCCAAGCCATAAAAGAATATTACGACAAAACGGGGATTCAAATCGGCTTCAAGCCCGCCGGCGGTCTGAACACCGTGCGCGACGCCGTCATCTACTACACCATCGTGAAGGAAGTATTGGGTGAACAGTGGCTCACGAACCAATGGCTTCGACTCGGCACCTCGCGACTCGCCAACCTGCTCCTAAGTGAGGTGGAAGGCTCGGAAGTAAAATTCTTCTGATTTTTGCCCCTCTCTACGTCGCGTATTCAGGACCATCGGGCAGGTTCGTTCCGTCTGCGCGACGTCTGTGAGGGCAAAAATAAGGTTAACCGCCTGATTATACGGAAGTAAACCCCCATAAAACGAATAACTCTTTTCAAGTGAAATAGAAAATGAAAACAAGAAATTTGACATTTTTCGTCCTTTTGGCCGTTTTGTGTTCCTCTTGTGTAGTGGGACGCAGAAAATACGACGAGGCGGAGGCCGGTCGCCTGGCCGCGCTCTACAGTCGTGACAGTTTGGGCAACTTGCTCATGTATGCCCGCCAAGACTGCAACAGCTTGGTGCGTCAGTGCCAGGGTCTCATCGGCGACACGCTAAATTTAGGTCAGGCCCTTCGGCTGGCGCAGCGCAACAATGCAACGCTCACCAGTCAGCTCAGCCAGAAGAATACGGAGCTCGGCGACCGCGAGAGAACCATCGCACAACTGCAGCAGATGGTGGACGAGCAGAACGCTCGCGTGAAGAGCATCCTCGACAACGTGAAGCAGGCGCTCAACGGATTCAGCAGCGACGAGCTTTCGATTCGCGAGGAAGGCGGCAAGGTGTATGTGGCCATGAGCGATAAACTTCTCTTTGAGTCGGGCAGCGCCAACGTGAACGACCTCGGTCGTCAGGCACTGGGCAAGCTCGCAACCGTGCTCAATCGTCAGGCCGACGTGGACGTCTACATCGAAGGTCACACAGACAGCATCCCCATCCACACGGCTGTTTTCAAGGACAACTGGGACCTCTCGGTGATACGTTCCACCAGTGTTGTGCGCATACTGACAGAGACTTACAACGTCAACCCCCTGCAGATTCAGCCCTGCGGACGTGGCGAATATAAGCCCATGGACACCAACGCAACGCCGGAAGGACGTGCGCGCAACCGCCGCACCGAGATTATCATTGCGCCCAAACTGGACAAACTCTACCAGATGTTGAAGCAATAACAATCGGATTTTTCAACTGAAATTCTTAGCTAAAAAAGCCCCGCCAGCCAATGACTGACGGGGTTTTTAGCTACATGTCCGATTGATTACGCCCCTACCCTCTCGCGTTCATCGAGAAGACCGATTCCAGACCTGCAGAGGGAGAGGTGCGTTTTACTAAGGAAAATTTGATTTTTTCTAAGAAAATTTCCGTTTTTCCTTAGATAAATATCTGCAGTCACGCGCGTGGCGAAATCGGGACGACGAGAGGCCGACCGAAGCACCCCCGCGCGAGCGGACGGAACGCCCTCAGAAACTGTAGCCAAACGTAAGGGCGTATGCGTTCTTGCGAATCGTGTAGCCGCAGTCCTTGCCCAGGTGTGTCAGGCCGAACGACGCGGTGAAGTCGAGGCTACAATGCTGACCGAAGGTAATGCCCGCGCCCACGTTGTAGGCCAGACCAAAGCGGTTGTACTCGAACATGCCGTTGTCAAACATGTCGTAGGTTTGGCCAAAGTCGTAGCCGCCAATAACGACCTCAGACTTGAACTTATTGCACGCGCTGCAATACAACTGCGGACCCGTGAAGACATGAAAGCCCACGGGGTCGATGGGAATCACGTAGTCGATGTACAGGGGAACGGCTATCTCGCACTCCCTGAACTTGTTGTCCTCCCGTTCCGCCAGCATGTCGCCGATGGCATCCACTGCAAAATCGCTGAATTTCCATGAGCGGTAGGCCACCGACACGCCGGGCACGAAATAGAAATTCTTGGGCAACTGGACCGAATAGGTCAGACCCATCTGCGCACCCACGCCCGTGTTATAGTTGTAGGGCGACGGAGCCACGGGATGTGTGAAATTGAGACCGCCCTTCACAGTCCAATAGTTCTGTGCGCCGGCAGTGCAACTTAGCAGCAGCGCCACGGCGGCGAATAACAGTTTCTTTCTCATTCTATCTTGATTTTTGTTGGATTTTTTGTGTCTTTCGACCCGGCAAGGGACTACACATCCCGCCCTGCCACGAACGCGGCGTAGAGGCGCAGACTGTCCGCCACCTCGCCATCGCGCTGAAGCTTCTGCACAGCCTCGCGGCAATACGCGTCCATCTGACGCTTGGCATAGTCGAGACCGCCCTGCTCCACCGTGAAGTTGAGCAAATGCTCCACCTCCCCTGCCCCAGCCTCGCCGCGGCGCGTCATCAGCGCCATCTCGCGCTCTGCCCCGGCTTGTTCCGATTGCAGACAATGCAAGAGCGGAAGGGTGATTTTCCCCTCGAGGATGTCGTGCCCCACGGGCTTGCCCACGTCGTGCTGGGCGTAGTCGAAAATGTCGTCACGAATCTGGAAACAGATGCCCACTCGCTCCGCAAAATCAGTCAGTTGCGCCAGCGTTTCGGCCGGAGCGCCCGCGAGCAGTGCGCCACACCGGGCGCAGGCCACGAAGAGCGACGCCGTCTTCTTGCGAATGATGTCGAGATAATGTGCTTCCGAGAAGTCGGTGTTGTCAAGATTTGTCAGCTGCAACAGTTCGCCGTCGGCCAGTGTCTGCCCCAGGCACGCCACGGTCTCCACCACCTCGAGCGAGCGCGTCAGGGCCGCATGCTGCAAGGCCTTGCTCAGCAGATAATCGCCCACGAGCACCGCCGCCTTATTGTCCAGCAGCGCATTCACCGAGCGCTGTCCGCGACGACGGTCGCTCTCGTCCACCACATCGTCGTGGACCAGTGAGGCCGTATGCAGTAACTCGAGGGCCACGGCAGCGTGGAGCACCGCCTCGTTCACCGCGCCGCAATACTTGGCACAAAGGATAACCAGCAGGGGACGCATCATCTTGCCGCGCCGCTGACCCAAGTGCGTGAGGGCAACGTCGAGCAGCGGATTGTCGTGGCGCAACGCGTCGTCGAACAGCGCTTTGTACTGCGCCATCTCCTGTTCCACGGGCCGACGGATGTTGGATAAGATGTCCATTGCTTGTTTATTCTCACACAAAAGTACATAAAAAACGGCAATAATTCGTTATTTTTCTCTAACTTTGACAAGAAATAATAGAATGACTTCATGCAAAAACTCTTCTTACTCGACGCCTACGCGCTGATATATCGAGCCTATTACGCCTTCATCAAGAACCCGCGCATCAATTCCAAGGGGCTCAACACCAGCGCCATCTTGGGCTTTATCAACACCCTCGAGGAGGTAATCACCAAGGAACAGCCCACCCATCTGGGCGTGGCCATCGACCCTTCCGGCCCGACGTTCCGCCACGAGGCCTATCCCGCCTACAAAGCCCAGCGCGAGGAGACGCCCGAAGCTATCCGCACCGCCGTGCCTTGGATACGGCGCATCCTGGAGGCTTACCGCATTCCGGTGTTGGAGGTGAGCGGTTTCGAGGCCGACGACGTCGTTGGGACCCTCGCCCGTCAGGCCGACGAGGCGGGCATCACGACCTTTATGATGACCCCCGACAAGGACTATGCCCAGCTCGTGACCGACTGCGTGCGCATGTACCGACCGAGTGTGGGAACGAAGGACGCCGAGATACTCGGCCCCGAGGAAGTGAAGGCTAAGTACGGACTGGACAATTGTCTGCAGGTCATTGATATGCTGGGCCTCATGGGCGACGCGGCCGACAACATCCCCGGCTGCCCCGGCGTGGGCGAGAAGACCGCCGTGAAACTCATCCAACAATTCGGTTCGGTGGAGGCCTTGCTGGCGGGAACCGACCAACTCAAAGGCGCGCTGAAGCAGAAAGTAGAGGATAACAAGGAGCAGATTGCGCAGTCGAAATGGCTGGCAACTATCAAGACCGACGTCCCCATCGCCCTCGACATGGAGGCCCTTGCCGTGCAGGAACCCGACCGCGAGGCCTTGCAACAGATGTACGAGGAACTGGAGTTCCGCCAGTTGCTGCAGAAGAACTCCAAGGCCTCACAGGCCTCTCCCACCCCTGCCGCCGCGGGCAAGAAGCCCAAGAACGACGGCTTCGTGGGCGACTTCTTCGGCACAGACTGGGACACCGCCACACAACCCGCCGCCCCCCTGCCCACGCAGCGCCAGACACTTGCCGACGTGGAGC